>JBFJTN010000006.1:0-43129 GCA_041625325.1 Oceanococcus sp. | reverse complement strand
CGGAGACTCCATGCGCCTGCGCCTGCTCGCCGCCCTGCTGGGCGGCCTGATCGCCAGCACCGCCCATGCGGCCCTTGATCACGCCTTCATCGCCTTCCATCAGGCGCCCCCTGCCGGCATCGCCGAGGAACTGGAGCTGCGCGGCGTGGTCGGCGGCCGCGTCATGCCGACCATCAATGCCATCGCGGTCACCGCCCCGCGCGAGGTGCTGGAACTGTACGCCCGCGATCCGCGGGTCAAGGCGGTGACCCTGCAGCGCCCCCTGCAGTGGCACCTGTACTCCTCGCGCCCGCAGATCGCGGCCGATGGCCTGGAACAGGCCTACGTCGCGGCCGACGAGACCGAACTGAGCCGCCCGGCCGTCACCGGCAAGGGCGTCACCATCGCGGTGATCGACAGCGGCATCTTCATGGGCCACCCGGATTTCGGCGTGCCCGGCGCCTCGCGGGTGCTCGGCGGCTACAACTTCGAACTCAGCCTGGCCCAGCGGGAGACCGGCGTGCTCAGCGCCGAGGAATGGGACGTCTATGCCGAGGTCAGCGGTTACAGCGCGCTGATCGACGAAGTCGGCCACGGCACCCACTGCGCCGGCATCATGGCCAGCGACGGCAGTTCGGCCAGCGGTCTGGACATCAAGGGCATGGCGCCGGAGGCGAATCTGGTCGCCCTGAAGATCGCCAGTGCCGGCAATGGCGTGGTGGAGGACATCGGCTTCGAAGCCAATGCGGTGGCCGCGATCGACTACATGATCCGGCACCGCGAGGCGCTCGGTAACGTCCGGGTGGCCGGCAATTCCTGGGGCATCCTGCAGGAGGAGGCCCAGGGCCTGCTTGGCCCCACCGATTTCGACCCGCTGGCCGAAGTGGTCCGCGCCGCCGTGGATGCCGGCATCGTGATGGTCTTCTCGGCCGGCAATGATGGCCCGGAGCCGGAGACCGTGCGCCCGATTCCCAATGGCATGGACGAGGTGATCTCGGTGGCCTCGGCCTGCAAGGCCGACCGTGGTGGCTGCGCCGCCGGCGGGGTCAACAACTTTTCCTCGCGCGGCGCCAGCGTGGACATCGCCGCGCCGGGCGACCAGATCATCTCGACCAGCGCGCCCTCCATCCTGGAGCCCATCGGCCAGACCCTGGAAGGCGACTACTTCGGCGACACGCCGCAGGATGAACTGCAGAACCGGGTGGCCTATACCCGCCTGTCCGGCACCTCCATGGCCTCGCCGCATGTGACCGGGGTGGTCGCGCTGATGTTCGAGGCCAATCCGGAGCTGACGCCGGCCCAGGTGCGCGAGATCCTGATTGCCAGCGCCGACGACATGGTGGTCGAAGGCGACCCGGAACTGGTGCCCGGCTTCGACCATGCCTCCGGCCATGGCCTGGTGAATGCGGAACGGGCCGTCGCCCTGGCCGCCAACTACGGCCTGGACACCGGTGGCGGCGACGCCTCCGGCGGCCGCAGCGGCAACCGCAGTGCCGGTGGCGCCACCGGCCTGATCGCGCTGCTGATCATGGGCATGCTGCTGCCGGCCCGCCGTCGCCGGCCGCGCTGATCAGGCGCGCAACTGTCGCAGCGAGGCTCGCGCCCGACCGCGAGCCTCGTTGCGGTGCCCTGCGTCCCGGCCCACCGCGCCGAAGGCGTCGGCCAGGGTCTCGCGCAGCGGGGCCCCGTATTCGTCCAGCAGCAGGCAGGCGGCGCAGAGCAGCAGAAAGCTCAGCTGCGCCACATCCTGGCCGTCCGCACCGGACATGAAGAACAGCAGGGCGAAGGCGCCTGCGGCATAACGCAGGCCGTGGGGGGCGGGGCGGTGCTCATCGTGCATGGGTTTCTCCTGTCGTGGTGACACCAGCCTGCAGGGCAGCAGGCTCATTTGATGAGCCCGCACGGCGCCGGCTGCCGAATCCGCCCCTTTTCGCTATCCTTGGCGCCTTGCAATCGGGGGGACCAGCATGCAGGCAAGGGAGAACTGGGGCAGCCGCTTTGGCTTCATCATGGCCACGGCGGGCTCGGCCGTCGGCCTGGGCAATATCTGGAAGTTCCCCTATGTCACCGGCGAGAACGGCGGCGGCGCCTTCCTGCTCCTGTATCTCGCCTTCGTGCTGATCTTCGGGGTCTCCCTGGTCATGGCCGAGATGGCCGTGGGGCGGATGACCCAGCGCAATCCGGTCGGCGCCTTCCGCGCCCTGGCCGGTGGCGCCTGGCCGCTGGTCGGCTACCTGGGCGTGTTCACCGGCTTCGTCATCCTGTCCTTCTATATCGTGGTGGCCGGCTGGACCATCGCCTATATCGGTTTCATCCTCAGCGGCAAGCTGGCCAGCACCGATGCCGGCGAGCTGACCCAGGTGTTCACCGGCTTCATCGGCGGCGGTCTGTGGCCGGTGGTGATGGCCGGCCTGTTCATGCTGGCCACCGCCTTCGTGGTGGCCGGCGGCATCGGCCGCGGCATCGAGCGCGCCTCGCGCCTGCTGATGCCGACCCTGTTCGTGCTGCTGCTGATCCTGGTCGGCCGCGCCGTCACCCTGGACGGCGCCGGCGAGGGCCTGGCCTTTTATCTGGTGCCGGATTTCAGCAAGGTCACCGGCGCCACCTTCACCGCCGCGATCGGTCAGGCCTTCTTCTCGCTGTCGCTGGGCATGGGCGCGCTGATCACCTACGGTTCCTATCTGTCCAGGACCGAGCGTCTGCCCGGCTCCGCCTTCATGGTGGTGGGTCTGGACACCCTGATCGCCATCCTGGCCGGTTTCATGATCCTGCCGGCGGTCTTCGCCTATGGCCTGGACCCGGCGGCAGGCCCCGGCCTCACCTTCATCACCCTGCCGGTCGTCTTCGCGCAGATGCCGGCCGGCACCCTGTTCGGCCTCGTGTTCTTCTGCCTGCTGTTCGTCGCCGCCCTGACCTCCTCGGTCTCGCTGCTGGAGGTGGTGGTCACCTATGTGGTGGATGAGACCTCGCTCAGCCGCGGCCGCGCCGTGCTGATCTGCGGCCTGGTCTGCTTTGCCCTGGGCGTGCCTTCGGCCCTGTCGCAGGGCGCGGTCGACGCCCTGGTGATCGGCGGCCAGAGCTTCCTCGACTGGGCCGCCCGGCTGACCGACATCCTGCTGCCCGTGGGTGGCCTGTTCACGGCCCTGTTCGTCGGCTGGGTACTGGGGCCGCGGGTGCTGGACGAAGTCACCAACCAGGGCAGCGTGCCCTTCGCCCTGGGCCAGGTCTGGCTCTGGGTCTGCCGCCTGATTGCACCGGTGGGCATTGCCTGGGTGCTGCTGCAGTCTCTCATCTGAGCCCGGAGCCCGACCACAGGCCGCGCCCGCACTCGCGTCAACAAGGATAGCCGTGGACAAGTTTTTCGAGTTTCTCAACGCCGTCAACGCGGTGATGCTGTCGGTGCCGGTATTGCTCGGCCTGCTCGCCATCGGCGTGCTGTTCACCTTCTGGAGCGGCTTCTGCCAGTACCGCTCGCTGACCCACGGGGTCGCCCTGATCAGCGGGCGCGCCTCCAGCGGGCGCGGCCCGGGCGCCATCTCCCACTTCCAGGCGCTGTCGGCGGCGCTGTCGGCCACCGTCGGCCTGGGCAACATCGCGGGGGTGGCCATCGCGGTGGAGCTGGGCGGACCCGGCGCGGTGTTCTGGATGTGGATGGTCGGCCTGGCCGGCATGGCGATCAAGACCTTCGAGGTCACCCTGTCCATGCTCTACCGCAACACGGACAAGCCCGACAACCCGCATGGCGGCACCATGTGGGTGGCGAAGAACGGCCTGAAGGACGTGATCCCGGGCATCGGCGGGGCGGCTGGCGTGATCGGCGCCCTGTTCTGCATCCCCATGATCCTGTTCGCCTTCACCGGCGGCAACATGTTCCAGGCCTGGAGCGTGGCGGAAACCACGCGCAGCTACTTCGGCGTGCCCACCTGGGTCTCTGGCCTGATCATGGCCACCCTGGTCGGCCTGGTCATCCTGGGCGGGATCAAGCGCATCGGTCGCATCGCCGGCACCATCGTGCCGGTGATGTGCGGGATCTACATCGTCTGCGGCCTGTTCGTGATCGTCAGCAACGCCGACGTGCTGCCCGAAGTCGTCCTCCTGATCTTCACCTGCGCCTTCAGCCCGGCGGAAGCCGGCGGCGCCTTTGTCGGCGCCAGCTTCGGCACCGCCTTCATCTTCGGCATGAAGCGGGCGCTGTTCTCCTCCGAGGCGGGTCTGGGCAGTGCGCCCATCGCGCACTCGGCGGTGAAGACCGACGAACCCGCCACCGAGGGCGTGGTGGCCGGACTCGAGCCCTTCATCGACACCATCGTGGTCTGCAGCATCACCGCCCTGGTGATCCTGTCCAGCGGGGTCTGGCAGCGCGGCCCGGCGGCCCAGTGGGACGCCAGCCCGCAGATGGCTTACGGCAGCGATGGCTGGCACCCGGCGACCGAGACCCTGCCGCCCGGCCCCTGGCAGGACGGGGACACGGTCTTCGTCGTGGTCGCGCCGATCGCCGGCAGCGAGGACACCGCGCGGCAGAGGATTTTCGGCGAGGTCAGCATGGCCCGGGGGGTGGCTTCGGTGCAGTGGAATCCGCTGCCCGGCGACACCGCGGTGCAGATCGTGGACCGCGGCGTCTACGAGAACCTGCCGGCCTCCACGCTCACCGCCCGGGCCTTCGACAGCGGCCATGACGGCCTGGGTCGCTGGATGGTCACCCTGGCGATCTGGTTCTTCGCCATCTCCACCATGATCACCTGGAGCTACTACGGCGAGCAGGGCATGATCTACCTCAGCGGCGAGCGCCTCATCCTCCCCTACCGGGTCATCTGGTGCACGCTGATCGTGATCTCCTGCCTGGGTTTCGTGCGCACGGCTTCGGAAATCGACACCCTGTCCACCGTGGCCCTGGGCTTCATGCTGGCGGTCAACCTGCCGATCATGCTGGTCATGGGCTCGCACGCGATGAAGGCCTACAAGGACTACCTGCGGCGCCTCGACAACCAGGAACTGGACCACTCATGACGCAAAGTACCGGTGTCCTGCTGGTCAATCTGGGCACCCCCCAGGCGCCGACCGCTGCAGCGGTACGCCGCTATCTGGCGGAGTTCCTGGCCGACCGCCGGGTGGTGGAACTGCCCCGCCTGCTCTGGCTGCCCCTGCTCTACGGCCTGATCCTGCCGCTGCGCAGCCGCCGGGTGGCGCGCAACTACGCCAGCATCTGGATGCCCGAAGGCTCGCCGCTGGCGGTCTACACCCGGCGCCAGGCCGCGGCCCTGCAACAGCGGCTCGAGCGGCCGGTGGAGCCGGCCTTCTGCTACGGCTCGCCGTCCGTCGGTGAAGGCCTGGATACCCTGGAAGCCGCCGGCTGCGAGGAGATCATCGTGCTGCCGCTCTACCCGCAGTTTTCCGCCACCACCACCGCCGCGGTCTTCGACGCCGTCGCCGCGCATTACGCCCGGCGCCGAAGCATGCCGTCCTTGCAGTGGATCAGCGAGTATGCGGGCTCCCCCGGCCACATCGCGGCGCTGGCCGCCAGCGTCCGCCGCCACTGGGACGAGGCCGGCCGCGGCCAGCGCCTGCTGATGAGCTTTCATGGCCTGCCACAGCGCAATGTGGACCTGGGCGATCCCTATTACGATCAGTGTCAGGCCACCGGCCGCGCGCTGGCGGCGGCCCTGGAGCTGGGCCCGGACGACTGGGCCCTGTCCTTTCAGAGCCGCTTCGGCAAGCAGACCTGGCTGCAGCCCTATACCGAGCCCCTGCTCCGTGAATGGGCCGCCGGTGGCCTGCGCGAGGTGGACGTGATCTGTCCGGGCTTCGCCGCCGACTGCCTGGAGACCCTGGAGGAAATCCAGCAGGAAGCGGCCGCCGCTTTCCGCGAAGCCGGCGGCAGCCGCTTGAGCTATGTTCCCGCCCTGAACGATACTGCCGCGCACATCGACGCACTGGCCGCCTTGCTGCGGCCCCGCCTGCATCTCACCCCAGCCGAGTCCGCATGACCGAATACCTGCTTCAGTACGGCCTGTTCCTGGCCAAAGCCGTCACCCTCGTCGCCGCGGCGCTGTTCCTGGTCGGCAGCATCGCCAGCCTTGTGCGCCAGGCGCGCGAACAGATGGCCGAACAGCTGGAGGTGAAGAACATCAATCAGCGCTTCGAGACCATGGGCGAGATCCTGCAGCAGGAGCTGCTCAGTCCGGAACAGGCCAAGGCAGCGCAAAAACAGAAGAAGAAGGATCGCAAGGCCGAAGCCAAGGCGGAAAAGAAGGGCAAGAAGCAGGCCCGCCCCCGTCTGTTCGTGCTCGACTTCGACGGCGACATCCGGGCCAGCGCGGTCAACCAGCTGCGCGAGGAAATCAGCGCCGTGCTGCAGGTGGTCAAGGACGATGACGAGGTGCTGGTCCGCATCGAGTCCGGTGGCGGCATGGTGCACAGCTACGGTCTGGCCGCCTCGCAGCTGCGCCGCCTGCGCGACCACGACGTGCGCCTGGTGGTCGCGATCGACCGCATCGCCGCCAGCGGTGGTTACATGATGGCCGGCGTCGCCCAGCACATCATTGCCGCACCCTTCGCCATCGTCGGTTCCATTGGCGTGGTGGCGCAGCTGCCGAACTTCAACCGGCTGCTGAAGAAGCATGATGTCGACTTCGAGATGATCACCGCCGGCGAGTACAAGCGCACCCTGACCCTGTTCGGCGAAAACACCGAGCAGGGCCGGGAGAAATTCCGCAGCGAGATCGAGGACACCCATGCGCTGTTCAAGGAATATCTCAAGGAAAACCGGCCGGCGCTGGACCTGGATCGGGTCGCGACCGGCGAGCACTGGTATGGTCGCCGGGCGCTGGACATGGGTCTGGTGGATGAACTCAAGACCAGCGACGACTATCTGCTGCAGAGTCTGAAGACCCACGATATCTACACGGTCAAGTACAAGCTGCGCCAGCCGCTGGGAGAGCGCCTGAGCCATGCCGTACAGGCCTTCCGCAAACCCTTTTCCACCAGCCGACACGAAGTGGTGAGGCTGCAGAGCGACTGACGCCGCGCGCGGCGGCCGCATCCCGAACCTCCCGCAGGAGCAGGACCCATGCAGATACGCAGTGACAATTTCGACCATGGCCAGCCGATTCCGGGCGAATTCGCCTTCGGCGTGCCGGATCCGGCCACGCATGTGGCCCTGTCCAGCAACCGCAATCCGCAGCTGAGCTGGTCCGGGGCGCCGGAAGGCACCCGCTCCTATGTGATCTGCTGCATCGACACGGACGTGCCCACGAAGCCGGATGATGTCAATCAGGAAGGCCGCCAGGTGCCGGCCGACCTGCCGCGTGCCGAGTTCGTGCACTGGCTGATCGCGGACATCCCGGCCAGCGTCACGCAGATAGCCGCGGGCAGTTGCAGCGATGGTGTGACGGCCCGTGGCAAGACCCAGCCGGCCGGACCGGCGGGCAGCGTCCAGGGGCTGAACGACTACACCGGCTGGTTTGCCGGCGACCCGGAGATGGCCGGCAACTACCTGGGCTATGACGGTCCCTGCCCGCCCTGGAATGACAGCCTGGTGCACCACTATCACTTCACCATCTACGCGATCAATCAGGACTCGCTTCAGCTGCAGCCCGGCTTCAGCCTCACCGACCTGCGCAAGCTGCTGATGGGCCGGGTCCTGGCCGAGGCCAGCCTGACCGGCACCTACAGCCTGAACCCTGCGGTTCCGGCCTGAGGGCCACACCCGGCCGCGGCGCAGGGGGAACCTCCCTGCCCCCCGCCGGGTCTGAGCCCTGTCCCCATTTCCAGACGGAAGATTCACACGATGCGCAATGCCCTGCTCCTGAGCGCCCTCCTCCTGCTGGCGCCGGTGGCCCAGGCCACCATCCCCAAGGCCGCGGCCAGTGGCGAACTGCCAAGCCTGGCGCCGATGCTCAAGCAGGTCACACCGGCGGTGGTCAATGTCATGGTCAAGGGCCATGGCCAGGTGCAGCATCCCTTCTTCAACGACCCGAACTTTCGCGATTTCTTCGGCGAACGCACGCCCGAGCGGGAAGTCCGCGGCCTGGGATCCGGCGTGATTGTCGATGCGGCCAAGGGCCTGGTCCTGACCAATCACCATGTGATTGCCGAGGCGGATGAAATCCGCATCCGCCTGAGCGACGATCGCGAGTTCGAGGCCGAACTGGTCGGCTCGGACCCGGACAGCGACGTCGCCGTGCTGCGCATCGAGGCCGACAATCTCACCGCCGTGCCGCTGGGCGACTCCGACAAGCTGGAGGTCGGTGATTTCGTGGTGGCCATCGGCAATCCCTTCGGCCTGCGCCAGACCGTGACCTCCGGCATCGTCAGCGCGCTGGGTCGCTCCGGCCTGGGCAATCGCTACGAGAACTTCATCCAGACCGACGCCTCGATCAACCGCGGCAACTCCGGTGGCGCCCTGGTCGACCTCAGGGGCCGGCTGGTCGGCATCAATACCGCGATCATCTCCACCAGCGGTGGCAGCGTCGGCATCGGCTTCGCCATCCCGGTCAAGCTGGCCGTGTCGGTCAAGGACCAGATCGTCGAGCACGGCGGGGTCAAGCGCGGCATGCTCGGCGTGATCGGCCAGGACCTGACCCCGGAACTGGCCCGGGCCTTCGGCCTGGAGGCCGGCCGTGGTGCCGTGGTGGCCCGCGTGCTGGAGGAATCCGCCGCCGCCGAAGCAGGCCTCAAACCGGGCGACATCATCACCCGGGTGGACGGCCAGGAGATCCGCAACTTCGATGCCCTGCGCAACGCCATCGGCCTGCACCGCGAGGGCGACAAGGTGAAGATCAGCTACCTGCGGGAAGGCAAGGAGAAAACCACCACGGTGGCGCTGGGCAAGAGCAGTGTCCCAGGCGCCGCCGGCAACCGTCACCCGCGCCTGGAAGGCGCCCAGCTGCGTGACCTGCCCGCCGAGCATCCGCGGGCCAAGGATCTCGATGGCGTGCTGGTCGAGGAGGTGCAGCGCGGCAGCCCGGCGGCCAGGGCCGGCCTGCGCAGCGGCGACATCATCGATTCGGTGAACCGCCAGCCGGTGGATTCGGTCAGCGCGCTGAATCAGGCACTGGAAGGTCTGGACAGCGGCGCCCAGGTGCTGCTCCATCTGCATCGCGGCCAAGGCGCGCTGTTCCTGCTGCTGCGCTGAGGACCACGCGCGCCGGCGGCTGGCCTGCCGGCGCGCGCGTCACGGCGCGCTCCTGACCTTTTGCTATATTCCGATCCAGGCTGACATGGCAGGGCGCGTCTGATGTCCTTGGCTGAACGCTACCGCAACATCCGCCGGCACAGCCTGGCCCTGATCGAGCCCCTCAGCGCCGAGGACTGCGCGGTGCAGAGCATGCCGGAGGCCAGCCCGGCGAAGTGGCATCTGGCCCACACCAGCTGGTTCTTCGAGACCGTCGTGCTGCAGGCCCATGTGCCGGATTATCGGCCGGTGCATCCGCGCTACGCCTTCCTGTTCAACTCCTACTACAACGGCCTGGGCCCGCGTCACCCGCGGCCGCGGCGCGGCCTGCTGACGCGGCCTTCACTGGCGGAGGTGCTCGACTACCGGCAGCAGATCGACGAGGCCATGCAGGCGCTCCTGTCCCGAGCTCCGGATTCCGAGGTCCTGCGCCTGAGCGAGATCGGCCTGCAGCATGAACAGCAGCACCAGGAGCTGCTGCTCACCGACATCAAGCATCTGCTGTTCTGCAATCCGCTGCTGCCCGCCTACCGCGAGCAGTCTGCCCCTGCCGTCTCGGCAGGCGAGGACGGCTGGCTTGAGGTCGACGGCGGCCTGCACGAGATCGGCAGCCGCGCCGAGGCTTTCGCCTATGACAACGAAACACCCAGGCATCAGGTGTTGCTGCGCCCCTGCGCGATCTCCCGCCGCCTGGTCAGCAATGCGGACTATCTCGCCTTCATCGAGGACGGCGGCTATCGCGAGCCGGCGCACTGGCTGTCGGACGGCTGGGACTGGCTGCAGGGCCACGAGCTGGCCGCACCGCTGTACTGGCTGCCGCGGGATGATGGCTGGCAGGAGTTCAGCCTGAGCGGTCCGCGCCCCCTGCTGCCGCAGGCGCCGGTGTGCCACCTGAGCTTCTACGAGGCGGATGCCTATGCCCGCTGGGCCGGCGCCCGCCTGCCCAGCGAAGCGGAGTGGGAGGTCGCCGCTCCCGAGGCGAGCCCTGCCGCACAACGCCTGCACCCCGACGGTCAGGGCTGGTTCGATCAGGTCTGGCAGTGGACCAGCAGCGCCTATGCGCCCTATCCCGGCTACCGCCCGCCAGCCGGGCCGCTGATCGAGTACAACGCCAAGTTCATGTGCAACCAGCTGGTGCTGCGCGGCGGCTCCTGCTTCAGCCCGGCCGGGCATGTCCGGGCCAGCTACCGCAATTTCTTCTACCCGCACAGCCGCTGGCAGATGAGCGGCCTGCGCCTCGCGAGGGACCTCTAGCCTTGGACATACTGGATTGTCATCCGGTGGCCGCCGACATGCGCGCCGAGGTGCTGGAAGCGCTCGGCCGCAATCCGCGCCACCTGCCTTCGAAGTACTTCTACGATGCGCGGGGGGCAGAGCTGTTCGAGGCGATCTGCGAGCTGCCCGAGTACTACCCCACCCGCACCGAGATCGCGATCCTCGAACAGGCCCTGCCGGCCATCGCCACCGACCTGGGCCACGGGCGCTGGGTGGTGGAGCCGGGCAGCGGCAGCGGGATCAAGACCCGCATGCTGCTGGATGCGCTGGAGCGCCCCCGGGCCTATGTGCCGATCGACATCAGCAAGCGCCAGCTGCGCGACTATGGCGGGCAGCTGCAGCGCGACTACCCGGCGCTGGCGATCCGTCCGATCTGCGCCGACTTCAGCCAGGATCTGCGCCTGCCTGCGGAGATGAGCGCGCCGGTCATCTGGTTCCCCGGCTCGACCATCGGCAATTTCTCCCCCCGGGAGGCCGAGGCCTTTCTGCGCCGGCTGCGCCGCTGGGGCGACGGCCAGGCCGAGCTGCTGATCGGGGTCGACCTGCGCAAGGACCGCGCCACGCTGGAGGCCGCCTACAACGATGCCCGCGGGGTGACCGCGGAATTCAATCGCAATCTGTTGCAGCACATCAACCGGGCCCTGGGTGCTGACTTCGAGCCGCGGGCCTTCGACCATGCGGCGCACTGGAACGAGGAGATCGGCGCCATCCAGATGTTCCTGCTCAGCCAGCGCCCCCAGCGCTGCCACATCGACGGCCAGGCCATCGATCTGGCGGAGGGAGAAGGCATCTGCACCGAATATTCCTACAAGTACTCGCCGCCCCAGTTCGCCGCCATGGCCGGCCGGGCCGGCTGGCGAGAACATGCCCTGTACACTGACCCGAGGACCTGGTTCGGCCTGTTCCACCTGCGCTGAACCCCAAGCCCGAGGGCCTGCTAAACTGAGCTTTTGCGCGACACGCCACGCATATGACCGAAGCACAATGGGCGGCCCTGGAAGACCGCATCGAAGCGCTGCTGGACTCGCATGCGGCGCTGCGCGAACAGCGCCACAAGCTGCAACTCGAACGTGACGAACTGCAGGAGCGCAACGCCGAACTGCGCAAGCGCCTGCAGGGCGTGATCGAGCGCATCAAACGCCTGGAAACGGAGACAGACGCATGAAAGGCCAGGACACCGTACCCCTGACGGTCAAGATACTCGGCCGCGAATACCAGGTTTCGTGCCCGATGGATGAGCGCGACCACCTGCTGGCCTCGGCCCGCTATCTGGATGACCGCATGCAGGCCATACGCAAGCGCGCCGCCGGCCTGGGCGTCGAGCGCATCGCCGTGATGACCGCCCTGAACATGGCGCGCGAAATGCTCGCCCAGGAGCAGCCCAGCCATCCGCCGCGCAAGGTCACGCCGATTTCCGGCCACGGCACGGTGGACGAAGATGATCGTGCCCACCAGCTGCAGCTGCGCATCGACGCCGAACTGGGAGCGGGCGACCCGATCGATCTCGGCCAGTGAGACGGGCACCGGCGCCCTTCGCATTTTCCTGACTCCGGCGTGCCGTATAATGCGCTGGCCCGGTTCTGCTGCGGTGCCCGATGCGTGTCGGGAACCCCTTGAGCCAATTGCGTTATCCCGGGAGCGGGAATGTGGCCTGTGTGCAGGTCCGCATCTCGGCGGAAAGCCTGATGGCTGCGCTACCGCACCCACTTGAGACCTCGTCTCAAGGTCGAAGACATGCGCCGACATCGGCGGTGAACCGGGTTCTCTTTTGACCAGCCCCGTGACAGACACGAAGCTGCGTGCGCAGTGGCGAAGCCGCCTGCGCCGGGCCCGCCAGGCGCTGAGTCCGCGGCAGCGCGCGCAGGCCAGCCGGCAGCTGGCGCGGCGCCTGCTGCGTAACCCGCGATTGCGCCGAGCCCGCCATATCGCGGTCTATGCCGCCCTGGGCAGCGAGCTGTCACTGGCCGGGTTCTGCGAGGCGGCCCGCGCCCGTGGTCAGCAGCTGTACCTGCCACGCATCGACGGCGCGCAGCTCAATTTCCTGCCCTGGGACGCGCCCCGGCGACGCAATCGGCATGGCATCAGCGAGCCCTGGCGCGGGCGCAGCCGCCCACCCTGGGCCATGGATGCCATTCTGCTGCCCTTGCTGGGCGCCGACCGGCAGGGCACGCGTCTGGGCCAGGGTGGCGGCTACTACGACCGCTGCCTGGCGCGACTGCGCTTGCGCAAGCCACCGCTGATCGGCATTGCATACGAGATACAGATTGTCGATGCTCTGCCCCGCGCGCCCTGGGACATCCCGCTGGACGCCGTCATCACCCCCCACCGCACCCTGCAATTCGGAGCTGTACCCCATGGCCTACTGGCTGATGAAAAGTGAACCCGAGGAATTCAGCCTGGACGACCTGAAGGCCCGCCCCAAGAAGACCGAACCCTGGGATGGCGTGCGCAACTATCAGGCGCGCAATTTCATGCGCGACGAGATGCGCGACGGCGACCAGGTGTTCTTCTATCACTCGAACTGCGCCGAACCGGGCATCGTGGGCATCGCCAGGATCAAGGGCCCCCCGCGACCCGATCCGACGGCCTTCGACCCCCAGGACAAGCATTACGACCCGAAGAGCGACCCGGCCGCACCGCGCTGGTTCCTGCGCGATGTCAGCTACGTGCGCAAGCTCAAGCGCTGCATTTCCCTGGCCGAAATCAAGCAGCATGCCGAAGCCCTGGAAGGCTTCCCCCTGATCCGCCGCGGCAACCGACTGTCGGTGATGCCGGTGTCCCCCGAGCACTGGGACTATCTGCTGGCCCTGGAATCGCCTCGCCGATGAGCCCGGCGGTGGCGCAGTTGCTGGAAGAGGTGCGCGCCTGTCGCCACTGTGCCGCTGCCCTGCCCCACCCGCCCCGCCCGGTCCTGCAACTGGATCCGCGCGCCCGCATCCTGATCGCCGGACAGGCGCCCGGGCGCCGGGTGCAGGAATCCGGCGTACCCTTCGACGATCCCAGCGGTGATCGCCTGCGCGACTGGCTCGGCCTGGATCGCGAGGCCTTCTACGACCCCGGTCGCGTCGCCATCCTGCCCATGGGCCTGTGCTACCCGGGCCGCGGGCGTTCGGGCGACCTGCCGCCCCGGCCGGAGTGCGCGCCGCTGTGGCGGGACCGGCTGCTCGCGAGCCTGAGTTCGCTGCGGCTGAGCCTGATCATCGGCAGTCACGCGCTGGACTGGCACCTGCCGGATCACCCGGCCAGCCTGACGGACAGCGTGCGCGGCTGGCGCGAATTCCCGCCGCGAGTCCTGGCCCTGCCGCATCCAAGCCCGCGCAACAATATCTGGCTGAAGAAGAACCCCTGGTTCGAGCGCGAACTGCTGCCGGAGCTGCGCCGTCGGGTGACCCAGGCACTGGCCTGATCAGGCCGCTCAGGCTGGCGGCAGCTCCCATCCGGCACGCCGCCGTGCGTAGTCACCCTCCACCCAGCGGATGAAGTCCTCGGCGCTCAGCGCCGGGCTGGCGAAAAAGCCCTGCAGGGCGTCACAGCCCAGATTGCGCAGCAGGCGCCAGTCGTCAGCGCTCTCCACCCCTTCCGCGACGCTGACCATTTCCAGGCTGCGGGCCAGATCGATGTTGTTCTTGACGATCAGACGCGCTTCCTGATCCAGCTGCGAGATCGACACGAAACTCTGGTCGATCTTGAGCTGATTGAAGGGAATCTCGCGCAGCTGGCTGAGGCTGGAAAAGCCGGTGCCGAAATCATCGATGGCCAGGGAAAAGCCGCGCATGCGCAGGCGGGTCACCACGTCCAGGGTCACCACCGGATCACGCATGGCGCTGGATTCGGTGATCTCCAGCTTGATCACGTCCGAGGCGAAGCCGCGATCCTGGCACAGGGCCGACAGGCGTTCGGGAAAGGCCAGATCACTGAGCACCTCCATCGGCACGTTGACCGACACGCTCAGGTTCAGGCCATGCGCCCGCCAGCTTGTCAGCGTATCCAGCGAGGCCTCGATCATCATCCGGGTCAGCTCGGGCATCAGGCCGGCGAGCTGCAGCGGCCCCAGGAAGCTCGCCGGTGAGCGCATGCCATCCGGATGCGGCCAGCGCACCAGCGCCTCGGCCCCGATCAGATCGCCGCTGGCGACGCTGAGCTGCGGCTGGAAATAGGGCTGTATCTGGCGCTGCTCGATCGCCGCGCGCATTTCGGCTTCAGCAAAAACCGCCGCCGGGCCACCCGGCTCGACAGCCTGAGTCCTCTGTTCGCGGTCGAGTCGCTCGAGCAGGCCGCGCAAGGTCTCCAGTCGCACCGGCTTGTGCAGGGTGCCGAGCAGCTTGAGCGCGTGCGCCTGGGCCAGCGAGGCGGCGGCGCGCAGGATTTTCGCATCGACACTGCTGATCAGCACCACGTTGACCAGCGGAATCCGCTCGGCGGCAAAGCGCAGGAACTCCACGCCATCGACCCCCGGCATCTGCAGGTCGCAGAAGATCACCGAGTAGCTCGGCCGCGAACTCACCCGCTCCTTGGCTTGCGCGCCATCTTCCGCGGTATCGCAATCCGTGATGCCCAGCTGCGCCAGCTGGTGCTTCAGCATGCTCCGGATCAGGGGATCATCGTCGACCACCAGGGCGCAGCGCGCCGGCAGATCAGCGGCCCCTTCGCCGGCACCGCTGCCCTCGGCAGCCGGCCCGTCGGTCACCGACTGCCCGGCCTGGCCCTGCAGCCAGTCCGGCAGTTCATCCGGCAACATCCTGGGCGCCACGATGTCTCCCTGGACACCGGCGCAGACACCCGGAGGCAGCATGGCGAGCTGCTCGGGCGTGTCGACACCCTGCGCAATGACCGGTATGCCGCGCTGCCGGGCGGCGGCCAGGGCATCGCGCATCGCCGTGCTCATGCCGGTCTCCGAGCGCAGCTGGGCGAGGAACTCAGGCTGCAGCCATATGGCATCGAAAGGCAGGTCCTGGGACTCTTCGGGATGGGCATGGACCGCGCCGAAGGGGCCCACGGCAATGCTGGCACCTTCCAGCCGGACCTGCCTGGCCACGACGTAGACCTGTCGGACCTTGTCCACCAGTTCGTGCTCATCGATGCGGAACTCCAGCATGTCCGGCGGGATGCCCTGCGCGATCAGCTGTTCGCAGAGACTGCGCCGGATCTTCTCAGGTCGCAGCGCCAGAAGCTGTACGGGAATGGACAGGCGCGGCTTCAGGCCCTGCCCGGACCAGTGCCGCCAGCAATTCGCCAGAGCGGTGCTGAGGGCCTGACAGAGGTCTTCCAGCTCCCGGCTGCCACCGGCCGCCGACCAGATCGCCGCGCCCTGGAGCAGC
The DNA here is from genome assembly GCA_041625325.1 of Oceanococcus sp. GTDB lineage: Bacteria > Pseudomonadota > Gammaproteobacteria > Nevskiales > Oceanococcaceae > Oceanococcus. Next base: position 27,385 of record JBFJTN010000006.1, on the reverse strand, counting down.
AGACCCTCCGGCCGTTCCAGCCAGGGCAGCACACCCAGCGCGATCAGGCGGGAGCGCCCCGGATCCAGCACCGGACGCACGCTGATGCTCAGCCTGCCCAGGCCGGGCAACCGGGCTACCTCCGCCTGCTTCTTCATCTGCTGCTCCTGGTCCCGACTAGACCACCGCCAGCGTACAGTGTCCTATCCCCGGCAGAGTGCGGCAAGTTGGGGCCGGTTCCGCGGCTGACATTCCCGGACGCGGCAGTGCGCAGCGGGCCTGCATCAAGCCGCTGCGCAGAGCATGGCAGGCACCCGCCCGGCGGGCGCGCTAGTCGTCCTGGTAGCGCTGGGGTTCCGGATCGACCCACAGATTGCCCGGGATCAGCTGTTCGGCCCAGGACCCCAGGCCCAGCGGGTCCAGCAGGCTCTGCAGCAGGCCACCGAGGCCGCCCAGGACACCGCCTTGTGCCGCGCTGGTCTCACCGCCGCCGGAGCCGGCTTCGGCCACTTCCCAGGGATAGGAGCGGCTCCAGATGTAAGCCCGGCTCCAGATGTAGGCCCGCGACCAGATGTAGGCACGACTCCAGATGTAGGCCCGCGACCAGATGTAGGCGCGACTCCAGATGTAGGAGCGTGACCAGATGTAGGCCTGGCCGTTCAGCTCGGTGGGTTCGCCGTTCTCGTCACGGATCACGAAATTGCCCTGGCCGTCTTCCTGCACCGGGCCGGAGAAATGCACTTCGTCGGCCAGCTCGGCATCGATGTCCAGGCCCTGGTTGGCGCAGCCCGTCGCCGTCGAATGCACGGCGTCCCAGGCGTTGATCATGCCGGCGCCCTGCTGGAACACCGAGTACATGGCCTGATCGCCGTCCATCGCGGCCGCGGCCGTCGCGGCCAGCCGGCACTTCACGTCATCCGGGCTCAGACCCGGATCGGCCTGCAGCATCAGGGCGGCCACGGCGCTGACCGCGGCGGCGGACTGGGAGGTGCCCGACATGCGGAAATGCCGGTTGTCCTCCAGCAGATACTCGTCGTGACCGGCGGTGATCCGGGCGAAGGACGGCATGATGCCCATCAGATGACCGCCCGGGGCGACGACATCCGGCTTGACGAAGCCCTCGAAAGTCGGGCCGGCGGACGAGAACGAGGACAGGAAGTCATCGCTGCCATCTTCCGGCGTGTAGTTGTCATCCGCCGACCCCACCGTGATCACGTAAGGCAGGTTGCCCGGCACCCCGATGCTCATCGGCTCGGGTCCGGCATTGCCGGCCGAGGCCACCACCACGATGCCCTGCTGCCAGGCCACCATCACGGCCTGATTCAGCGGATCCTCCCAGTACCAGGACTGCGGGGGCGCGCTGAAGGACATGTTGAGCACGCGGATGTTGTACTGATCCCTGTGCGTCACCACCCAGTCGATGCCGGCGATCACGTCCAGATAGGTGGAACTGCCGTTCTCGTCGAAGGCCTTGACGTCAATCAGATCAACGTTCGGGGCGATCCCCTGATAGTTGCCGGAGGGGCCTCGAAAGCTGCTCGCCGCCACCGATGCGATATGGGTGCCGTGGCCGCTGGCATCGCTGCGACCGTCGTCCAGCACGCGATGGACCGCGCGGATCCGGCCCGTGCGCAGCCGGGTCCCCAGTTCCAGGCCATGGTGCGGCCAGATGCCGGTGTCCAGCATCGCGATGCCCACGCCGCTGCCGTCGATTCCGATGGCATGCAGGTCGTCGGCATCCAGCCACTGCGGATAATGGGTTTCCTTGGGCTGCCACAGGATGAGTCCGTCTTCACCATCGGCCTCGACGGTCTGCACCAGACCACCCAGCAGGCCGGTGCTGCGCACCCCGCTGTTGCGCTGGATGCGCAGGCCGGGATAGGCCGAACGCAGGCGGGCCAGCTGGGCCTCGGTCAGGCGGGCGCCCACGGCATTGATCACCGCCAGTGGCCGCACGATCTCGCCGTCCACTGCCTTGACCGCGCTGGCGGCGTCCACCCCCCGGCGCGACTGCACGATGTAGATCGCGGGCGGCGCGGTCGGGTATTCGGCCACCGGCTCGGGCACGGGTGCCGCGGGATGCAATTGCGCGCGCTCCATCTGCAATCCGACATGGGACACGACCCAGCCGAATACGATGGCGGAAAGGCTGGCAGCGGCAAATTTCATTCTTTTCTGTCCTCCGGAACAACTCGTGCCGTGGCGGGGCGAAGCACCGCCCTGGACGCCACCGCACGCCGACCTGTCTGCGTGGACATTGGGGGGACAGCCGTGAAGAATGCGTCAAAAGCCCTGCGGAGATTTTTGTTTGCGCGTAGTTCGCCAGATTGGCGCTGTCTGCCTGGCCGTCCTGTGCGGCCTGCACGCCGGGCCCGCCGCGGGCACCGGCCAGCCGATGGTGTTTGCCGCCCTGGGCCTGGAGGACGGCCTGTCCCAGAGCACGGTCAATGCGGTCTTCCAGGACTCCCGCGGCTTCATCTGGCTGGCCACCGAGAACGGCCTGAACCGCTACAGTGGCCAACGCATCACCAGCTACTTCCGCGACAGCACGAAGGATGGCGGCCTGCCGGGCGACTTCATCTGGGACATTGCCGAAGACCGTCGCGGCGATCTCTGGCTGGCCACCGAGGGCGCGGGTCTGGTGCGCTGGGAACGGGCCCGGGATCGCTTCGTGGCCAGCCCCGGACCGGCCGGCGAGAACCTGCTGGCACGGGCCCTGCACATCGATGCCCGGGGGCATATCTGGGTGGGCACACGGGGCGCCGGCCTGCTGCAGTTCGATGCGCAGGGCAGGCTGCTGCGCAGCTACCGGAAACAAGCGGGCGATGCGGCCAGCCTGAGCAGCAATACGGTCTCGGCGATCGCCAGCAGCCCGGACGGCCTCTGGCTGGGAACGGACGCCGGCGTCGATCATCTCGACACCGCTCAGGGCCGGATCGAGCATCTGCCCCTGCCCCTGGACCAGGCGGTGGCGATCTCCAGCCTGTGGCCGGATGCCGATGCGTTGTGGGCGGGGAGCTACGAGCAGGGCCTGTTCCGGCTGAGCCTGAACCGGCAGAGCGGCCGCCAGTTCCGGCATGACCCCGACGATGCGGACAGCCTGAGCAGCAACCAGGTCCGCGACCTGCTGCGCGACCGTGATGGCCGTCTGTGGGTGGCCACCCAGGCCGGCCTGAACCTGTACCTCGGCTCCGAGGCCGGATTCCGCCGCTACCGTCACCGGGATTCCGATCGCTACAGCCTGTCCGATGACCTGACCATGAGCCTGTACCAGAGCGCCGACGGGGTGCTCTGGGTCGGCACCCGCCAGGGCGGGGTCAACCGCTGGAACCCGGACAGCTGGAAGCTGGGCAGCACGGCACCCGCGGCCATGGCCGGCGCGGTGGTGCTGGCCTTTGCCGACGCCGAAGAGGAGGCGGAAGTCTGGGTCGGCGGCTTCGGCATGCCCCTGCTGCGCCTTGATGAGGCCGGTGAGCTGCGCGCGAAGTTCAGCCCCGAATTCGGCTATCCGGCCCGCGAGGAGGGACCGGTCACCAGCCTGCTGCGCGGCCGCGATGGCCAGTTGTGGATCGGCAGCATGAACGCCGGCCTGAGCGTGTTCGACCCCGCCCGGCAGCGGCTGCGCGAGTTGCGCCACGCAGCGGACAGGCCGGACAGCCTGGGCGCCAACGGAATCATGAGCCTGTTCGAAGATGGGCAAGGCCATGTCTGGGTGGGCAGCTTCGGCGGCGGCCTGGCCAGGGTCGACCCCGGCAGCCTGGCGGTGACGCGTTTCACCGGCACGCCGGACGATCCGGCCGCTCTGGCTGAGGCCCGGGTGACCGCCATCACCCAGGACCCGCAGGGTCGGATCTGGATCGGCACGGACGGTGCGGGCCTGGCCCGTCTGGACCCCGACAGCGGGCAGATGCGGCGCTTCCGGCCTGGCGATCAGGGCCAGGGCGATCTGGCCGCCAACACCATCTACAGCCTGGCCGTGGACGCCGACGGGGGCCTGTGGATCGGCACCGCCGGTGCGGGCCTGAACCATCTGCCCACCGCCCAGCTGCAGCGGGATCAGCCGGTGTTCGAGCATCTCGGCACCCGGCAGGGCCTCAGCAGCAATGTGATCAACGGCATCCGGATTGACGATACGGGCCATCTCTGGCTGAGCTCGACCCGCGGCATCATGCGCCTGGACCCGCGCCGCCGCCAGTTCCGTTACTTCCATCGGGCCCAGGGCCTGCAGTCCGAGGAGTTCAATTTCGGTGCCCATCACCACAGCGCCGATGGCCGCATCTTCTTCGGCGGCACCGGGGGCTACAACGCCCTGCGCCCCGCCGCGCTGGAGCAGCAGCGACCCGGCCCCCGACTGGTGCTGACCGCAGTGGAAAAGTTCAGCCTGCCCCTGGCCACCGATCAGCCGGTGTCCGACCTGCAGGCGCTGAGCCTGCGCCACGACGAGGACGTGATCAGCTTCGAATACGCGGCGCTGGACTTCGTGGCACCGCAGCGCAACCTGTATTCGGTCAAGCTGGCGGGGTTCGACCGGGAGTGGACGCCACCCAGCTACCGCAATCGCAGCACCTACACCAACCTGGACCCGGGGGAGTACACCCTGCTGGTCCGGGCGGCCAACAGCGATGGCACCTGGAATCCGCAGGCCCTGAGCCTGGCCATCACCGTCCACGCCGCGCCCTGGGCCACGCCCTGGGCCTACGCGGCCTACCTGCTGCTCGGAGCGGCCGCATTGTGGGGCTTCCTGCGCTGGCGCATGCGGGTGCTGGAGCGGGAGGCCCGGATCCGCCAGCTGGCCTACTACGACCGGGTCACCGGTCTGCCCAACCGGGATCTGTTCGAGCTGCGCTGCCGCGAAGCCCTGCGCCAGTCACGCGAAGAGGGCCACGAGCTGCTGGTCATCTGCCTGCGCTTCGGGCCGCTCAAGCGACTGCATGAAAGCCTCAGCGCCATGTCGCTGGACGAGCTGGTCGGCAGCCTGGGCCAGCGCCTGAACCAGTGCGTGTTCGGCAGCCCGGACGGCGGCGCCCGACGCGGTCTGGCGCGCCTGAGCGAGCACGAATTCATCGCCTTCTTCCGCGTGCCGGATGCCCAGCAGGAGGGCATGCACTGGGCGCGCCGCCTGCATGAGGCGCTGGCCGCGCCACTGGGCATGGATGAGCACGAGTTCCGCCTGCCGGTCAGCGCCGGCATCGCCAGCTACCCGGCCCACGCGGACACCGTGCACGCCCTGATCCGCTTCGCCAGCACGGCGGCCGGCGATGTGCCGTCCTCCGCCGATACGCCCTTCCGCTTCTATGATCAATCCATGATGCGGCGGGCGCTGGAGCGCCTGGCGCTGGAATCCCACCTGCGCCAGGCCATCGAGCAGGACCAGCTCAGCCTGCATCTGCAGGGCAAGTTCAGCTGCGACGGGGAACTGCTCGGCGCCGAGGCCCTGTGCCGCTGGCAGCACCCCGAGCGCGGCGCGGTGTCACCCGGTGTCTTCGTTCCCCTGGCCGAGGAGTCCGACCTGATTCTGGCCCTGGATCACTGGGTGCTGGGGCAGGTCTGCCAGACCCTGCATCGCTGGCAGCGTGACGGCCATGCCGCACTGGGGATCGCGGTCAACGTGTCGGCGGAGTCCTTTGTCAGCGGTCGCATCATCGAGTCGCTGCGCAGCCACTGCAGGGCCTGGGCCATCCCACCGCAGCTGCTGGAAGTCGAGATCACCGAATCCGTGCTGGCCCGCGACATCGAGCGCGCCATCGAGGTGCTGGGGGAGATCAAGGCCATGGGCCACATCCTGTCCCTGGACGATTTCGGCACGGGTTACTCCTCGCTGACCTATCTGCAGCGCTTTCCCATCGACAAGCTGAAGATCGATCAGAGTTTCGTGCGCGATCTCGAGTCGGACCCCGGCCAGCAGGCGCTGTGCAGCTCCATCATCGCGCTGGCCCGCAGCATGGAGCTGATCACGGTCGCCGAAGGGGTGGAGACCGCGGCCCAGCTCGAGCAGCTGCGCCAGCTGGGCTGCGACGAGGTGCAGGGCTACCTGCTGCACCGCCCAACGGCGGCGGAAACCTTCACGGCAGGCTTCGAAGGCCGGGACCGCAGCGGCTGAGAGGTCCGCCCCCGGGCCGCCCCGTCAGGTGCCGAGAAACAGCTGATAGGCCGGGTTGTCGGATTCCTCGGCGTAGTCGTAGCCCAGTCCGTCAAAGGCCGCCCGACAGGCCGCATGCTGGCCCGACGGGACCTGGATGCCGACCAGCACCCGGCCGAAGGCGGCGCCGTGATTGCGGTAGTGGAACATGGAGATGTTCCAGCGCGCGCCCACTTCCCGCAGGAAGGCGAGCAGGGCCCCGGGACGTTCCGGGAACTCGAAGCGGAACAGCAGCTCATCTTTCAGACCGGGCACACGCCCGCCGACCATGTAGCGCACATGGACCTTGGCCATCTCGTTGTCCGACAGGTCGGCCACGGCCAGGCCCGCGCCGCGCAAGGCCTCCACGATGGCGGCACGTTCGCCGTTGCCGCCGCTGAGCTTGACCCCGACAAACACGTGCGCCTCGCTGTGGTCGGAATAGCGGTAATTGAATTCGGTCACCGCACGCCGCCCCAGGGTTTCGCAGAAATGCAGGAAGCTGCCCGGGCGCTCGGGAATGGTCACGGCGAGCAGGGCCTCGCGGTGCTCGCCCAGTTCGGAGCGTTCGGCGATATGCCGCAAGCGGTCGAAATTGACATTGGCGCCGCTTTCGATGGCCAGCAGCACCTGATCCGGCGGCGCGCCGGCTTCGGCATACTTCTTCAGTCCCGCCAGGGCCAGCGCGCCGGCCGGCTCCGGCAGCGAGCGGTTGTCTTCGAAGATGTCCCGCACCGCGGCGCAGATCTCGTCCACGCTGCAGGTGATGACATCGTCCACCAGCTCGCGGGCGATGCGGAAGGTCTCCTCGCCGATCTGGCGCACCGCCACACCATCGGCGAACAGCCCCACCTGCGGCAGCACCACCCGCTCGCCCGCGGCCAGCGCCGCCTTCAGGCAGGCGGCATCGTCGGGCTCCACGCCGATGATGCGGATGCCGGGCTCCGCCGCCTTGATCGCCAGCGCGATGCCGGCCACCAGGCCGCCGCCACCGACCGGAACGAAAATCGCATCGGGCCGCTCGGAATACTGGCGCAGGATCTCCAGGCCCACGGTGGCCTGGCCGGCGATCACATCCGGATCATCATAGGGATGGACATAGGTCAGTCCCCGCTCGGCCTGCAGGGCACGGGCCTTCTCGCTGGCCGCATCGAAGGTGTCGCCATGCAGGACGACCTCGGCGCCATGGGCCTGGACCGCCTCGACCTTGATGCTGGGCGTGGTGCCCGGCATCACGATGATGGCCCGCAGGCCCATCCGCGCAGCCGCCAGCGCGAGGCCCTGGGCATGGTTGCCCGCGGACGCCGCGATCACCCCGCGGTCCCGTTCCGCCTGGGTCAGCTGCTGCATCTTGTTGTAGGCTCCCCGCAGCTTGAAGGAGAATACCGGCTGCAGATCCTCGCGCTTCAGCCAGATGCGCTGCCCGAAGCGCTCGCTGAGCTTGCGGGCCTGTTCCAGCGGGGTTTCGCTGGCCACCGCGTAGACGTCCGCCGCGGCCAGGCGGGGGGCGTATTCGGCGTGCAGATCAGAAGGCATCGGGATTGAGGATACGGCCAGAGGGCGGAGCAGAATAGCGAAAGCGGCGGGCCGGGCAAAATGGCGCCGGACTCTCGACACAGGACAGGACACAGCACAGTGCAGAAGAAGATCATCGGCTTCATCGGCGGCGGCAACATGGCGGCCAGCCTGATCGGCGGCCTGGTGGCCACCGGCCATGAGGCGTCGCGCATCCTGGTGGCGGAACCGGACGAGACCCGCCGCGACAGCCTGACCGCGAACCACGGCATTTCCGCCATCGCCGACAACGCCATGCTGGCTGCCGAGGTCGACGTGCTGGTCCTGGCGGTCAAACCCGGCGTGATGCCGGCGGTGCTGGCCCAGATCGCCGCGCCGGTGAAGGTGCGCAAGCCGCTGGTCATCAGCATCGCCGCCGGCCTGCCCCTGCGACTGTACCGCGAGGCCCTGGGCGAGCAGGTCGCCCTGGTCCGGGCCATGCCGAACACCCCGGCCCTGGTCCGGGCCGGCATCACCGGCGCCGTCATCGACGACGCCGGGGTCGCCGATGCCCGGCGCCTGGCCACCGCCGTGCTGGGCGCGGTGGGCGAGGTGCGCTGGCTGGAGCGCGACGAGGACCTGGATGTGGTCACCGCGGTGTCCGGCAGCGGACCGGCCTACTTCTTCTATCTGATGGAATGCATGCAGGCCAGCGCGCAGAACATGGGCCTGTCGGAGGAACTCGCGCGCGATCTGGTGCTGCATACCGCCTTCGGGGCCGCCAAGCTGGCCCTGCGCGATCCCGCCCCGGTGGCGGAGTTGCGGGCCCGGGTGACCTCCCCGGGGGGCACCACCGCGCAGGCCCTGGCCGCGATGCAGCAGGGCCATATGGCCGCGGTGGTGGATAATGCGCTGCAGGCCGCGCTGACCCGCGCCCGCGACATGTCCCGCGAAGCCTGACCGCCCGCCAAGCGAGCCCCTATGTCATCGAATGTCGACAACGCCACCCTGTTCCTGATCAACACCCTGTTCAGCCTGTATGCCTACACCCTGATCCTGCGGGTGCTGCTGCAGCTGACCCGGGTGGACTTCTACAACCCGCTGGCCCAGTTCATCTGGAAGGTGACCAACCCGCCGACCCAGCTGCTGCGCAAGGCGATTCCACGCTACCGCCAGCTGGACATCCCGGCCCTGCTCATTCTGCTGCTGATCGTGGTGCTGAACATCATGGTCGCGCTGGCGATCCTGGGGGTCGGCGGCCTGGGTCTGCTGACCGTGCTCTGGTTCAGCCTGCTCAAGGGCGTCGTGCTGCTGCTCAACCTGCTCACCTTCACCATCCTGATCCAGGCGGTGATGAGCTGGTTCGGCGCCGCCATGCACAGCCCGGCCTCCAGCCTGCTGTGGAACGTGAACGAACCGCTGATGCGGCCGGTGCGCCGGCTGATCCCGCCGATCGGCGGCCTGGACCTGTCGCCCCTGGTGGTGATCATCGTCCTGCAGTTCATCAACCAGCTGATTCCGCTGCCACCGGTCCTGCGATGAGCGCAGCGCCCGGAGCAGCCGGTCGGCGCGAGGCCTTTCCCGCCGATTCGGTGGGCCTGGTCACCCCCCGCCGCATCACCATCACCTCTCCGCTGGACCTGGACTGTGGCCGCCGCCTGGACGGCTACGAGCTGATGGTCGAGACCTATGGCGAACTCAACGCGGCGCGCGACAATGCGGTGCTGATCTGCCACGCGCTGTCGGGCGATCATCATGCGGCGGGTTATCACGCCGCGACGGATCGCAAGCCGGGCTGGTGGGAGTCCTGCGTGGGCCCCGGCAAACCCATCGACACCGAGCGGTTCCATGTGGTCTGCCTGAACAATCTGGGCGGCTGCGCTGGCTCCACCGGGCCGAGCAGCCCGCGCCCGGACGGCAGCGGCGCCTGGGGGCCGGATTTTCCCATCGTCACGGTGCGGGACTGGGTGCGCTCCCAGCACGCCCTGATGCAGGTCCTGGAGATTCCGCAATGGGCGGCGGTGATCGGCGGCAGCCTGGGCGGCATGCAGGCCCTGCAATGGAGCATCGACTTTCCCGACAAGCTGCGCCACGTGATCGCCATTGCCGCCGCGCCGCGCCTGTCGACCCAGAACATCGCCTTCAACGAGGTCGCCCGCCAGGCCATCCTGACCGACCCGGACTTTCATGACGGCCGCTACGCGGAGCACGGCACGGTGCCGGCCCGCGGCCTGATGCTGGCCCGCATGCTCGGCCACATCACCTATCTGTCGGATAACGCCATGGCCGACAAGTTCGGCCGCGACCTGATCTCCGGCGACCCGCAGTTCACCTTCGAGCCGGAGTTCGAGGTGGAAAGCTATCTGCGCTATCAGGGGCGCAGCTTCATCGACCGGTTCGATGCCAATACCTACCTGCTGATGACCAAGGCGCTGGACTACTTCGACCCGGCGCGCGAGTTCGGCGGCGTTCTGAGCCGGGCCTTCGCGCGCAGCCAGGCGCGCTTCCTGCTCATCGCCTTCACCCGCGACTGGCGCTTCTCGCCGGAGCGCTCGCGCGAACTGATGCAGGCCCTGATGCAGGCCGGCCGGCCGGTCAGCTACGCCTGCATCGACAGCCCGCTGGGACACGACGATTTCCTGGTGCCGGTGCCCGACTACCTGGACGTGTTCGGCAGTTACATGCGGCGCATCCCGATCGGAGGCCAGGCATGAAACCGGAATTCAGCATCATCTCGGACTGGATCGCGCCCGGCAGCCGGGTCCTGGATCTGGGTTGCGGCGACGGCACCCTGCTGGCCCATCTGCAGCAGGACAAGGGGGTGACCGGCTACGGCCTGGAGCTGGAAGCCAGCGCCATCGCCGCCTGTGTGGCCAAGGGCGTGGATGCGATCCAGACCGATCTCAACCTGGGCCTGGCCGAGTTCGACCAGGGTCAGTTCGACTACGTGATCATGACCCAGGCGCTGCAGGTCATGCGCCGGCCGGACCGCCTGCTCGCCGAGATGATGCGCATCGGCCGCCAGTGCATCGTCACCTTTCCCAACTTCGGCCACTGGAGCACCCGCCTGCAGCTGCTGCTGGGCGGCCGCATGCCAAGAACCAGGACCCTGCCGGCCCAGTGGTACGACACCAAGAACATCCACCTGTGCACCCTGCGCGACTTCGAGATCCTGTGTCGCGAGCAGCAGCTGAAGATCGAGCGGCGCAGCGTCACCGACGCCAGCCACCAGGGCGGCTGGACCATGCGGGCGCTGCCCAACCTGTCCGGCCAGATCGGCATCTATCTGCTGTCTCGCAATGGAGACCAACCATGAAACGCCTCGTCACCGCCCTGATCGCCGCCCTGCTGTCCGCCCCCGTGGCCGCCGAGCAGGTGCTGGAATCCGGCGTCTGGCGCCTGCACTACATCGCGATGGTCAGCACCGAGCTGACCCCGGATGTCGCCCGCGCCTATGGCATCACCCGCAGCCGCAAGCGCGGCGTGCTGGTGCTCAACCTGCAACGCAGCGATGCGCCGCTGATCAGCCAGCCGGCCGAGGTCAGCGGCCGTATCCGCAACCTGATCGGCCAGGAGCGTCTCGGCACACTGCGCGAGGTGACCGAGCAGCAGGCGCGCTACTGGATCGCCGATTTCGGCTTCTCCCACCTGGAAACCATGCGCTTCGATTTCACCGTGCTGCCGCAGGGAGAAAGCCTGCCCTTGCAGCTGAAGTTCAATCAGCAGTTCTACACGCCACCCGGCTGAGCAGCCCGGCACGAGCTGCCATTCCCGGACGACGGCGCCCGGCCAGCAGGACCAGCAGGATCAGGCCGGCGCCTGCCGCGCCGCTGCCCCCACCGCCGGGCGCGGCCAGCGCTGGGGGCGCCTCATCCACCGGCGGCGCCGGCGGCGCGCCACCGGGCTCGGACGGCACGGCATTGCTGCCCGGCAATGGCAGGGCCGAACCGACGCTGGCGATCAGACCGCCGAGCAGGGACACCAGACCATCAAGCAGCTGCACCCGGAATCCCTGCCCGCCCCGGATCACGAGATTCTGCGGCCGCTGCAGCCAGATGATCAGGGATTCGCCGGATTCCGGCGTGGTATCACCGAGCAGCGGAATCCGCACGGTCAACTGGCTTTGGCCGGGCGAAAAACGGACCGTCTGCACCGACGGGGCCTGAAAATCCGCGCCGGGTCGGGCGCCTTCGCCAAACACCAGCAGATCGACGCTGGCGGCCTCGCTGGCATCGCTGCGGCTCAGTTCCACCGGCAGGTACTCGGTCAGTTCGCCGATGCGCGAAGGGATCCGGGCGCTGAGCTGAGACCGCGCGGGAGCGGCCCGCCGCAGGCTGGCCACGACGCTCGCCGTGCGGGTGAAGGTTTCGCGATTGTCGGCCGGATACGGCTGGCCGGCGGCATTGCCGCAGGCTTCCCCATCGCGCCGCAGCAGTGGCGAGCTGAAGTGAGGCAGGCGGTAGCCGGTGGTGCTCATCAGGGTGCCCTGGGGCAGCCCGGCGATCGCCTCGCCGCAGTGAAAGCCATGGCTGAATTCGAATGCGCCGACCCCATTGTCCTCGCCCCATCCATGGGTGCTGCCCAGATTGTGGCCAAGCTCGTGGGCCAGCAGCAATGCAAACTCCTCCGGCGGGGACCGCGAATAACAGCCAGCAAAGGCGGTGCCGGGCAAGCCCTGGGCCACCGTGGAGTAGCCGTAGCCGGACCGGCTGATCAGTCGCGCCGGCCCGATCGTCTGACCCCAGCCGCAGATGGCGGGATCATCTACGCCGGCCTCGGGGACTTCCCACAGCTGCACCAGGTCGGCCGCAAAGTCATCGCGCACGGATTCCTGCGTTTCCGCCCAGACCGCCAGCGCGGCATTGTCCTGGGCCAGGCTGCGCCCGGCCGGCAGATCCCATTCCAGCAGGCCCACCAGCCGCACCCGGGTGGCCAGTCCGGTGTTGGCGAAAAACCGGTTCACTTCCTGATAGCTGCGCAGCATGTAGTCCGGCAGGCTGTAGCCGCGGGCCTCGATCTGCCGCTTCAGCCGCGGGCTGTAGACCGCCAGCAGGCTCAGGCTGACCGCATCTCCGCCGGGCCGCGGCGCATCCGCGATCTCCAGCACCACGGACTTGCTGAGGACGGGCTCATGGATGTCGTAGTCGATCGCCGCGGCAAGCTGTCCGACCGGACACAGGGTCGCCAGCGCGACCGGCAACCACCCGCTGAAACGCACAGGCCACTCCACTGGGATTCGGGGAACTCGACAGTGCGGAGGCAAGTTGCGTGCCGCGCCGACGCCTGGTCGCGCGCTGCTGTGCTAGAGTCCGACGGGTCAAGATTCGCATTGTCCTGACAGCAGCAATGAAAGAGGCCCGCAGAAAGGGCCCTGCTCTGGCGCCGCAAGGCGACAGAATCCAATATGCCAACCGTGGGGGTAAAGGCATGCAAGACTCGAAGCGGGACGCCCTGTCGGCGTCCGAATCCCGCCATCAGGCCCAGGCCACCGCAATATCCACAGCCGCGCTGCTCTGCGCCGGCATTGCGGCTTTCAGCGTCAGCCCGGATGCCTCCTCCAGGATCGTGCTGGCGGATTGCCCGACCGGATCAGCGATCACCGCCGGCACCTCCTGCCAGCTTCCCCCAGGCACCTACACCATCAGCGCCTGCGGCGCGCCGGGCGGTGGCAGCAATGCCGGCCTGGGCGGCCTGGTGTCCATCGGCAACTTCGTCAATGGCTCCCCCCTGGCCTTGAACATCACCGTGGGCACCAGCGGCGGCACCCCCACCGCGGGCACCCCGGACGGCGGTGCCGGTGGCGCCGGCAACGGCGGCTCACCCGGTGGTGGCGGCGGCGGCGCGACCACCATCGAGACCAGCGCTGGTGACGACCTGGTGATCGCGGCTGGCGGCGGCGGCAGCGCGGGCAAGGTGGGCCCCCCCCCCGCAGCCAGCGGCGGCGCCGCGGGCACCGGCCCCAATACCGCAACCATGGACGCGCAGGGCCAGTACGCCAGCGGCCAGGCCGGCGGCGGCGGCAACTCGACTGCAGGTGCTGCCGGTGGCGACACCGGGGCACCGGGCACCGGCAGCGCCGGCACGGCGGCGACCACTGCAGGCGGCAGCAACAAGGCCGGCGGCGGTGGCGGCGGCGGCGGCTACAATGGCGGCGGCGGCGGCGGTGCGGTCAGTGGCAACAACAAGAGTGCCGGCGCCGGTGGTGGCGGTTCCAGTTACGTGGCCAACACGATCAGCAGCTCCAGTGATGTCCCCGCATTCAGCAGTTGCGGCGGCACGCCGGGGGTGACCTTCACCTTGCTGTCCTCGCCGACGCCGACGCCGACAGTGACGCCGACGCCAACCCCGACACCGACACCGACTCCGACTCCGACTCCGACGCCGACACCGACTCCGACGCCGACACCGACCCCGACGGTGACGCCAACCCCGACGCCGACGCCGACGCCGACAGTGACGCCGACCCCGACACCGACGGTGACGCCGACCCCGACACCGACGGTGACGCCGACCCCCACGCCGACGCCGACCCCCACTCTGCCTCCGATCCCGACGCCGACGCCGACGCCGACAACAACACCGGTGCCGACCGCCTCACCGACCCCCACGGTGACGCCAATCCCGACGGCCTCTCCGCCTCCGACGGCAACGCCGACCCCAAGCGCCACGCCGCTGCCCACCCCCGAGCCGACGCCGCCCCCCGCGACCCCGCTGCCGAGCCCGACACCGGCACCGAGCGCGACGCCGAGCCCGACACCGGCACCGAGCGCGACGCCCAGTCCGACCCCAGCGCCCAGCCCCGCCGGCCAGCCGGGAGGCGGCTTGCCCAACGTGCCGCCAGAGGTGATCTCCCAGCTGGAGCTGAGCGTGCCTGCGGGTCAGTCACTGCAACTGCGGGTCGGCCATTTCGAGATCGAGGATCCGGACTCCAGCGTCTTCACGCTCCATCCGCAGGCCGGCGACAACTACAGCCTGTCCGGCCAGCTGCTCATCCCGGCACCCGGCTTCGTCGGCACCCTGACGGTGCCGCTCATGGTCAGCGATGGCCGGGCCAACAGCCCCATCTTTCCGGCCCTGGTCCGGGTGGCCGCCGGAGGCACGCCGCAGCTGCAGCTCAGCGCCAGCCGCCTCGCCATCGCGGAAGACGGGGGCGAATCGGTGCTGACGGCCTCACTCAGTCAGGCGCTGGGCGAAGCGCTCACCCTGTTCCTCGACCCGGGCGGTGACGCCACCGCCGGCAGCGACTACGAACTCCCGCTGAGCATCACTATTGCCGCCGGCCAGACCAGCGCCAGCGTGATCCTGCGCGGCCTGGATGACAGCGAGATCGAAGGCGACGAAGTGGTCGCTGTCCGCCCGCAACTGGGCAGCAGCGGCGTCACCCTGGCCAGTCCCCGCCTGGACATCCTGCTGCGCGACGATGATCAGGTGCTGGTCGGCGACGACCGAGATGGCATTCCATCCGAGGAAGAAGACCGGGTCGGCGATGGCAATGGCGATGGCCTGCCCGACAGCAGCCAGCGCAATGTCGCATCCACGATGCTGATGACCCACAGCCTGGGCGACGGTTCGCCCAACATGGTTTCGATCACCGTCGCCCTGCTCGGCGGCGACGGCAGCGGCGCCGAACTCGGCAATGTGTCGGTCCGACCGCTGGCGGATGCCCTGCCGCTGGATCAGACAGCACCGGCCGAAGTGAATGCCCTGCCCCTGGAATGGATCAGCTTCGACATCGACGGCCTGGCCAGCGGCGAATGCGTCCAGCTGAACCTGCTGTTCGGAGCCAGCGGCAATGGCGTCCTGCCGGACTATGACGGCTACGTGAAGTTCGGGCGCACCGCGTCCAACCCGCAGCCCCATCTGTATGAGTTTGCCTTCGATGGCCAGACCGGCGCCCAGGTGCAGCGGGTCAGCCGCACCATCAACGGCTCCCCGCGCGAGGTCCTGGACGTCACGTTGCACCTCTGCGATGGCCAGCGCGGGGACGACGATCTGAGCGCCAATGGCCGGATCGCCGACCCGGGCATGCCGGGACAGGTGGCGGGCGTGATCTCGGGCAGCAGCAGCGGTGGTTCCGGCCAGCTGGGTCTGGGCGTGCTGGGCCTGGCCCTGCTCGCCGCCCTGCGCCGCCGCGCGCCGCGCCGCCTGGGCCTGTTCGGCGCCGCCCTGATGCTCGCGCCGCTGGGCCTGCAGGCCGGGCCGATGATCAGCACCACCCAGATCCATCTGCGCGAAGCGCCGGACCTGTCCAGCCGGATCCTGGCCATCGTGCGTCAGGGCGAGTGGCTGGAGCAGCTGGGCAGCGATGGCGAGTACGCCCGGGTGCGTGACGCCAGCGGACTGAGCGGCTTTCTGAAGCAGAAGTACCTCGCCGCGCCATCCGGCGAACAACTCGCAGAAGTCGTGCTGGATCCGATACTGCCGAACAGCCTGCTCGATCCGGCAGCCGCCCCCGTCGCGGCCAGGCCGGCACCGGCAGCACCCACGCCCCACACCGCGGCAATCGCGTCACGCCGGAGCGCAGGCGACTCCGCCTCCCTGCCCTTCTATTTCAGCGTCCAGGCGGGCATCGGCCGCAGCGCCACGGACAGCGCCCGGTTGCAACGCGCCCTGAAGACCTCGGCGGCCAGCGCCCAGGTGCAGGATCTGGATGACACGGCCACCGTGTATGGCGTGTCCGCCGGCTGGCGCCTGCGGCCCTGGCTGGCCGTGGAGCTGGGCCTCAGCTCCTGGGGCGAGTACGCAGCCCGCTTCAGCGTGCGCGAGCATGAATCCGAACAGCTGATGCCCGGTCTTGCCCGGGCTCACCCGGTGGCCGGCGAAGCCATCGATCTGAGCCTGGTGCTGGGTCGCAGCTGGGGGCCGTGGCGCCTGGATGGTCAGCTCGGCATGCTGCAGCTGCTGGACGGCGATATCGAGGCCAGGATCAATGACCGGACGGTCCACGTGGCCGGGGAAGACAATTCCGTTCTGCTCGGCGTCGGCGCCGCCTACGCCCTGAACCCGAGCTGGCAGCTGGGCCTGCGCCTGCGCCAGGTCGACCTCAACGACCGCCTGACCAGCACCACCGCGGTGCTGAGCTACAGCCTCTAGCTCAGGCGTTCTCCGGGCCAAGCACCGCCAGCTTGGCCTGGATGAAATCGGCGTGCGACAGGTACAGCATGTCGGCTATGCGCCGCATCATGTGCTCCTCATGCGCGTGCAGCACCCCATCGGCATGCGCCACCTGCCACAGGCCATGCAGCAGCTCACGGCGCTCTTCCCGGCCGCACTGCTGATTCAGCACCCGCACATAGGGCTCCAGGCTGGTGCTGTCGGCGTGCTCCGCGCGGGCCTGCTCGATCAGCTGCTGGGCCGCCTGCGAGTCGAGCTGGAACTGGCGCGCCAGCGCCCGCTCGACCGCCGCCAGCTCGCGCGCATCCAGCTCGAAGTCGGACTGGGCGATCTCCAGCAGCAGCACCGCGCCGGCCAGGCGCAAGCGGGCGTCGGCATCCATGGGCTGTTCGGGGTCCGCGCCCAGAAAGCGTTTCAGAAGGTCCTGCAGGGCCATGTTCAGTTGCTCGCGATGATTCGGGCCAGCCAGGGCTCGACCGCGTCGCGCAGTTCCGCCAGGCGACCGTGAAAGAAGTGTCCGACACCGGACACCGTCACCAGTTCCGGGGCCCGGCGCATCTGCCTGATCCGCGCCAGGGTATCCGCGTAGGGCACCACATCGTCCGCGTCACCGTGGATCACCAGCCAGGGACACAGGGGCTCCGGCGTCGGCGCGTCTGCCGCGTAGGCCAGCGGGGGCGCTATCGCCACCAGGCCGGCCACCGGCTGTCGGGACGCGACAGTGAGCGCCATGTAGGAACCGAAGGAAAAGCCCAGCAGCAGGGCCGGCAGGCCAGGCCAGAGCTCCTGCAGGCGCTGCAGCAGCCACTCGGTGTCCTGAGCCTCGCCACGTCCTTCGTCGTGCGGCCCCTCGCTGCCACCCACCCCGCGAAACTGGAAGCGCAGGGCCACGCAGCCCTTGGCCAGCGCGGCCCGTGACAGGCTGTAGACCACCTTGTTGTCCATGGTGCCCTGGAACAGGGGATGCGGATGGCAGATCACGGCCAGCGCCACCGGCGGAGCCGGCGGCATCTCCAGCCGGTACTCCAGCGCGCCGGCCGGGCCCTGGATCAGTCCCTTGTGGCTGGCCCCCGGCTCAAGCCGTGGCAGGCTGCTCGTCACTGCTGTCATCTCTTGCCGGCCGGTTTCTGGCCGCCTTGGCTTGCGGCGGTGCGTAGTAGATCACCACGTCGCCGGCCTGCGGGCGGATCGGGTTGAGGGGGGCATGGAACATCATCCGGCCATTGTCCCGGATGGTGCCGATGGGTATCGCCTCACCGGTCACGTCGGCCAGGAAGCTCTCCCAGTCATAAGTTTCGGTGATGCGGGTCTTGCTGAATTTCCAGCCCTGGAAATGGCGGCGCCACAGTTCCTCGTACTGGGAGTTCTCGGAAAAGGCCATCACCCCGGTCAGCGGCTTGGCCACGTGCCGGCGCTTGTGCGATTCCTCGGCCGCGTACATGGGCAGCTGGTACACGCGATCGCGCCCCAGCTCCGCGGCGAAGTGACGGCAGACCAGGGCGTTGTAGGCATCGTTGCTGGTGGCCGCGAGAATGCAGGTCACACTGGCCAGTTCCATGCCCTGCTGCAGTTCCTCGGACAGGATCTCGCCATACAGCACCGGCACGCCCGCCAGCCGCGCATCGCGCAGGCGGTGCCAGGATTTGTCGACCAGCAGGATATTGCTCCCCAGCTCATGCTTCAGCGCCTGCGCCAGGGCCGTCGTCCAGGGCGAGCCGCCCACGATCAGCACGGTATTGGCCGAGACGGTCAGGTCCAGGCGCCGGGCCAGCGCGGAAATGGTGAAGCCGTGACCGATGACGGTGGCAAAGACCAGCACGAAGACCAGCGGCGCCAGCAGGCGGCCGTCCTCGAAACCGGCATTCACCAGATCCGGCCCGAACACCCCGGCCACCGCCGCGGCGACGATCCCGCGCGGCGCGATCCAGGACACCAGCAGCCGCTCCTGCCAGCGCATGTCCGTGCCGAGCGTGGCCAGCAGGATGGCGGCCGGGCGCACCACGAACATCAGGGCCAGAATCAGGGCTGCCGCGCGCCAGTCCAGGTCGGCCAGGATGGCGGTGTCCAGATCCGCCGTCAGCAGCACGAAGACCGTGGAGACCAGCATCAGGGTGATGTATTCCTTGAAGCGGCGCATCTCCTCCATGCTGGGCAGGTCCATGTTGCCCATGGCCAGACCCATCACCGTGACCGCCAGCAGGCCGGCCTCGTGCTGCATGTGATTGGCCAGGCCGAAAACCACCAGCACCGTGGCCAGGGTGACCGGCGCCTTGAGGTATTCGGGTATGGCGCCGCTGAGAAAGCCGCGGCCCAGGATCCAGGCCGCCCCGCCGCCCAGCCCGATGCCGGCCACCAGCGCCCGGGTCAGACCCTGCAGCAGGCTGCCCTCGTCGCTGAGCACGAAGACCTGGAAGATCAGCACCGCGGCCAGCGCACCGATCGGGTCATTGATGATGCCTTCCCACTTCAGATACGAGGCGGTGCGCCGGTTCAGCCGGGCCTGCCGCAACAGCGGCATGATCACGGTCGGTCCGGTGACCACGATGATGGCGCCGAAGACCATGGCCACCGGCAGCGAGAGGCCGCCGATCCAGTGCGCCGCGGCGGAGCCGAAGCCGAAGCTGAGCAGGGCCGCGATGGTCACCAGGCGGCGCACCCCGGAGGCGGCCGAGGACAGCTCATGCCAGTGCAGATTGAGGCCGCCCTCGAACAGGATGATGGCGACGCACAGGGACACTGCGGGACGGAAGGTATCGCCCAGCACCTCGGAGGGGTGGACCCATTGCAGCAGCGGCCCGACGATCATGCCGGCGGCGGCGAACAGCACGATGGCCGGCGCCCGCCAGCGCCAGGCCAGCCACTGCGCGGTCACGCCCAGAGCGATGGTGAGTACGATCAGATCGGCGACTGGCATGGGTGGGCCCTCTTCGGCAGCCTCAGAAATCCGACCAGCCGCTCCGACGCGGCCGCAGATAGGGAATGATCAGGCCCAGCAGCAGGCCGGCCAGCAGAATCCCGGCACCCAGGATCAGGGTGGACCGTCGGCTGGCCGCGGTTTTGGCTTCCAGTTCCAGGGACTGCATGCTCTCGTCCAGCGCCAGCAGCTCCTGCTGCAGGCGCTCGTTCGCCTCCTGGATCTCCAGCGTACTGGCGGCAGCCTGGCGAACCCGGGCCAGCTCCGCGGCCAGGCTTTCGCTGCGCAGGCTCAGCTCGCCGTGGGCGGTCTTGAGGCTCTGGTGGGCGGACTGCAGTTCGTTCAGGCTGGCCTGCAGCGTCTGGCTGCGGGCCTGCGCCGAGTCGCGGGCCTGTTCCGCGGCGGCCAGACGCTCCCGCGCCACCGGCTCGTCCTGGGTGAAACGCGACAGCACCCAGCCCTCATCGCCCTTGGGGGTGCGCACCCGCAGATAGCCCGACTGGCGCTCCAGCACGGTCAGGCGCTCGCCGCTGCGCACGGCGGCAATGATGCGATCTTCCGGCCCCGGGCCGCGCACATTGATCGGCAGATGATCCGACACGATCACCGATTCAGCGGCGGCCAGCGCGCTGATGCCCAGCAGCGACGGCAGAATGAGATGTCTGAAGCGTTTCATCAATGTCCTGCTTGCGTGTGAAGGTCCCCGCCCCAACGCAGCGCCAAGCTGGCTATACTGCGCCGCGCAACGGCCTACTTTACTCAAAGCATCCAGGCCTGTCCCTTTCCACCAGTTCGATTCGCATGCCCGGCTTCACCGACATCGGCGCCAACCTGTGCCACGACAGC
Source organism: Oceanococcus sp. (assembly GCA_041625325.1). Classification (GTDB taxonomy): domain Bacteria; phylum Pseudomonadota; class Gammaproteobacteria; order Nevskiales; family Oceanococcaceae; genus Oceanococcus. The sequence goes on along the minus strand of JBFJTN010000006.1, from coordinate 6,920 downwards.
TTCGACCAAGACCGCGACGAGGTGCTGGCCCGCGCCCGGGAGGCCGGGGTGGACACCATCATCGTCACCGGCAGCTGCCTGAACAGCGCCATCGCCGCCGCCGAGCTGAGCGGGCGGCGCCATGGCGTCGAACTGTATGCCACCGCCGGCCTGCACCCGCACCATGCCAGCGACTGGAATGCCGAGATGGCCGCCTGCTTCGGTGATCTGGCCGGCCACGAGCGGGTCGTGTCGCTGGGAGAATGCGGCCTGGACTACCACCGCAACTATTCCCCGCGCGAGGCCCAGCTCAAGGCCTTCGAGGCCCAGCTGGATCTGGCGATTGACTGTCAGATGCCGCTGTTCCTGCACCAGCGCGATGCCCACGCGGATTTCCTGAGCCTGCTCAAGCCCCGTCTGCCCGAACTCGACGCGGTGGTGGTGCACTGCTTCACCGGCAGCGCCGAGGAGTTGGAGGACTACATCGCGCTCGACCTGTATGTGGGCATCACCGGCTGGATCTGCGACGAACGCCGCGGCAGTCATCTGCTGGATTGCGTGCATCGCATTCCGGATCAGCGCCTGCTGATCGAAACCGACGCGCCCTATCTGCTGCCACGCAATCTCAGGCCCAAGCCGAAGAGCCGCCGCAACGAGCCCATGTACCTGCCGCCGGTCGCGGCCACCATCGGCCAGGCCCGGGGCCAGAGCACCGAGCAGATTGCCGCCCTGTCCTCGGCCAATGCGGCCCGCCTGTTCCGTCTGCCGGGGCATGACCATGCCTGATCAGTACGTCTGGCTGTTCGGCGCCGGCCTGTTCCTGCTCCTGTGGCTGGGCTTCTTCATCGCCATGCCGGGTCACCGTCGCATCATGCTGATGGCCAGCCTGGTGATCATGCCGCTGGGGCTGACCGAACCCGTGTTCATGCAGTCCTACTGGACACCGCCCAGCCTGTTCGACCTGGCCGGCCGCTACGGGGTGGACATCGAGAGCCTGATCTTCTGCTTCGCCATCGCCGGCATCAGCGTGTCGGTCCTCAAGGGCTGGTGGGGCTTCATCCTGTTGCCCACCACGGACCCGGTGCGCCAGCCGCAGATCAACCGCCGTTTCTGGTTCACCCTGGCCACCCCCTTCGTGCTGATCCCCGGGGTCTACTGGCTGTGGCCGGGCAATCCCATCTACTGGTCGCTGATCGCGATGGGGGGCGGCGCGCTGGCCGCCTTCTGGTGCTTTTACGAGGCCATCCCCAAGCTGATGATCGCCGGCCTGATCTTCACCGCGATCTACGTGATCCCCTTCTTCCTCATCGAATGGGTCGCGCCCGGCTACGTGGAGCGTATCTGGAGCCTGGAGAACCTCAGCGGCATCGCGCTGCTCGGCCTGCCGCTGGAGGAATACCTGTTCGCCCTGTTCTTCAGCCTCTGCGCCAACGGGGTCTACCTGCACCTGCTGTGGAACCGATACGGGCGCAATCCGGTGGTAGCAGAACCGTCAGCGACTGACGCCTGAGCGACGACGCCGGCGCGCTGCCGGCTTCCACCCGCTAGGGATTCGCCCGCGCGATCTCCAGGCCGACGAAGTAGACGCGCCAGTGTTCCGTTCCCAGCCCCGCGATGAGCTGGGCGTGGGCGCGCGCCAGAGCCTTGCGCCGCGCCTCGTGATCTCCCTGCTGGCGGGCCAGTTCCGCCCACGCCAGATTCAGGCGCGCGGCATGCAGACTGTCCGCCGGCCATTCGTTCAGCGCGGCGGCATCAATCGGGCGCAGCACCTCCTGGGCCTGGGCCGGGCGACCGCTGCGGGCCAGCGCCAGGGCCAGGCCGGCACGTGGAATCAGGGCCCACGGGTTGCTGGCGCCATGAGCCTCACCTCGCAGCGCCAGGGCGCGCCGGTACGCGGCAATCGCATCGTCCAGCGCCCCGAGCTCCAGCGCCGCCTCGGCGAAACTCTCGTGACTCTCCATGACTTCGGCCGCCGTGCAAAGCGCGAAGTCGGGGCATGGGCGCAGGCTCTGGCCGGCCAGGATTCGCGCCCCTTCGGCGTCGCGCCGCTCCAGCGCCAGCAGCGCGCGGTCAAGAGCCGCGCCGGCGCGCCAGGCATCGTCCGGATGACCGGATGAACGGCCTATGGCGTCGGCTTCATCCAGCAGCCGCTCGGCCTCCCGGGCATGACCACGCAGCAGCAACAGAACGGCAAGCCTGCGCCGGGGCAGAACGCTGCGCGGGTCCTGCTCTCCATGCAGTTCCTGCATCAGCTGCAGGGCCCGCCGTCCGCTGGCCTCGCCGGCATCCAGATCACTGCGCGCCAGCCGGCTGAGCCAGGCGTAATCCAGGTCCAGGCGCGCCTGGACCTGCGCGGGCACAAGATCGAAGCGGTGGATCGGCAGGACGTGCCGCACGATGATGCTCGCCTGCGGTCCTGCTGCGTGGCAGCGTCTCGCACGATCGATCAGTCGCCTCAGTTCGGCCATGGCCCGAACGATGGCCCCGTCATGGGCCGCCATCGTCATCGCCTGGCCACGGGCCAGGATGCTCAGGCAGCTGTCCTCGCCCAGCGCCGCCGCGGCCAGCCGGGCTGCCTCTTCCATCTGGCGGCGGCCCGATCCATAGCGACCGCTGTGCATCAGCCTGTCCGCCAGCAACATGCGCGCCGCGAGGAGTTCCGCCCTTCCCGCCTGTCCGGCCGCCGCGTAATGCTCCACTGCGCGATCCAGATGCCCGATCGCTCGGGCGCGCGAGCTGACCAGATCCCGTGCAAAGAGCATGTGCAGGTCGCCGGCCGCGAGGGGACGATGCTGCAGCAAGCCGTCGATACGCCGGGCCGCCGCGTCGACGACCGCCTGGAAATCGACCGCGCGCGGCCGGGGAGACTGTCGCAGGCCGGCCAGCAGTTCGTCCTGCATGAAGGCCCTGACCGCATCGGCGCGCTGCCGCGCCCGCAGCGCCTCCACCCGGACCGGGTCCGCCGCATCGGGCCGGAGCGCCTGTTCGCCCGCCGTGCCATGCTCCCGCCGGGCTTCCCCGGCCGGCCAGAAGGCGATCAGTACCAGCACGAGCAGCAGCAGGACAGCGGCAGCACACTGGAAGCGCCTCAGATCGCGGCGCAGCCGCCGCTCCAGCACATCGCCGTCCGGCGAGGGCGGCTCCGTCGGTTGCGACCCGACCACCCGTGCTTCGACGACCGCATCCAGTCGGTAGCCCGAACCGTGCACCGTGCAGATCAGATCCGGCGGGGCCTCCTGCAGCGCGGCACGCACCTGGCTGACGGCCTTGCCGACCATCGCGTCGGACACCGCGCGATCTGGCCAGACGGCCTCACGCAGAACCTCCCTGGGGACCACTTCGTTGGCATGTTGCAGCAGACAGCGCAGCAGCTCGACGGCAGGGCGCGCCAGCGGCTTGCGAACCCCGTTCACGCTCAATTCCAGGCGGCTTTCATCCAGCACGGCATTGGCGAAAATCCAGCGCTTCAGCCTCCCGTCGGCAGGCGCTTCGACCGGCCCACGGGCGCTCTCGCCGGAAGCGTTGCAGTCCATCAAAGCCACTACCCGATCAGCTGTCAGGGCTTCTGATTCTCTCCGCAATGGGGCGAATTGCCCAGCCCGCCCGGATCAGTCGTAGCGATAGCCGAATGTCCGGTGGAACTGCTCGGCGAAGCTCGCCGGGCTGAAGCGATGGTTCTGGGTCCCGGGGTGGGCGATCTTCAGCGAGCCGCACAAGCTGGCGATGCGCACCGTGGTCGGCCAGTCCAGACCCTGCTGCAGGCCGTAGAGCAGGCCGCCGCGGTAGGCGTCGCCGCAGCCTGTCGGATCCACCACCTGCTCCGCGGTCACCGCCGGAATCTCCAGCAGCTCGCCATCGACATGCACCTGCGAGCCGTGCGCGCCGCGGGTCACGATGAGCGCCCGAACGCGCTGCGCGATCTGCTCCAGGCGCAGGCCGCTGCGTTCGACCAGCAGGCCGGATTCATAGTCGTTGACCGCCACGTAGCTGGCCTTGTCGATGAAATCCAGCAGTTCGGGGCCATCGAACATGGGCAGGCCCTGGCCCGGATCGAAGATGAAGGGGATGCCCGCCTCGGCGAACTGGGCGGCGTGCTGGAGCATGCCCTCGCGCCCATCCGGTGACACCATGCCCAGGCGGATGCCCGCCTCGACCGGCACGCGCTGAATGTGGGCCTCGCCCATGGCGCCCGGATGAAAGGCCGTGATCTGGTTGTCATCGAGGTCGGTGACGATGTAAGCCTGCGCGGTGAAGCTGCCCGGCACCGCCGTGACCAGGCGGTCATCCATCTGCAGGGCCTTGAGGCGCTCGCGATACGGCGCGAAGTCCTCGCCCACCGTGCCCATGGGCAGGGCATCGCCGCCCAGCATCTGCAGGGTGTAGGCGATATTGCCGGCGCAGCCACCGAACTCGCGACGCAGCTCCGGCACCAGAAAGGCCACATTCAGGATGTGCACCTTGTCCGGCAGGATCTCGTCGGCGAAGCGGCCCTGGAAGACCATGATGTTGTCGTAGGCGAAGGAACCGCAGATCAGGGCTGTCATGGGCAGGAAAATGAAGTGTGGATCAGGCGCCGCATCATACGGGAAGCGTCGAATCGGCAGGCCAGTTGATAGTTTTGATCAATCTATCTCATGAGGATAAATCATTTTATTTATCGTCCGGCAGGCCGTATCGTGGGCCGCAGCTACCCACTCACGCCAAGCAAGAGGCGACCATGTCCCTGATCAATACCGAAATCCAGCCCTTCAAAGCCACCGCCTTCCACCACGGCGACTTCGTCGACATCACCGAGGAAACTCTCAAAGGCCAGTGGTCCGTCATCGTCTTCTATCCGGCCGACTTCACCTTCGTGTGCCCGACCGAACTGGAAGACCTGGCCGACAATTACGCGAGCTTCCAGGCCCTCGGCGTCGAAATCTACGGCGTCTCCACCGACACCCACTTCGCCCACAAGGCCTGGCATGACAGCTCGGATGCCATCAGCAAGGTGCAGTATCCGCTGGTCGGCGATCCCACCGGCCGCCTGGCCCGCAACTTCGACGTGATGATCGAGGAAGAAGGCGTGGCCCTGCGCGGCACTTTCGTGATCAACCCGGAAGGTCAGATCAAGCTCTGCGAAATCCACGACAACGGCATCGGCCGCGACGCGCTGGAACTGCTGCGCAAGGTCAAGGCGGCCCAGTACGTCGCCAATCACCCCGGCGAAGTCTGCCCGGCCAAGTGGAAGGAAGGTGAGGCGACCCTGCGGCCCTCGCTGGACCTGGTCGGCAAGATCTGAGTCCCCCCGCGTCGTCAGCCCTCCCCCTCCCCCACGGCTGACGGCGCCACCCCCGGGCCGGTCCCTGAGCTCCTCATACCGGCCCTTTTTTTCGAGGATTTCCCATGCTGGACCCACAACTGAGCGAACAGCTGCGCGGCTATCTGCAGAAATTGCAGCGCCCCGTCGTGATCACCGCCAATACCGATGACAGCGCGCGCTCCCATCAGATGCTGGAGATGCTGGAACAGATCGAATCCCTGTCCGGCCTGGTCAGCCTGGAGCGCCAGCGCGACAGCGGCCTGAGAGCGCCCTCCTTTGCGCTGGGCAGCCCCGGCCAGGACATCAGCCTGCGTTTCGCCGGCATCCCCCTGGGCCACGAATTCAGCTCCCTGGTGCTGGCCCTGCTGCAGGTGGGCGGGCATCCGCCCAAACTGGATGCGGACAAGCTGGCGCAACTGCGCCAGCTTCCCGGCCCGCTGCGCTTCGAGACCTATTACTCCCAGTCCTGCCAGAACTGCCCGGACGTGGTCCAGGCGCTGAACCTGCTGGCGGTGCTGAATCCGGCGGTCGAGCATGAGGCGATTGATGGCGCCGCCTTCGAGGACGAGGTCACCCGTCGCGAGGTGATGTCCGTCCCCAGCGTCTACCTGAACGGCGAGGCCTGGGGCTCGGGGCGCATGGGCGTGGACGAAATCCTGGCCCGGCTGGACAGCGGCGCGGCCGCGCGCGAAGCCGAGAAACTGAAACACAAGGCGCCCTACGACATGCTGATCGTCGGCGGCGGGCCGGCCGGCGCGGCGGCCGCGGTCTACGCCGCCCGCAAGGGCATCCGCACCGGGCTGGTGGCCGAGCGTTTCGGCGGCCAGGTGATGGATACCCTGGCGATCGAGAATTTCATTTCGGTGCCGGCGACGCAAGGGCCGAAAATGGTCGCGGCGCTGGAACAGCATGTCAGCGACTACGACGTCGACATCATGACCCTGCAACGGGCCAGCGTCCTGCGCGAGGCCGGCGAACACATCGAGGTGGAACTGGACAGCGGCGCCACCCTGGCCGCGCGCAGCCTGATCATCGCCACCGGCGCCCGCTGGCGGCAGATGAACGTGCCCGGCGAGCAGGCCTATCGCAACCGCGGCGTCGCCTACTGCCCACACTGCGACGGCCCCCTGTTCAAGGGCAAGCCGGTGGCGGTGATCGGCGGCGGCAACTCCGGCGTGGAGGCCGCGATCGATCTGGCCGGCATCGTCAGCGAGGTCACCCTGATCGAGTTCGACCAGCGCCTGCGCGCCGATGCGGTGCTGCAGCGCAAGCTGCGCTCACTGGCCAACGTGCGCGTCATCACTTCGGCGCGCACCACCGAAGTACTGGGTGACGGGCGCAAGGTCACCGGCCTGCGCTACGAGGATCGCCGCGATGGCAGCATGCAGGAGCTGCGACTGGATGGCATCTTCGTGCAGATCGGCCTGCTGCCCAACAGCGAATGGCTGGACGACAGTCTGGCGCTGAGACCGCGCGGCGAGATCATGGTCGACGAACGCGGCGCCACCTCGCTGCCCGGCGTCTTCGCCGCCGGTGATGTCACCACCGCGCCCTACAAGCAGATCATCGTCTCCATGGGCAGCGGCGCGACCGCCGCCCTGGGCGCCTTCGATCATCTGATGCGCAGCGGCACGGACGG
>JBFJTN010000005.1:0-43386 GCA_041625325.1 Oceanococcus sp. | reverse complement strand
TGGGCTGCGGTATCGGTCGGGAGGAATTTACCCCCGACAAGCTGCGCTATCACCGCATCATCATCATGACCGACGCCGACGTGGACGGCGCTCACATCCGGACGCTGCTGCTGACCTTCTTCTACCGGCAGATGTACGCCCTGGTCGAACGAGGCCACATCTATATCGCCCAGCCTCCCCTGTATCGGGTGAAGTCGGGCAAGAGCGAACGCTACGTCAAGGATGACGCCGAGCTGGACCGCTATCTGCGCGAGCTGGCAATACAGAACGCCAGCCTGCAGGCCTCGCCGGAGGCAGAGCCGATCGAAGGCGAGAGCCTGGACAGCTTCCTGCAGGAGATTGCCAGTGTCGACCACATCATCCGGCGGATGGCCCGCCGGTATGACGAGGAAGTCCTGCGCGTGCTGCGCGATCTGCCGCCGCTGACCGAAGCGGCGCAACATGACCAGGCCGCTCTCAGCGCTTGGTCCGCCCAGGTCGAGGAGGCGCTGAAACAGCGTGCCCCGGAAACCCACAGCTACCAGGTGGAAGCGGTCGCCGCCGGCGCCAGCAGCAGCTTCCTGTTCCGCACCGTGCGGACAAGCCATGGCACCGATCACCTGGTCAATTGGCCGACGGAGTTCTTCAGCGGGGCCGAGTATCAGCGCATGACGACGCTGGGCCGCAAGATCGAAGGGCTCTGGTCGGAGAGCGCGGTGGTGCGCCGTGGCGAACGTGAACAACGGGTGCCCTACGTCCGTGATGCCGTCGCCTGGCTGTACAAGGAGGCTCGCCGTGGCCTGAACATCCAGCGCTACAAAGGCCTGGGTGAAATGAACCCCAGCCAGCTGTGGGAAACCACCCTGGACCCGACCAGCCGTCGGCTGCTGCAGGTTCGGGTGGAGGATGTCATCGCGGCTGACCAGATTTTCACCACGCTGATGGGTGATCAGGTCGATCCGCGCCGGGACTTCATCGAGCGCAATGCCCTGCTGGCCGAAAACATCGACATCTAAGCCGTTGATTTAAAATAAAAAGGGCCGATCGATCCGCGGGGGAAGCGGGAGACCGGCCCTGAAAAAATGCCCCGGCGATCGGGGAAAACCGCCGGGGCGATGACACCGGTTGGGGGAACCGGATGGCATGTCCGCCCAGGGAGTGGAGGCGGAAGAACACCATTGCGGCGTTCACAGCATCAGACCCGGGGTGGAATGCAAAGTTCCGATCGCGTGCGAAATATTTCTGCACGCCCGCCAGGCACCGGGCGGCCATCGATATCAGCCGTGCGCTTCGTCCCAGTTGGCGCCGAGGCCGGCATCCACCTTCAGCGGAACGTCCAGCGAGACCACCTGCTCCATCTGTTCGCGCAATTCGTCGCGCAGGCTCTCCGCGGCCGCTGAATCGACTTCGAACACCAGTTCGTCGTGGACCTGCATGATCAGGTCCAGTCGCGAATCCTCGGCACGTTGCTGGTGAATCGCGCACATGGCCAGTTTGATGATGTCCGCGGCCGAGCCCTGCAATGGCGCATTGATGGCGACGCGTTCGGCCGCCTGCCTCCGGTTCGGGTTGCGGTCCCTGATGTCCGGCAGGTACAGGCGACGACCGAACATGGTCTGGACATATCCCTGCTCACGCGCCCGCTCGCGCGTCTCATCCATGTAGCGCGCAACCCCGGGATAACGCTGGAAGAAGCGATCCATGTGCGCCTGTGCCTCATTGCGGCCTATGCCCAGGTTGCGCGCCAGCCCGAAAGCGGAAATGCCGTAGATCAGGCCGAAATTGATCGCCTTGGCCGCCCGCCTGTGACGGCTCTCCACGGCCTCGGGGGCCAGGTCGAACACTTCGGCTGCGGTCCGGCTGTGGATGTCCTGGTCCTGCACGAAGGCCTCGATCAGTCCCGGGTCCTGCGACAGATGGGCCATGAGGCGCAGCTCGATCTGGGAATAGTCCAGGGCCACGATCCGCCGACCGTCCGGCGCGATGAAGGCCTGACGGATGCGGCGCCCATCATCGTTGCGGATCGGGATGTTCTGCAGATTGGGATCCGCCGAGGACAGACGGCCGGTGGCGGCGACGGCCTGATGATAGGAGGTGTGGATGCGTCCCGTGTGCGGATTGATACTCTCCGGCAGCTTTTCCGTATAGGTGGAGCGCAATTTGGCCAGGGCCCGCCAGTCCAGGATCAATTGCGGCAGGGCGTGCTGTTCGGCCAGTTCCTGCAGGACGTCTTCGGCCGTGGACGGTTCGCCTTTCGGGGTCTTGCGCAAGGTCGGCAGCCCCAGTTGCTCGAACAGGATGACCTTGAGCTGGTTGGGCGAGTTCAGATTGAACTCGCTCCCGGCCAGCTCGTAGGCGCGGATTTCCATGTCCTGCATGCGCTCGGCAAACTCGTGACTGGCCTGGGCCAGCAGTTCCCGGCTGACCAGCACCCCGCGAGCCTCGATGGCTTGCAGCACCGGAATCAAGGGGCGCTCGATCTCGTCATAGACGCGCTGCAGATCCGGCGCCCTGGCCAGCTCGCCGGCCAGATGCTGGTGCAACGCGTAGGTGACAGCTGCGTCCTCCGCGGCATATTCACTGGCCTGTTCCAGATCGATCTGGTTGAAGGTCAGCTGTTTCTTGCCCTTGCCCGCGACCTCCGCAAAGCTGATCGTACGGCGCCCCAGGTAGTGCATGGCCAGGCTGTCCATGTCATGCCGGGTCGCGGTGGCATTGAGCACATAGGATTCCACCATGGTGTCGTAGCGAAGGCCTCTGAGCGGCAGATCATGGCGCGCCAGCACATGCATGTCGTACTTGCCATGCTGGGCGATCTTGGGCCGGCTCTGGTCCGCCAGCAGCTCGCCCAGACGCTCACGCACCCGGCTCAGCGGCAGCTGTTCGGGCACGCCCAGATAGTCATGGCCCAGGGGCAGATACCAGCCCGCCTCGCCGCTGATCGCGAAGGACATGCCGACCAGCCGGGCCTGATGGGCATCCAGGCTGTCCGTTTCCGTATCAACGGCAAAAGCCTCGCTGGCCTCCAGCTGCGTGGCCAGGTCCTCCAGCTGCTCTTCCGTAAGCACCGTGTGCACGGTCAGGGCGGCCTGTTCGGCTTGCCGTGCGGGCGCCTCGCCCTGGGCCTGCAACTCGTCCAGCCAGCGCCGGAAGCCGAACTCGTCGCAGAATGCGGCATAGCCCTCGAGATCACGCGCGCCACGCTGCAGGGCGCCTGCGTCCAGAGCCAGCTCCAGATCATCCCGCACCGTGACCAGTTCGCGGGCCAGCGGCAGCTGTTCCAGGTGATCGCGCAGGCGTTCGCCGATCTTGCCCTTGACCTCGTCGGCACGGGCAACGATCTCATCCAGGCTGGCATAGCTGGCCAGCCACTTGGCAGCGGTCTTGGCGCCCACCCCGGGAATCCCGGGCACGTTGTCGGAGCTGTCACCCATCAGCGCCAGATAGTCGATGATCTGGTCCGGCCTCACGCCGAACTTCTCGAACACCCCGTCGGCATCGAGCAGGCGGTCCTTCATCGTATCCAGCAGATGCACCCGGGCGTTCACGATCTGGGCCAGGTCCTTGTCGCCGCTGACCACCAGGACCGGCTGTTCCTGTTCCGCGGCCTGCCGCGCCAGGGTGGCGATCACGTCATCCGCCTCGACCCCGTCCATCTGCAGCAGCGGCAGACCCAGCAGTGTCACCAGGCGGCAGATCGGCTCGAACTGAGCGGACAGCTCGGGCGGCACCGGGGGACGATTGGCCTTGTATTCCGGATAGCGCTCGTGACGAAAGGTCTTGCCGCGCGGATCGAAAATGACCGCGATCTGATCGGGCTCGTAATCCTTGAGCAGCTTTTTCAGCATGTTGCCCATGCCGAAAATGGCGCCGGTCGGGCTGCCATCCGGGGCGCTCAGCCGGGGCAGCGCGTGGAATGCCCGATACAGCCAGGAAGAACCATCGATCAGGATCAGAGGTTTCATGCCGGCAGCAACTCCTCCAGCGCGTAGAGCTCCGCGCGCTTCTCGGCCCGCCGCACGCGATGGGCCTTGTCCCCGTCCACCATCACCTCCGCCGGTCGCGGGCGCGAATTGTAGTTGGAGCTCATCACGAAGCCGTAGGCCCCGGCGGAGCGTATGGCCAGCAGGTCCCCGGGGCTCAGCGCCAGCTCGCGGTCCTTGCCCAGCCAGTCACCGGTCTCGCAGACCGGCCCGACCACATCCCAGGTCTTCAGCGGCGCCAGGGTATTGCCCTGTACCGGAATGATCTTCTGCCAGGCCTTGTACAGCGCGGGCCGAATCAGCTCGGTCATGGCCGCGTCCACGATCGCGAAATTGCGATGCGGGGTTGGCTTCAGGTACTCCACCCGGGTCAGCAATACCCCGGCATTGCCGGCAATGGCCCGTCCCGGTTCGATCAGCACCTGCAGCTTGCGCCCGGCGAGCAGCGGCAGGATGGCATTGGCGTACTCCGCCGGTTGAGGTGGTTGTTCGCTCTGGTAGCGAATCCCCAGACCACCGCCCAGATTGAGATGGTGCAGGCTGATGCCGCTGGCCTCAAGCCTGTCGATCAACTCGAGCAGACGGGCGATGGCGTCGAGAAAAGGCTGCAGTTCGGTCAGCTGGGAGCCGATGTGGCAGTCCAGCCCGACCAGCTCGAGGCCGGGCAGGCTGGCGGCCTTGTGAAACAGGCGTTCGGCTTCGCTCATGTCGATACCGAACTTGTTCTCCTTCAGTCCGGTCGCGATGTAGGGGTGGGTCCGCGCATCGACATCCGGATTGACCCGCAGGGCCACCGGCGCGCGCAGCCCGGCCCCGGCCGCGACCTCGCTCAGACGTTCCAGCTCCGCTTCCGATTCGACGTTGAAGCTGCGGATACCGGCCTGCAGCGCGGCGAGCATTTCGTCCGCGCGCTTGCCCACCCCGGAAAACACGATGCGAGCGGGATCGCCACCGGCGGCCAGAACCCGTTCCAGTTCGCCGCGGGACACGATATCGAAACCGGCGCCCAGGCGGGCCAGCACGTTCAGCACCGCGAGATTGCTGTTCGCCTTGACCGCATAGCAAACCAGATGATCGACAGCGGCCAGCGCCTCGTCGAACACGCGAAAATGCCTTTCCAGGGTGGCGCGGGAATAAACGAACAGCGGCGTGCCGAAACGCTGGGCCAGGTCGGACAGCGGCACATCTTCGGCGTGAAGTTCGCCGTCGCGGTATTCAAAATGATCCATCGGTCTGGGTTTCCTCCGGCGTGTCGCCGGATTGATCGGGCAGGTAGAGGTCGCCGGATTGCCCACAGGCGGCCAGGCTGAGTAAGGCGAGCAGAAGCAGGGCTTTCATGCGGCGTCGGGCGGGGCGGGTGGCCGCACATTGTAGCGCTGGCGCGGCGAGCCCTGTGGCCCCGCCGGCCGGCCGCGCCCCTCAGCGTTCTATGGTGTAGAGCAGATCGCCACCGGACTCCAGCCCCGACTCGGTCTGCAGGCTCCAGCGACTGGACAGTCGATAGCGCAGGCGGAACACGGAAATGGGCTCGAACAGGCCCAGCCCGTAGCTGACATAGATGTCGGGACTGAGGTACTTGCCCAGCACCAGGCTGGCCTGCTCCGAGCTCTCGCCCGGGCTGGTGCCGATACGCACCTCGTCCAGGCCCAGCTTGCCCTTGAAGCGATTGGCCAGGAAGTCGCTGCCCTTCAGGCCCAGCGCCAGGGCGGCATTGTTCAGCGCATCCTGATCGGCCTCATTGCGTGATTCCGCCGCGCGACCCAGCACCAGGTAGCTGAGCTGATCGGTCTCCCGCATCTGAGGATCGGAATACAGGCTGAGTTCGGGACGCTTGATCGGCCCGCGCACGATGACTCCCGCGCGGATCTCCGGCGTGGCCTGCCGGTAGGCCCGCACGTCCAGGCCGGGTTCCGACAGCGCGCCGCCGCTGAAGATCAGCCGGCCCCGCTCGATGGTCAGATCCTGGCCGTAGGCCTTGTATCGACCCTTGACCAGGCTCAGCTCGCCGGTCCCGGTGGCCTGTTTGCCCGGCCGCACCCGGGTCATCAGCCTGCCGGCGAGGGCGGCGTTCAGACCAAAGCCGGAAAAGCTGACGTCGTCACCCAGCAGCAGTTCAACCCGGCTGCTCAGCTGATAGCGGGGCGTCAGCTGCGCGCCCTCCTCGCCCAGGATCACCTGATCCGGATCCGGCGCGCGCAACTGCGATGGCGCATTCAGCGAGCGTGGCTGGATTCTGGCACTGGGTATCAGCAGCCTGCCGGATACATCGACCTTGTGTCCGCGCAGGGCCAGCTCGAGATCGGGACTGGCCAGCACCCGCGCTTCCGGTGTGGCCACGGCGAGGAAGCGATCGCCCTTGATGCGGGCATTGAACAGGGTCTTGCTCTGGCGCCAGTCCAGATCGCCGTTCAGGTCCAGCTGGCCGTCACCCGATTCGGTGGACAGGCTCAGGACCATGGTGGAATCCTCGTTGCCAGCGAGATCCAGGCGGGTGTTCTTCAGCACGATTTCGGGACGGTCCAGGTGGAATTCCCCATCCCGCAGCTGCAGTGTTCCGCCCACACGTGGCTGGCGCAGCGGCCCGGCGAATTGCAGCTGGGCGTTGATGGAGCCACTGGCCTGCAGGATTTCCGGCACCAGCGCGGTCAGCAATTCCAGTTCCTGCAGGGCGATGCGCAGCTCGCCCTGCATGATCTGCTTGCTGTCCAGCATCCAGTGCCCGCTGATCCCCTGCGTTTCGTCCAGCGGGAAGTTCCAGCTCGCCTGCGCACTCGGCAGGCGACCCCGCGCCTGCAGATGCCCCGGCTGGATGAGCAGCAGTTCCTCCATCTCGTCGTCCAGCTGACGCAGCACGCGCAAGGGCCCGGTGTCCAGGCGCAGATCAAACTGCAGTTGATCGGGGCTGGAACGGGGAATGTCCAGGCGCAGGCCGGTGCGGCCGGTGATCCGCGCGATGCCCGGCAATCTGTCGCCCAGCCGATCCAGCTCGTAATCGGTCAGCGTCCACTGCCCCTGCACGGCGCTGCCATCCCAGTCCAGGGCCAGACAGCTGCGCGCCGCCCCCCCGAGCCAGCATTGCGACGCCAGCTGCAGGCTGCGTTGCGCATGCCGATAGCCCAGCCGGGCTGGCGCCTGCAAGCGCCAGGGCTCGCCATCGAGCAGCCGCAACTCACCCCCATTCAGGGTCAGTGCCAGCTGCTGCTGTGGCCCATTCCAGCGGCTCTGACCCTGCAGTTTCAGCTCACCATGCTCGCTGAGCAGGCGCAGCTGGTGATCCGCCTGCGCCGGGCTGCCCTTGCTCTGCTGCTCGAGCCTTGCGATCTGCACGCCGGGCAGCGTCCAGTCATCACCCTGCAGCTGCCAGTCCATCTGGCCGTCGCGCCAGCGCCCTGCGAAAGCAACTTCGTTGAGCTGGATGTCCTGCCAGCCCAGCGCACTGCCCTTGAGTGACCAGCTGACCGCCGGCAGGGCGCGCTTGCCGCTGAGCGCCAGATCCAGGTCCAGCAGGCCCTTCAGATCCGGGTGCAGCGCATCCAGCCGGGGCGACTGCAGGCGCAGGCTGCCACGCCAGTGCGGATCGCGGGAAAGATCCGCACTCAGCCGGCTCTCCCCCTGCTCGAGCTGCAGGCCGCGCAGCGCCCAGCGGCCCTGCTGGTAGTGCCCATCGGCGCTGGCCTTGAAGGCATAACCCCGCAGGCGCCCCTGCAGCAGCAACTGCTCCAGCTCCAGACGCTGGCTGTCATCCCAGCGGAAGCGCGTACTTCCGTTGAGTTGGGAGGGGTATTCGGCCAGCCAGGGAGAGAGATCCAGATCATTCAGATACAGCTTGCCGCTCACGCCGCGGGACGCCGGCTGATAACGGGCCTCCAGCGCCAGCGCCCCGCTGGCGCTGCGCCAGTCAGCCTGGATCGCGTGCGAGCCCGGCCCGCCCGGGGCGAGCTGCAGATTCAGCTCAGAGGCAGGCAGCTGTTCCCCCTCGGCCTGCGCCCGCAGGCGGGCGCGCAGCTCGCCCTGCCGGGTGGACAGCTCGGCCTCGCCGCGCGCGCTGAACCAGCGTGCCTCTTCCAGCGGCCAGCGCAGCCGGGCCCAGCTGAGCCGGGCCGCGCAGTCCAGCGCCGGCCAGGCGCAATGCCCGTTGCCCCGCACGGCGAGCGGGCCTTCCGCCAGCTCCTCCAGGCTGAGGCTTTCCAGCACCAGCGCGTCAGGCGCGAGCAGACCGGAAACTTGCAGCCTCCAGTCTCCCCAGCCGACGGTGCGCAGGCTGGACAGGTCCAGGCGCAGCGCCTGCGCCTGCAACCGGGCCGACAGGCTGGCTGACTGCAGTTGCAGCGGGGGGTTCACCGCGTCGCTGTAGTGCAGATCGCGCAGGCGCAGGCGTTGCAGATGCACGTCGGGCAAGCGCGGAATCGGCGGCAGGTCGCCGGCGGGTGTGGTGGCCTGCTCAGCGGCTGGCCAGTGCACCCGCGCCTGTGCGACCACGATGTCACTGATCACGACTTCACCGCGCAACAGGGCCATCGGTTGCCAGCGCAGCCAGGCGTGTCCGATGCGGATTTCCCGTTCCTGGTCCTGGAAATGCAGGCCATGCACGGAGATGCGCCCGAGCAGGCGGCCCTGGACCTGATCGATCCGCAGGCCCTGTGGCAGGTAGGGCTGGGCCTGGGCCCAGAGGATGCGCAGGCCGGTTTCCGAGAACAGCAGGGCGCCACCGGCGGCCAGCAGCGTGAGCACCAGATAGAACGGGACAAAGCGGTACAGCAGCCAGCGGATCACAGTTCCGCTCCGAAACCCACGTGCAGGCGCAGACGGTCTTCGGGGTGATCCAGCGGATGCGCCAGATCCACCCGCAGCATGCCGATGCCGGTGCGCCAGCGAAAGCCCAGCCCGACGCCGCGGGCCAGGCCGCGCAGGGGTTCGTCCGTGGCGCCACCGTAGTCGTAGAACAGCGCCGCACCGTAGTCGCCGCGCAGCAGGCGGTCCACTTCGACGCTGGCCACGCTGAGGTACTTGCCGCCGATCACGGTCCCGTCGTCGTTCTGTGGCCCCAGGGTCTGATAGGCGTAACCGCGCACGCTCTGATCACCCCCGGCGAAAAAGCGCTGGGACAGCGGCAGTTCGGAGATTTCGCCGACCAGGCTGTAACCCAGCTGGCCGCGCATCAGCAGGCGGCTGCTTGCACCCAGCGGCAGGATCGCCCGTGCCTGCACCAGGGAACGCACGAAACTGTCGCTGGAGGCGAAATCCTGGTGCGCCCCGCGGACTTCCCCGAACAGCTTGTAGCCGCGGCGCGGGTTCAGGCTGTCGTCGGCCTGGCGGATGCTCAGGCTGACCCCTGGCAGCAACAGCTCGGTCTGGCTGCGGAGTTCTCCTACGGTGAAGTTTTCCAGCTGATAGTTGAGAGACAGCTGCCACAGCTGTGGCCCGATGATGGCCGTGCGGGCCAGGCCGATCTGGAATTCCTCGGTATCCGCGTCAGCGAATTTCTCGAGTTCATAGCGGCTCTGCAGGGACCAGTTGGCGCCGATGTCCCGACCGGTGGGGATCAGATACTGGGCGCTGATCTGCTGCTGGGTCTGCGCGATGCGCGCCTGATTGCGCAGCCGGTGACCCCGACGGTTGAGCCGCCGAAACTCGGTGGCCGCGGACACCCGGGGGCCGGTGTCGGTGCCGAAGCCGATGCCGAACTGATAGCGTTGCGGGGGCCGCGGGGTGGTTTCGATGATGACATCGACCAGGGCCTCTTCGCCTTCGCGCCGGTCGGTCTGCACCTCCAGGCTTTCGAAGTAGTCAAGATCGCTCAGGCGCAGCTGCAATTCCAGCAGCCGGCTGCTGCTGAAGACTTCGCCGGTTTCGACGTGCACGTAATTGGCCAGGAACTCCGGCGCCAGGATGTCTTGCCGGATGTCGATGCGGCCAAAGCGGTAGCGCGGTCCGGTATCCAGCTCCAGATCGATATCGGCGCTGTCCTGTGGAGGGTCGATGAGCAATCGGGACACCACCAGCTCCGCATCCAGATAGCCGTCGGCCAGGGCCGCGTTGAGCAGCCTGTCCTTCAGTGCCGCGTAATCGGCATGGTCCAGCGCTTGCCCCTGCAGCTGCGGCAAGGACAGGGCCGCCTGGAGCGCGTCCGCGCCCTCGCCGCGAAAGCGGACCTGCTGCTGACGCACCTGGGTGCGTGGGCCGGGCTGGATCCGGTAGCGTGCGGTGAAGCCGTCCTCCCGGATCTCGAGGCGGGATTCGATCTCCGGACGGTAGTAACCCAGGGCCTGCAGCGCGCTGCGGATCTCTCCCCGGGCCCGACGATGGTGTCGATACAGGGCGGCCCGGCTGGTGCTTTCGGGCATGCGGGAGATGCTGAGCCAGGCGCGGACGTTGCTGTCCTGCTCCTTGTTCAGACCCTCCAGCTGCACTTCCGCCAGTGCGCGGGTGGTGAGCAGTAACAGCAGCAGGCAGCTGAGCAATCGGCGGATCATGGGAATGCCGGGCCGGCCCGGGTCCTCAGCGCGGCTCAGGCGGTGCTTCGGCCCGGCTCGCGCGGGAACGCAGGTTCTTGTGCAGCCAGCTCACCAGGTCCTGCCAGATGCGATGCTGTTGCTGCAGCGTGGGCATGATGCCGGCCGATGGCAGTTCCACCGTGACCACCGGAATGCCGCGCTGCACCCCGGCGTAATTGCCCAGGGAACCGGGATAGGTTCCCAGCAAATTGAGATACAGGTGCCCCAGCTTGTTCGGCGGATTCGACGGGCCATCAAAGTCGACGATGCCGTAGGGCGCATGGATGGCAACGATCACATCCGGACGAAACTGTTCGATTTCGTCGTACAGCCAGCGCGATTCCGGCTCCGACAAGGGGCTGGGCCCGGGATAGCGTCGCGGGCTGCGGCCGGTGCGATGCACCCAGTAGTGGGTGGACTCGTCTTCCCAGTTCGGGGTCGGGAAATTGCGGTTGAGATCGACCCCGTTGGCGTTGGTGCGTTCGGCGTCGCGCAGGAACAGGCCGTCGGGATTCATGCTCGGGGTCAGCCGCCAGTGAAAGTCCTGGCTGTCGCGCAGGCGCAGCTCCCGCATCCAGCCGAAGACGATGCTGACCGAACTGAGTTCATCCCCATGGATGCCGCCCACCACCAGCACGCGGGGAGCCGTCTCCTCCCTGGCGGCGAAGTCGCGGACCAGGATGGGCTGCTGGCGGACCGAAAGATGGCCGCTGTGGCGGAAGCTCTGGCCCCGGCAGTCGCTCTCGTGCACGCTGCCCAGGCGGCTGGCGTAGCGCAGGCAATCGTCTTCAGCGCTGTGGGCCGGAGGGTCGAACGCAGCGGTGGCCGGCGCGGCGAGCGCGCCGGCACCGGTCAAGCCGGGCAGTATGACCGCCAGCCAGCGCAGGGCATCCCGCATGGGTCCCCGCTACTGGCCGCGTGACTGTTCGACCAGGAAATCCACCACATCGAGCATGCCTTCGAAGCCGCCACCCTGACGGGCGCTGGTCCAGTACTTCAGGTCCACGCTCATGGTCGGAACCGAGGTGATGCCCAGGCCGCGGATGGCCTGCTCGGCCTGCTGCACCTTGCCTTCCACGGCGAAACTGTTGAAGGTTTCACGGAACACCTCCGGCATCACGCCGGCCTCGACGAACACGGCCTCAATGGCACCCTCGGTGTTCAGCGGATTGCGCTTCTCGTGAATGGTGTGGAACAGGATGGGATGCATCTTGTCCAGAATGCCCAGCGCCTCCGCGGTGTAGAACGCGCGGCTGTGCAGAACACCCACCGCGCGCCCCAGCGAAGACGGCATGCGCTGGAACTTGACGTCTTCTGCCTTGTTTTCCTTCCACTTCTCGACCGCCGGATCGAAGTGATAGCAATGCGGGCAGCCATACCAGAAGATCTCGATCACGTCCGGCTGGCCCTTGGTCGGATCGGGCAGGGACTGGCGCGCGGGCGAGTAATGTTCCTTGTACTTGTAGCGGGCCTCTTCGGCCGCGCCGCAGGCGATGGGCAGCAAGGCGCAGACCAGGATCAGCAGCTGTCGAATCATCTGTTTTTCCGTCGTTCTTCAGGTCCGGAGCACAGCTCCGTGGCGGGAGAGCCGGGCGCGCCGGCTCCTAGTGCAGGCCCTGCAGGTAGGATGCGAGGGCTTCGATGTCGGCGTCGCTGAGTCCGCCGGCGACCTTGGACATCATGCGGGCGGCATCGGTTCCAGCCCGGTCGCCCGAGCGATAGGCCTTGAGCTGGGCCACGGTGTAGGCGCCCTGCTGCGCATTGATGCGCGGATAGGCCGCGGCGGCATTGCCCTCGCCAGCGGGGCCATGGCAGGCCAGGCAGGCCGGCACGCCGGCGTCCGGCTTGCCACCCCGGTAGATGGCCTCGGCCTTGGCCACGGCGTCAGGGTTGGCAACACCGGGCTTCGCGGTGAGCGAGGCGTAATAGGCGGCGATGTCGCGCATGTCGGCATCCGACAGCGTGGCCACCTGGCCCATCATGATGGGGTTCTTGCGCGCCTGCGACTTGAAGGCCTTGAGCTGGCCCTCGAGGTAGGCCGCATGCTGACCCGCGAGGCTAGGCCATTCCGGGTTGGCGCTGTTGCCGTCGGCGCCATGGCAGGCGCCGCAGGCGACCGCCTTGGTCTTGCCCTGGGCAGCATCGCCGTGGCCGGCTTCGGCAGCCCAGGCCGCGTTGAAGGACAGGCACAGGGCCAGTAGCAGCGAGACACGCTTCATTGGGGGACTCCGATCAGGTGTTCCGGAGGCGGGTGCCCCGGAAATCGATTATCTTTGCAGAATGCGGGATTTTAACTGATGAGTGAAGCAGCGAAAAACGCCGAGCTGCTGCGGCAGTGGCGTGCCTGCCAATTTCTGCTCTCCGGCGCCAAGCTTTCGGGCCTGCCGCGGGGTGGGCGCGAGGTCGCTTTTGCCGGCCGTTCCAACGCCGGCAAGTCCAGCGCGCTGAATGCGCTGGCCGACCATTCCGGCCTGGCCCGGACCAGCAAGACGCCGGGCCGGACCCAGCTGATCAACCTGTTCGATCTGGGTGAGCTCGGCCAGCTCGCCGACCTGCCGGGCTATGGCTTCGCCAAGGCGCCACGGGCCGTGCAGCAGCAATGGACGGCGCTGATCGGGCAGTACTTCTCCAAGCGTGACGAGCTCTGCGCCGTGGTGCTGATTGTCGACATCCGCCGTGGTCTCAGTGATCTCGACCGCCAGTTGCTGAACTGGGTGGGACCGCGCTTCCTGCCGGTCCATGTGCTGCTGAGCAAGTCCGACAAGCTGGGCCGCGGCCCGGGCATGCAGGTCCTGCAGCAGGTGCGCCAGGAGCTGAAGGCGCTGAACCCGCTGCACACGGCGCAGCTGTTTTCCGCGCTCAAGCGCCAGGGTCTGGAGGAGGCGCGGGCCCGCATCGCCGAGTTGCTGGCCGGTCACCAGCCATGAAGCGCTGGCTGGCGGTGGACCGGCCGCGACGCCAGGAGATCCTGGCCCTGGCCCTGCCGATCATCGGCGGCATGACCTCGCAGAACATCCTCAATCTGGTGGATACCGCGATGGTCGGTCGGCTGGGCGCGGCGGCCCTGGCCGGGGTCGGCCTGGTCAGCTTTCTCAGCTTTCTGGCCGTGGCCGCCGTCACCGGCATGAGCTCGGCGGTACAGGCCCTGGCCGCCCGGCGGGTGGGCGAACAGAAGCCGGGGGAAACCGCGGTGTCGCTCAACGGTGGCCTGCTGGTGTCGCTGTCCTATGGCCTGCCGATGAGCCTGCTGCTGTGGTTCCTGGCCGAGCCGATCATCGCGGCCCTGGTCGAGGACCAGGCGGTGGTGGACGAGGGCGCGCAGTATTTCCAGATGCGGGTGCTGGCGATTGCGGCCGTGGGCATGAACTTCGCCTTCCGCGGCTACTGGAGCGCGGTCAGCCAGACCCGGCTGTACATGCGCACGCTGCTGCTCATGCACGCGATCAACATCTTTCTGAACTACACGCTGATCTTCGGCAACTTCGGGGCGCCGGCCCTGGGCACCCAGGGCGCCGGTCTGGGCACCGCCATCAGCATGTGGTGCGGCACCGCGATCTACTTCGTCATCGCCCTGCGCCATGCCCGCGGGACCGGTTTTCTCGAGCGCATTCCGTCGGCCGAGCAGATGCGCAGCCTGCTGCGACTGGGTGTGCCCTCCTCCATCCAGCAGATCCTGTTCGCCGGCGGCTTCACCATGCTGTTCTGGATCATTGCCCAGGTCGGCACCCGCGAGCTCGCGGTGGCCAATGTGCTGATCAATATTTCTCTGGTGGCCTTCCTGCCGGGCATGGGCTTCGGCATTGCCGCCGCCACCCTGGCCGGCCAGGCCCTGGGTCGCCGGTCACCGGATGCCGCCTACGCCTGGGGCTGGGATGTCTGCCGGGTGGGTTGCTGGGTGTTTCTGTGTCTGGGCGCGGTGATGTTTTTCGCCACGGACCTGGTGCTGGGCATCTTCCTCACCGACCCGGCCCTGGTGGCCCTCGGCCACTGGCCGCTCAAGCTGGTCGGCATCGGCATCGCGGTCGATGGCGTCGGCCTGATCCTGATGCAGGCCCTGCTCGGGGTGGGCGCCAGCCGCCTGGTCATGCTGGTCGGGGTCGGGCTGCAGTGGCTGCTGTTCCTGCCGCTGGCCTGGCTGCTCGGCCCGGTGCTGGGTTACGGCCTGCTCGCGATCTGGCTGGCGATGAACTGCTATCGCGGCCTGCAGGCGATCATCTTTGCGCACCACTGGCGCAAGCGCAGCTGGCAGCTGATCGAAATCTGAGCAGTGGGGCCAGGCCGCGATTTCGAGGCCGAGATGGCAGCCTGACCCCGGACACTCAGGCCGGTACCGGCAGCAGCTCGCGGGACAGCGCCTCGGCCAACCGCAGGCGGGCCCGGGCGACGATATCGTCCAGCGCCGGTGAGCGGGCGAAGCTTTTCTCCGCCTTGCGGCGCAGTTCGTCCAGGCTGGGCAGTTCGGGCAGGTGCAGCTGATCCAGCGATTCGCGGCCTTCCGCGATGGCCGTGTCCAGGCGGCTGCGGAACTCCGTCCAGGCCGCGCGTCCGCGCGCCGTCTCCAGTTCCCAGCGCTGCTGCAGGGCCTGGGCCATGGGTTCCACCTGAAAACTCAGGGCCAGCCGTTCGGCCACCCGGTCCATGATCTCGGGCGAAATCCGGCGCTGGCCATCGCGCACATGCGCGGGCGGTTCCTTCAGGTCCCAGACCAGGCCGCACCAGGACAGGGCCTTGAGCAGGTAGAAGCAGATATCGACTTCCCACCAGTAGAAGCCCTGACGCACCGAGGCCATGTAGTAGTGGTGATTGTTGTGCCAGCCCTCGCCCAGGGTCAGCAGGGCCAGCCACCAGTTGTTGCGCGAATCGTCACCGGTCAGATAGCGCTGGCGGCCATACACATGGGCCAGCGAATTGATGAAGAAGGTGGCGTGCCACAGCAGCACCGTGGACAGGAAGAAGCCGACCACCAGGCCGGACCAGCCGGCCAGTGCCCAGACCATCACACCGAGCACGGTACCCGGTACCCAGTGGTAGCGGTTCAGCCAGACCAGCTCGGGATAGCGGGTCAGGTCCGGCACATTGGCGTAGTCGGTGTGCTGGGCGCGGTCGTTGAAGATCCAGCCCATATGGGCGAACCAGAAGCCATACTCGCGCGGCGAGTGCACGTCGCGCGGCGTGTCGACGTGCTTGTGGTGATCGCGATGCTTGGACGCCCACCAGATCAGGCCGCTCTGCAGCGAGCTCTGGGCGATGCAGGCCAGCAGGAACTGGAAGGCCCGGCTGGTCTTGAAGGCGCGGTGGGCGAAATAGCGGTGATAACCGGCCGTGATGCCGAACATGCGCAGCCAGAACAGGCCCAGGCAGATGCCGATGTCCACCGCGCTGACCCCGGTCCAGAACACCCCCAGACAGGCCAGGTGGATGGCGATGAACAGGGCGAACATCGGCAGGTTGGAAGGATCGAGGCTGCGGCGGAGTCTGTCGGTCATGCGCGATGCGTGTGATGGAAGGCGGCGGCGCAGTATAGCCAGTCGAACTTGAAGCTTTCGTGAATCGGCCGGCGCGCTCCGCCGCGCCAGCGCCCCGGGCCCGGCGTCAGTCGCCTCAGCCGTGCTCGCGGGTGGCCTCGAAGCGGACTTCCGGAAAACGCTCCTGCGCCAGGTCCAGATTCACCCGGCTGTTGGCCAGATAGACCAGGGCGCCGGAATGATCCACCGCGAGCCGGTCCTGGTTCTTGTCCTTGAACTGGCGGGCGGCCTTCTCGTTGGCGGGGTAGACCCAGCGCGCGGTGTGGATCTGGGCCATCTCGAACACGCACTCCACCCGGTACTCGTCGCGCAGCCGCGCCTGCACCACGTCGAACTGCAGCACGCCGACCGCGCCCAGGATCACGTCATGGCCGAGCAGCGGCCGGAAGACCTGGGTGGCGCCTTCCTCACAGAGCTGATCCAGACCCTTGTGCAGGGCCTTGGCCTTGAGCGGGTCCTTCAGCACCACGCGGCGGAACAGTTCGGGGGCAAAGTTGGGAACGCCGGAGAAGCGCAGCTCCTCGCCCTCCGAAAAGCTGTCGCCGATGGCGATGGTGCCGTGATTGTGCAGACCGATGATGTCGCCGGGAAAGGCGGTCTCGGCGGCGTCACGCTCGGAGGCCAGAAAGGTCACCGCATCGGAGATGCGCACGGACTTGCCCAGCCGCACGCTGTGCAGTTGCATGCCCTTGCGGTACTGGCCGGAACAGACCCGCATGAAGGCGATGCGGTCGCGGTGATTGGGATCCATGTTGGCCTGGATCTTGAACACGAAACCGGTGAGCTTGTCCTCGCTGCAGGTCACCCCGCGGCTGTCGGCCTCCCGCGGCTGGGGGCCGGGGGCCCATTCGACGAAACCGTTGAGCAACTCGCGCACGCCGAAATTGCTGATCGCCGAGCCGAAGAAGACCGGGGTCAGCCGGCCGGCCAGATACTCCGCTTCGTCGAACGCGGTGCCAGCCTCCTGGACCAGTTCAATCTCTTCCATGAAGCTGGCGTGTGCATCGCCCAGCCGGGCTTCGATGCCGGTGGCGTGCAGGCCGTCTATGGTCTCGATCTGCGAGACCTTGTCGCCCTTGCCGGAATACAGGTAATAGCGGTCCTCCAGCAGGTGGTAGACCCCCTTGAAGGCCCGCCCCATGCCGATCGGCCAGGTGATCGGCGCGCAGCGGATCTTCAGCACCTCCTCGATGTTGTCGAGCAGGGCCATGGGCTCCTGGCCTTCGCGGTCCAGCTTGTTGACGAAGCTGATGATCGGGGTGGTGCGCAGGCGGCAGACCTCCATCAGCTTGATGGTGCGGGTCTCGACCCCCTTGGCCGCATCGATC
This sequence comes from Oceanococcus sp., assembly GCA_041625325.1. Lineage (GTDB taxonomy): Bacteria > Pseudomonadota > Gammaproteobacteria > Nevskiales > Oceanococcaceae > Oceanococcus. Next base: position 26,077 of record JBFJTN010000005.1, on the reverse strand, counting down.
ACCATCAGCGCCGAGTCGACGGCGGTCAGGGTGCGATAGGTATCCTCGGAGAAATCCTCGTGGCCCGGGGTGTCGAGCAGATTGACGATGCGGTCCTTGTACGGAAACTGCATCACCGAAGTGGTCACCGAGATGCCGCGCTCCTGCTCCAGCTTCATCCAGTCCGAGGTCGCGTGGCGCGCGGCCTTGCGGCCCTTGACCGTGCCGGCGAGCTGGATCGCGCCGCCGAACAGCAGCAGCTTTTCGGTCAGCGTGGTCTTGCCCGCATCGGGGTGCGAGATGATGGCAAAGGTGCGGCGGCGAGCCGCCTGTTCCGCGATGACAGACATGGTCGGGGACCGGGAAAACCGGGAATTGTAGCGCAGCGGGGGCGCTGAAAAAGAAACAGCACCCCGAGGGGTGCTGTTGTCGTGGTCTGTGACCGGTCGGAGCCGCAAGGCTCCTCAGCAAAGGCTTACAGCGGGCGGATGTTCGCCGCGTGACGGCCCTTGGGGCTCGTGCCGATGGTGAATTCGACCTTCTGGCCTTCGGTCAGGGTCTTGAAACCGCTGCCCTGGATTTCCTTGAAATGGGCGAACAGGTCGTCGCCGCCGTCGGCGCAGGAGATGAAGCCGAAGCCCTTGGCTTCGTTGAACCACTTGACGGTTCCGGTGGAGGTTTCGCTCATGATATTTCCTTGATTGAACGTAAGAGACACGGGGCATCCCGCCCGTGGTCGGGAGTATGCAATCAAGATCATCGAGGAGGCAGGTGTCGAGACCACCGAAGGTGGCCGGGCGGACCAAGCTGAATCGCGGCTTGTCGCAATAACTGGGCCACAAGGTGAAGCATGCCGGCGCTTTTGTCAAGCCTGCCGGCCGCAGGCGGCCTGGTCAGCGGTGTTGCTTGACCGCCACAGCACGGAGGCGGAGGATGGTGGATTGGCCGCCGTCAAGCCCGGCGGCACCACCGCTGAGGAAACAGCATGCACGGCATCAGTGACATCAGAATCAGCGGGCTGGACCCGGCGCGCCCCCCGCATATTCGCAAGGAACCCTACATCGACCTGCACTTCCGCCTGTCGAGCCAGCCGCCCGCGGCCTGGTGTGAAGACTTCAATGCGCTGTCCAAAAAGGCCGGACTGGCCGCCACGATCAAGCCTGAAACCGGGGCTTTCATCGACTGCTGGGTGCGCTCACCCGACGAGATCGTCGCCGTGCTGGAGCGGCTCAAGCGCAGCGTGGAGGCCTGCAGCGAGAGCTACATCGCGCGGATCGAAGCCGCGGCCGATGCGGCCCGCCAGGGCAACGCGGCCTCGCTGGCCCAGGATGGCGAGCAGGGGCGCCTGAACCGGATCGTGGCCGGGCTGCGTTACGAGGACTGAATCCGGCCGTTCAAGCGTCGCTGCCGGCATGCCAGCGAATCACCTGCTCCCTTGCGACCTGATCCAGCGCGCCGAAATCGAACAACTGGCGGTCGGCCAGCTGTGATGGCGCCACATTCTGCAGGGCCTTGAATATCTGCTCCGTCCGGCCGGGCGTGCTGCGCTCCCAGTCATCCAGCATTCGGCGCACCTGGACCCTTTGCAGGTTGTCCTGCGAGCCGCAGAGATTGCAGGGGATGATCGGATACTGCCGCTGCGCGGCATGGCGGACGATGTCCTTTTCGCGCACATAGGCCAGCGGCCGAATCACCACATTGCGCCCGTCGTCGGAACGCAGCTTGGGCGGCATGGCCGCCAGGCGCGCGCCATGGAACAGATTCAGGAACAGGGTTTCGACGATGTCATCCATGTGATGACCCAGCGCGATCTTGTTGAATCCCTCGCGCTCGGCGAAGCTGTACAGGGCGCCGCGCCGCAGGCGCGAACACAGGCCGCATTGGGTCTTGCCTTCGGGCACGACCCGCTGGACCACGCTGTAGGTGTCCTGCTCCAGGATGTGGAAGGGCACGCCCAGCGCGCGCAGGTAATCCGGCAGCACCTGCTCCGGGAAGCCGGGCTGCTTCTGGTCCAGGTTGACCGCCACCAGCTCGAAATCCACCGGGGCGCTGGCGCGCAGGGCGAGCAGGATGTCGAGCAGGGTATAGCTGTCCTTGCCGCCCGAGAGGCAGACCATGACCCGGTCGCCCTGCTCGATCATGCGGTAGTCGGCGATCGCCTGGCCAACCTGACGGCGCAGGCGCTTGACCAGCTTGTCGCTTTCGTACTTGGTGCGGCGGGGGTCGGACTGGGGCAGGGCGCTCATGGGCTTCGCAGCGGGAAAACCCCTTATGTTACGGTGCCACGCCTTCCGGCGTCAGCAGCGCAAGTTCGTACAGGCGCGGCCAACGCTTGCCGGTGACCCAGACGTGACCGGTCCGGGGGTGAACCGCGATGCCGTTCAACACGTCCGCCCAGGGCGGCCTTATGGCATGCGGCCACAGGTCGGCCAGATCCAGCCAGGCGGTGACGCAGCCGCTGTCGGGGTCAATCCGCGCGATGCGATCGGTCTGCCAGACATTGGCCAGGATGCTGCCGCGCCACCACTCCAGCTCATTCAGCCGGGCCACCGGGCGCTCACCCTCGCGGACCAGGATGCGGCGTTCCTCGGCGAAGTCACTGGGCCGGCGTACGCTCAGGGCGGCGCTGCCGTCGGACAGATACAGGCGACTGCCGTCATGGGTCAGACCCCAGCCCTGGCCGCGGTAGCGCAAGCTGCGCTCCAGGCGCAGCGGCGCCACCCGGTACAGGCGCAACTCTCCCGCCCGCCAGCTCAGCTGCCAGAGCCGTTCATCAAACCAGGTGAGGCCCTCCCCAAACAGCCGGGCCGGCAGGTCCAGGCGTTCCGGGCCGGCCGGGTGATGCAGTATCACGGCCGATTCGCCATAGCCGCCGACACTTTCCGCCAGCGTGTTGTCGATGAACACCAGGCCCTGGGTGAAGGCCCGGGTGTCGTGCGGCAAGCTGCCGATCAGCCGGTATTCGAGAGCGCCCGGATCCTCGCAGGCCCAGGCCGGGCCCAGCAGCAGGGCCAGCAGCAGGGCGCCAATCAGCTGCAATGGTCCTGAACGTAACGGCGGATGGCTTCGGCGCTCTTGCTGAAGGCTTCTTCCGCATGGCCGACCAGCATCTTCTCAATGCGCCCGCCGAGCAGCGGAATCCTGGCCACCACCTGGCCCTCGGCCTCCAGCAGGGACTGATTGTCCCCCTCATCCCGCAGCAACAGGTCGACGTGGACATGACCGGGCAGGCCTTCCAGGTGAATGTGCAGATGGCCTTGCACCGGTGACTCGCGCCCGGTCCAGGCCTGGTCCTGGACCATCGTGATCGCATCGCCGGTCAGCTTGCGGGCGAAGGCCGGCAGGCGGTGGGTGGAACCACTGCGGCTCACCGTACAGGCGAAGCCCTCTTCGTTGTTCTGGCTGATCTCGATGTGCAGATGATGCAGATCCGGCTCTTCGTAGCGGTACATCAGATATTCGTAGGTGGTGATCGCGGCGATCACCTGAGAGGTCGGCGCGGGCAGGATGCAGCGCTGGCGAAAGGATTGCATCAGGCGCGGCCTTCCAGCTGACGCGCGCGCATGTACAGGAACAGCGGCAGCGCAAAGGACAGACCGACAAAACAGTTCAGGGGGATGTAGATCCAGGCATGGCGCAGGCCGAGGCGGGCCGACTCGGTGAAGACGAAGACCCAGAACACCAGGGACGACCAGGCCAGGTCGGTAAAGGCCGCGGCGGTGCCCACGTTGACATACAGGGCGGCGGGCCACTGGCTGACCGGGCCCAGAGCCTCGCCGCCGAAGGCGCCGAAAAAGGCAAGGGCGGGCAGGATGGCGCCGGCGATGGCCAGCAGCAGATAAAGGTTCTTCATGTCCCCGACCGTTGGATTTTCGGCGGATTATCCGGGCTCGGCCCCAGCGGTACAAGCCGGCGCCGCGCTCACGGGCCAGGTTCAGGCCGTGGCGGCCTGATCCCCGGCGCCGGATTGCCGCCGTCGCAGGTGAATCATCAGCAGGGATACCGCCGCCGGGGTCAGACCTTCCAGCCGGGAGGCCTGGCCGATGGTCTGAGGTTGGGCGCGGGCCAGCTTCTGGCGGACCTCGTTGGACAGACCGGCCACCGCGGAATAATCCAGGCTGGCCGGAATGGCCATGTCTTCCTGCGCCTTGTGGCGGGCAATCTCCTCATCCTGACGCTCGATGTAGCCGGCGTAGGTGGCCTCGATGTCGATCTGTTCGCAGACCGCGGCCTCGGATGTTCCCGGACCCAGGCGCGGGATCTGCATCAGGCTGCGATAATCCACATTCGGCCGGCGCAGCAGGTCGAAAGCCATGTATTCATGACGCAGGGCTTCGCCGAACAGCGCCTGCGCCAGCTCGCCCGGCACATCGGCCGCCTGCACGCAGTGACGCTTGAGCCTCGCGATCTCGTTGCCGACGGCCGCCTGCTTGGCTTCGAAGGCCGCCCAGCGGGCATCGTCGACCAGGCCCAGCTCGCGGCCCACCGGGCTCAGGCGCGCGTCGGCATTGTCCTCGCGCAGGCGCAGGCGGTATTCCGCCCGGCTGGTGAACATGCGGTAGGGCTCGGCCACCCCGCGGGTGATCAGATCATCGATGAGCACGCCAAGGTAGGCCTCGTCACGGCGGGGCCACCAGGGCTCCTGACCGCGGGCGGCGCGGGCGGCATTCAGGCCGGCCAGCAAACCCTGGGCAGCCGCCTCCTCGTAGCCGGTGGTGCCGTTGATCTGGCCGGCGAAATAGAGACCGGGCAGGTGACGGGTTTCCAGCGAGTACTGCAGCTCGCGGGGATCGAAGTAGTCGTACTCGATGGCGTAGCCGGGCCGCGTGATGTGCGCCTGCTCGAAGCCCGCGATGGAGCGGACGAAGTCGACCTGGACATCGAAAGGCAGCGAGGTCGAGATGCCGTTGGGATAGACCTCGTGGGTATCGAGGCCTTCCGGCTCGATGAAGATCTGGTGCCGATCCTTGTCGGCGAAGCGCACGATCTTGTCTTCCACCGATGGGCAGTAGCGCGGACCGACCCCTTCGATGACCCCGGAGTACATGGGTGAGCGGTCCAGTCCGGCGCGGATGATGTCGTGAGTCCGCTCGCTGGTATAGGTGATGTGGCAGCTGAGCTGGCGGGGATGATCGGCGACCGAGCCCAGGAAGGAAAACACCGGCCGCGGATCGTCGCCGGGCTGCTCGGCCAGCTGGCTGTAATCGATGCTGCGGGCATCGATACGGGGCGGCGTGCCGGTTTTCAGGCGCCCGACGGTGAAGGGCAGTTCGCGCAAGCGCCGTGACAGCGCATTGGCCGGCGGGTCGCCGGCGCGGCCGCCTTCGTAGTTGGACAGGCCCACATGGATGCGCCCGCCCAGGAAAGTCCCCACCGTCAGCACCACACGACGGGCCCGCAGGGCCAGGCCCATCTGGGTGAGAACCCCGGCCACGCGGCCCTGCTCGACGATCAGATCGGCGCAACTCTGCTGGAACAGGTCCAGATTCGGCTGGTTTTCCAGGGCGCGGCGGACGAAGGCGCGGTACAGCGCGCGGTCAGCCTGGGCACGGGTCGCGCGGACGGCGGGGCCCTTGCGCGCATTGAGGCGACGGAACTGGATACCGGCGGCATCCGCGGCCCGCGCCATCACGCCGCCGAGGGCGTCGATCTCCTTGACCAGATGGCTTTTGCCGATGCCACCGATGGCCGGGTTGCAACTCATCTGTCCCAGCGTTTCGATGCTCTGGGTCAGCAGCAGCGTACGCGCGCCGCTGCGCGCCGCCGCCAGCGCGGCCTCGGTACCGGCGTGGCCGCCACCGACCACGATGACATCATAGATCTGCTGAAGATTCATGCGCGTGCCTGTCTGGGATCCGCCGAGGCCGGAAAAAATCGAACCGGCAATTATACGCCGGGACGCGCGCCCGTCCCAGTCGCCTAGCCGCTGATCCCGATCGACCGCGCGATCTCGCGCAGGTCCTTGTCATAGGGCTCGATCATGTTGACCACGATCAGCTCGTCGGTTTTCATCTGCCGCGCCTGCCGCGCGGCCCAGCCCAGCGGGAAGGCGGTACGCACCGGGACGATCAGGCCTTCCAGCAGGGCGAGGTTCTTGATCACGCTGCGCGCATCCAGGCTGGAGCCACTGGTGTACTCGACCCGGCCGCTGAGCTTGTACTTCGCGTGTTCCCGACGCACGGAGGGGAACTCCGAACCCTCCAGGATCGCGTCGGCCTGCAGCAGTTGCTCGTCGGTCAGTTGCTGCACGCGGCGACGGTCGAAGTTGTCGGTGGGTTCTTCCGGGGCTTCCAGGGATTCCTGCGCTTCCACGCAGACCAGCCGGGTGCCAGCCTGATCCAGGAAAGGATCGAAGAAGCCGACCGCGTCCGCGGTCTGCTTGCCGCGGCAGACCATGAGGTCGGGCGGGCGCCGGAACAGGGCCTTGGCCTGTGCGCGGACTTCGCGACCGAGGGTGCTGACCAGGTCTTCGTTGAGCTGGCTGAAGGGCTCGGGCGCGGCTTCCACCCCGAGCACCATGAAGCGGGATTTCGGCTCCTGCAGACAGAAATCCATGGCCTCGTCGCGCTCGCTGTTGTTGCGATTGGCGATCTTGACCTTGCCGCCGGTGCAGCGCATCTGCAGCAGCAGGGAGGAATGCTGGCGGGCCTTCTGCTCGCTGACGAAGACCACGCTGGCCATGCCGTAGCGTGCGGCCAGCGCGGACATGAATACAGCCGTGCGGATGCTGCTGCTGCCGGTGACCACGGCGGAGTAGCCCAGCTTGTGCGCCAGCAGCACCTGACCGGCCACGGTCATGACCAGACGGGTGCCCTGGCCGAGCATGTCTTCCCGCTTGATGGCCAGCTGGGCGCCGCCCATTTCCCGCGACAGGCGCGGCAGGTGCATCAGCGGCGAGGGCCGGCTGAAGCAGCGGATCAGCTGACGGTCGTGCTCGGTGATGAAAGCCGGTGTCTGGCGCAGCGCCTGGAAGCGCTCGTTCAGGCTGTCGAAGTAGGCCCGGCTGTCCTTGTCCTCGCCCAGACGCCGGGCCGGACCGACCGGGCGGCTGCTGCCGCCACCGCTCGCCGGCAGGGCCACGCCCAGGGATTTGGCGATCTGCGCCAGCTGCATCCGCGCCGGGTGCTGGGCCTCGTTCTGGACCAGGGTGAGTACCGCGCGGGCATCTTCCAGGAAGGCGTCGGTGCGACGCAGCTCGGCGTGGACCTTGGCCAGACGCAGGCGCGGGCGCACCTCCATGGGATTGGCTTCCACCTGGTCACGCAGCATGGCTTCCATCTCCAGGAGCAATTCGTCCTGGTCACCCATCATCCGCAAATCCGCTGACTTGTCCAAAACCGCGACTCTCTGCTTGGCAGACCACTGCATCTTAATTCAATCCGAACACAATTTGGTGGTCATGCGGGAAGGCAGGATCCGTGCCCCGGCGCCCGCTTCAGGCGGTTTCCGGTTCGTTGCTTTCCAGCAGCCAGTTCAACTCCTCCTCGTCCAGCGCGCCGGTACCCGCGGCGTAGAGCTGTTCGGACAGCTGCTGTTTGCGCCGCTGCATCTCCTGGATCCGCTCTTCCACGGTGTTCTCGCAGATCAGCTTGTAGACGAAGACCGGCCTGTCCTGGCCGATGCGGTGCGCGCGGTCGGTGGCCTGGTTTTCCACCGCCGGATTCCACCACGGATCGTAGTGAATCACCGTATCCGCCGCGGTGAGATTCAGACCGGTGCCGCCCGCCTTCAGCGAGATCAGGAACAGGGGCACCTCGCCGGCCTGGAAGCGTTGCACCAGCTCCTCCCGGTTGCTGGAGGCACCGGTCAGCTTGAGGTGGGGGATACGCAGTTCTTCCAGCATCTGCTCGATCAGGGCCAGCATCTCGGTGAACTGGGAAAACAGCAGGATGCGCCGGCCATCCTCGATCAGTTCGGGCAGCATGTCGCGCAGGGTCGCCAGCTTGGCCGAGCTGTTCATGGCCTGCGCCTCGGGCAGCTTGGCCAGGCGGGGGTCGCAGCAGATCTGGCGCAACTTGAGCAGTGCATCCAGGATCAGCAGCTGGCTGCGCGCCGCACCACGCTCGGCCAGGGCGGCACGAACACGCTCCTGCATGGCCGAGCGAACGGTTTCGTACAATCCGGCCTGATCCTCGTCCAGCGTGATGGTGCGCAGGATTTCCGATTTGGGCGGCAGTTCGCGGGCCACCTCGTCCTTGCGCCGGCGCAGCAGAAAGGGGCGGACCCGCCGGCTGAGCTGTTCCGCCCGCGCCTGGTTGGCCTGTTTTTCGATCGGGTTGCGATACAGCTGGGCGAAGCTGCGCAGGTCGCCAAGAAAGCCGGGCGCGAGAAAGTCGAACAGGCTCCACAGTTCGCCCAGATGATTCTCCATCGGCGTGCCGGTCAGGCACAGGCGCTGGCGCGCTCTCAGCTTGCGCACGCAGGCCGAGATCTTGGCCCGCGGATTCTTGACGTACTGCGCCTCGTCCAGCACCACCAGTTCCCAGTCCAGTGGTTCCAGCAGCTTGCGGTCGCGCAGCAGGGTTGCGTAGCTGGTGATGACCAGGGCAGCGCCACGCAGGCTGCCCGGATCCCGCGCCTTGCCGTGCCACAGCAGGACCGGCAGGAACGGGGTGAAGCGGCGCGCTTCGGCGCGCCAGTTGCCGATCACGCGGGTGGGCGCCACGATCAGGCTGGGCATGCCATCGCCCGCTTCGTGCTGGCGACCCAGATGGGCCAGGGTCTGCACCGTTTTGCCCAGGCCCATGTCATCCGCCAGCACGCCGCCCAGGCCATGTCGTGCCAGGTTCTGCATCCAGGCCAGGCCGTCGGCCTGGTAGCCGCGCAATTCACCGCGAAAGCCTTTCGGCAGCCGGCAGGGCTCCGGCCGGCGGCGCAGGCTGCGGGCGAAGGCGCGCAGCTGTTCCGGCGGGCGCCAGGACCAGCTTTCCTCCCAGTCCTCCAGGCGGGCCAGATCCAGCTTGTGCAGCTTGAGTCGCCCGGCCCGGTTCAGCGGCTTGTGCCGGTACAGCTCGGTCAGGGTGTCGAGGATGCGCCCGATCCGCTCGCGCGGCAGGCGCAGCATGCGGCCCTCGCCCAGATCGACGACCAGGTGACGTTGCCCATCGGCCAGCAGCGGATGGCCACCGTCGTTGTCCTGCAGCAGGCCGACCAGGATGTCGAGCAGGTTGAAGCGTTCGCCCTCCACCTCGAAGCCGGCCGACAGCTCGAACCAGTCGTTGCCGCTGGTCCGGGTTTCCAGGGTCCAGTTCTCGGGCTCCAGGCTGCGCATGTCGAAGGAATCACGCACCTCGACCAGCCAGCCCTGCTCCTGCAGCTGTGGCAGCTCCTCCTCCAGAAAACGGGCCCAGGCCACATTGCCGTCATAGGGGGTGAGGATGAGCTGGTCACCCGCGCTCTCGCCCTGTGGCTCGACGCCATGGAAGGCGGGCAGGCGCTCCAGCAGCGCGCGCTCGGCTGCCAGGTCACGGTTGATCCGCACCAGGTGATCGTCCTGGCGCCGGATGCTGAGCGCCTCGCCCTGCCCCGGCACGAAACAGAACTCGCCATAGCAGGCCTGCAGCCGGGCCACGTAGATATCCGGCACGAAGCCATCGCGCACCTCGATCAGGTCATCGATATGCATCAGCTCCAGCCGGGCGCCCAGGGCACAGTTGTCCAGGGTCCGGGTCTGCGGGCTTTGCGGCCGGGGGACCCCGCTGATGCCGCGGGCATCCAGCAGGCGAACGAATTCGTCGATCTGATGGGGCGAGATGCGGGGTGCCCGCCCCAGCAGCGGCAGGATCGCGGGACTCAGACGGGTGCTCACGCGCCCGGCCAGATTCTGCTTGAGATCGACGTAGCAGGGCGGCTCCAGCGGCAGCACCAGGACCCGGGCTGCCACATGCAGCCCGAGGCTCTGGCTGCCATCTTCGTGAACCGTCCAGCGGGCCTTGGCCTCGCGGACGGGGCCGGCCTTCAGGGGCCGGCGCTGCCTGTCCCAGTGGCAGTAGCCGCTGCGCACCAGATCCTCGAACAGCTCGCAGGAGCCGGCATCGGCCAGCCGGGCCACGTAGGGGCTTTCATCGGCGAAGGCGCGCAGGCGGTTGAACAGGGCGCGATCCTCGGCATGACGGATGTTGCCGCGCTGCCAGCGGCCATTCAGCGACAGGGCCTTGCCGGCGCTCTGCGGACCGGGCTGACGGCTGACCCGGACGGCGACATGGGGCTCCGGGTGATCCGGCAGGCTGCAGCTGTAATGCAGCCGGGCCTGGCGCGGGGCGCTGGGTCGGCGTGGTGCCGGCCCGGTGTCCTCGGCTTCGTGCAGGGCGAACAGGTCGTTGACCCAGGCACTGACATCCTGGCTCAGGCCCGCCTTGGGCGCCCGTTCCAGGGCGGCCAGGAGCAGCGCCACCACATGCGGACAGTCGCCCCGGCTGGGACAGCTGCAGCGGGTGGAAAAACGGCGCGCGTCCTCACGCAGCTGCACCTGGGCCTGCTGGCTGCTGCCGTTGTCGCCACGAACCCGCGCGCTGAGGATCTGGCCGCCGTCGGCGCTTTCCAGCTCGATCACCTGCCCCTGCTCGTGGCAGGCCTGACCCCGCCGGAAGGTGACGGCATCGAAGCGTTTTCGGATGTCGGCGGTCGAGTAGCGCAAGCGACGGAATCCTGAGGCCAGCCTGTCAGACTAGCAGGGCGCCGGGAGTGCGACCAGTACCAGGCGGCCTGTCGCCGATGACGCCTCAGGAGGCGGCTTTGCGCGGACCGTGTGGCGGTTCGAGGCGGAAGTACAGGCGATCCCGCCCATCCGGCAGTGCCTGCACCCAGCCCTGCTCGCGCAGGACGGCATAGCTGCGCGGCAGGCCGGTGATGGTGTTGACCAGATCGGCCGAGAACGCCCACCACGCGGCCAGATGATGCGGCGGCGCGCTCACGTCGACCACGCCGTCAAGCGCCTGGCGCCATTCCTGCGGGTGCATCGGCGGCCGGCGCAGGCCGGGGGTCACGGCCAGTCGCAGGGCGAGCGTGCCGGGGCCGCCGGTGAGCGGCAGGTCCTGGGCCTGCAGGTCCAGCTGTGGCGCGGCGGCGAAGTAGGCGGGGCCGTGCACGCTGTACAGGCTGAGCAGGCCGAACATGCGGGCCGCGGCCGGGGTCTGCGGAGACAGCAGGGCGGGCAGGCGCTCGGCGAAGGCGCGGGTGGCCGGCAGGTCCAGCTGACGGATTGCCAGCTCGCCACTGAGCGGCGGGTGGTGTTCCTGGCCGGCGACCTGACCGCCGGGGATGGCCAGTTCCAGGGCCAGGTCCAGACGCTGGCCGTCGCGGCGCTGACGGTAGCGGGCGCTGGGCTGCTCGGCCTGCCAGGACCAGGGCGGCACGTCCAGCTCCTGCGAGGCCAGGCGCAGATGCACCTGTTCGTCCGCAGCCGCCTGCAGCTCCAGCTGCTGCAGATCCAGGATGGCCGCCTTGTCCCGCTGCAGCCGCAGCTGGCCCAGCGCCAGCTGCAGCCGGCCTGGCGTCAGCGCTCCGGCGATCCCGTCCTGGCTGAACTGCCAGGCATGGGCCTGGGTTTCGTGGGCGTGGCTAGAGGGCGGCAGGCTGAGGCTGGCGCGCAGACCCGAAAGTCCCGCCCGGGCTGTCAGGGCAAGCGGGGGCAGCGCCGGTTCGACCGGCAGGCTGGGCAGGCGCAGCTGGTAATCCAGATGCAGCGGCGTGAACTGGCCGGCCAGCCACGCCCCCAGCCCCTGGCGCACCGTGCCTTCGTACTCCAGCTGATCACAGCCCTCGCACAGTGCGCTGGCCAGCCGCAGGCTGCCGCTGCTGTGCGAGCTCAGCCAGCCGGGCTGAAACGCGCTGGCCTGTTCCCGCGCCAGACCCGAGGTGGCCAGTTGCGCCATCAGGGCCTCATGGGCGCGCGGGGTCTGGGTGGCGATCAGCGCGGTGCCGAGCAGGAGCAGGGCCATCGCGACAGTCGCGGAGATGAGCAGGGCCTTCATGCGTGCTTGGTCGCCGGATTGAGAAGAAGGTTCACGGAATCTGCAGATGAGGGGGCTTGACCGGAGCGCCTGTCAGGCGCTGGATTCGCTCCGTGGTCTGCACTGAAAGGCTCTCCACAGATTACGCAGATGACACAGATTGAACAGGGCAAGATCAAGCGCTGGCCTTTGTCTGTGCCCTCTGCGGATATCCCGGCAATGGCGGGCGCCGAGCCAGTAGGCCCTGGTCACGGCCGCTCTGGAATCCTCGGAAACCGGGCGGAAGAACGTTCCACAGATTGCACAGATCGGATGTGGCGCCATTCAGAGCGATTTTGTATCTGTGTCATCTGCGTAATCTGTGGAATTCTTTTCAATCAGGCCAGCTTCAGACCCCTGTGATCAGAAGCTGATCTTGCCGGTCCACATGTCGCGATACATCAGCCAGTCGCCCTGGAAGCTGAGCCAGGGGTACTTGAAGGTGGCCGGCTTGTTGTGTTCGAAGAAGAAGTGCCCGACCCAGGCGCAGAAGTATCCGCTGAACAGGCCGGCGAGGATCCACAGGGGGTTGAGGGTGGCGATGGCCACGCCCAGAAAGACCAGCCCGGCGCTGGACCCGACGAAGTGCAGACGGCGACAGATCCGGTTGCTGTGCTCCTGCAGGTAGTAGGGGTAGAACTCGGCGAGGCTGCTGTATTCCTTGCTCATCAGATGCGCTAACGTGCAGGCGAGCCGACAGTATAAGAAATCACGGACAGCATCGTGGGTCGCAAATTTTCAGTCTCGAATCACACGGCGGTGGGCTGGCGCGAATGGGTCAGCCTGCCGGAACTGGGCCTGGACGCGGTCAAGGCCAAGGTGGACACGGGAGCCCGCACCTCCGCCCTGCACGCCTTCTACACCGAGCCCTTCCGCCGGCGCGGCGCGGACTGGGTCCGATTCGGCGTTCACCCTCTGCAGGGCGACCGCGCCACCGAAGTCCACTGCGAGGCCCCGGTGGCGGACCGGCGTCAGGTCACCGACTCCGGTGGCCACCGGGAACGGCGCTACGTGATCCGCACCACCCTGCAGCTGGGCGGGCGGCAATGGGAGATCGAAATGACCCTGACCGACCGTGATACGATGCGATTCCGCATGTTGCTCGGGCGCACCGCCATGCAGGGCAGGTTGTATGTCATTCCCGGCGCCTCCTTTCTGACCCGCTCATGAAGATCGCAGTCCTTTCCCGCAACCGGAACCTTTACTCGACCCGTCGCCTGGTGGAAGCAGGCGTGGAGCGCGGTCACAAGGTGCAGGTTATCGACGCCCTGCGCTGCTACATGAAGATCGTCTCGCACAAGCCCGAGATTCACTACCGGGGCGAGAACCTGGAGGGTTTCGATGCGGTCATCCCGCGGATCGGCGCCTCCATCACCTTCTACGGCACCGCGGTGCTGCGCCAGTTCGAGATGATGGGCACCTGGCCGCTGAACGAGTCGGTGGCCATCACCCGCTCGCGCGACAAGCTGCGGGCGCACCAGTTGCTGGCGCGCAAGGGCATCGGGATGCCGGTCACCGGCTTCGCCCATTCGCCCGACGACACCAAGGACCTGATGGAGCTGGTCGGCGGCGCGCCGCTGGTGATCAAGCTGCTGGAAGGCACCCAGGGGGTCGGCGTGGTGCTGGCCGAGACCCAGCAGGCCGGTGAGTCGGTGATCGAGGCCTTCCGCGGTCTCAACGCCTACATCCTGCTGCAGGAATTCATCAAGGAAGCCGGCGGTTCGGACATCCGCTGCTTCGTCATCGGCGACAAGGTGGTCGCCGCCATGCGCCGCCAGGGCCGCGAGGGCGAATTCCGCTCCAATCTGCACCGCGGCGGCTCCGCCGAGAAGGTCAGGATCACGCCCGAGGAGCGCTCCACGGCGGTGCGCGCGGCCAAGATCATGGGCCTGAACGTGGCCGGTGTGGACATCCTGCGGGCCAATCACGGCCCGGTGGTGATGGAGGTCAACTCCTCGCCGGGCCTGGAAGGCATCGAGACCATCACCGGCAAGGATGTGGCCGGCATGATCTACCAGTTCATCGAGCGCAAGGGCAAGTTCGGCAAGACCGGGACCCGGGGTCAGGGATGAGCCGGCTGCAGATCGGCGGCCAGGACGTGCTGCCGGGCAGCCGTCTGTCCATCGACCTGCCGGTCGCCCAGCTCTACACCCACACCCCGCTGACCATGCCGGTGCAGGTGCTGAGCGGGCGCAAGACCGGCCCGGTGCTGTTCGTGACCGCGGCCCTGCATGGCGATGAGATCAACGGGGTGGAGATCATCCGCCGTCTGCTGCGCATGCCGGTGCTGCGCCGCCTGCGCGGCACCCTGATCGCCGTGCCCATCGTCAACGTGCACGGTTTCATTCAGCGCTCCCGCTATCTGCCCGACCGGCGCGACCTGAATCGCAGCTTCCCCGGCCACCCGTCGGGATCGCTGGCCAGCCGCATCGCCCACGGCATCATCACCGAGATCATCTCCAAGTCGGACTACGGCATCGACCTGCATACCGGGGCGGTGCATCGGGCCAATCTGCCGCAGATCCGGGTCAACATGGAGCGCTCGCGCAGCGCCGAACTGGCCCGGGCCTTCGGCGCGCCGCTGATCCTGGATTCCAAGCCGGGTGCCGGCACCCTGCGCGAATACACCAGCGACAAGGACATTCCGGTGCTGCTCTACGAGGCCGGTGAGGCACTGCGCTTCGACGAAACCTGCATCCGGGTGGGGCAGCGCGGCATCGTCAATGTGCTGCGCAAGCTGGAGATGCTGCCCAAAGCCTCTCGCCCGGCGCGCGAACGCGAACCGATCATCGCCTCGGGCAGCCAGTGGGCCCGCGCCGAAGGCAGTGGCGTGCTGCGCACCGTCGTGGGCCTGGGCGAACAGGTCGAGCCGGAACAGGTCATGGGCTATATCTCGGACACCCTGGGCGGCAGCGAGACCGAGATCCGGGCACCGGTCGGCGGGGTCATCATTGGCAAGCTGAATCTGCCGCTGGTCTTCGAGGGGGAGGCGGTCTTCCACATCGCGCGCACCCGCCAGGCCGGCCGAATCGCAGAGGAGTGGGAAAGCCTGCAGGCCATCGAGGATATCGACATGCCGGAGCCGAGCATCGTCTAGCCCGGCGCACGCCCGCCGTCAGCAGGCGGCCAGACCCGCCTCCAGCGTCGGGTAGCGGGGCTCGAAACCCAGCTCCTGGCGGGCCCGACTGATATCCAGCCGGCGCGATTCACGATAGAAGCTGAGCAGCTGGGGGCTGAACTGAGCTTGCGCCTGCTCCCAGCTGATGAGAGGCGGTTCGGCCAGCCCGGCATGGCGGGCGCAGGCCAGAAAGTAATCGCTCATGCGCGAGGGCGTGCCGTCACTGATGTTGTAGAGGCCTTCGCCGCGATCCATCGCCAGCAGGCAGGCGCTGGCCAGGTCCTCGGCGTGGATGCGGTTGCTCCAGGGCGCCTGCGCCGGATCCAGCACCGGCCGGCCCTCACGGAGCCGTTCCAGCGGCAGGCGTCCCGGCCCATAGATCCCCGGCACCCGCAGGATGGCCAGCCGCGTGCCCTGCTGCCCGGCCCAGGCCTGCAGCTGAGATTCCGCATCCAGCCGGCGGGCGGCCCTTGCGGTCAGTGGTGCGGGGGGGCGCTGCTCATCGACCCAGTCGCCGCCGCAGTCACCGTAGACGCCGCTGGTGCTCAGATAGACCAGCACCTCGATCGGTCCGGCGGCCTGCAGGAAGGCCTGCATGCGCGGGTCGCTCTCGGCACCCGGGGCGGGCGGGGCCGTGTACAGCACGCGACCGCTTACCGCCGGCAGGCTGTCGGGTTGATCCAGGTCAGCCGGGTGCAGTGTCAGGCCGGGCGGTGTGGGCCGTGAGCCACGGGACAGAGCGTGCAGCGGCACGCCGCTGGCCCGCAGGCGCTCGCCCACCCGGGCGGCAATGTCCCCGTGGCCGATCAGCCAGGTCGCAGGCGGGCTCACCGCCCCTCAGTCTCCGCTGTCCGGGACCGGCTTGGGCGCGGCTTGCGGCGAGGGCAGGTACTCCTGCCGGCTTGCGCCTGGCGGCGCGAGGCTGGATTCCAGGCCCTCGCGGAACAGCTGCAGGGCCAGCTTGTCGTCATCGCCCTGCTGCAGCAGCAGCTTGCCCAGCTCCAGCCGGATCTCGGGCGAGGGGTAGCTGCGCAGGCAGGCCTCGAAATAGCTGCGCGCGCGTCCCCAGAGCCGGTTGCGCAGGCACAGGCGGCCCGCCACCAGCAGCAGCTCGGGCTTTTCCCCGTGCTGGTTGATCCAGCTTTCCACCTTGGCCAGCTGGCGGACCACATCGCCGCCATCGAGCTGGCCGTAGATCAGGGCCAGCGAGGGATGCCACTGCTGGCGCATTTCCGCGACGATCAGGCGGATGCCGTCGGCGTCCGCGCTCATTTCCTGGCACAGCAGCGCGTAGTGGCCGATCAGGCCGCTATCGTGCCGGTGGCGCTTGTCCACCTCCTGCCAGGCCGCCCGCAGCAATTCCAGGCGGCCGCTGGCGCGGGCCTGGCTGAGCAGGGCGCGGTGCGCCGCCAGCGCGGCGGCATCGAAAACCTCGGTGCGCGCCACGCCACGGGCATTGGCCAGGCTGTCCTTGATTGCCTGCCAGCGACCGGCCTTGTGCAGCAGCTGCAGGCGCAGGGTCTGCGCCGCGCGGTGCTTCGGCTGGGAGGACAGCAGTTCGTCCAGCGCCGCGAGGGCATCCTCCAGGCGCGCGTCCTCCTCGGCCCACAGCTGGGCCTGGCTGAGCAGCACCGCCGCCCGGCTGGACGGGCCGGCGCTGTCGGCCAGGCGCAGGTACTCGTCGCGCCGGTCGGGCCGGTCCAGACGGTGCGCGGCGGTTGCCGCATACAGGTAATTGGTGGCCGGATCTTCGGCGTCGGCGACCCGCCTGAGCAATTCCATTTCCGCCTTGTCCCAGTGGCCTGCGGCCAGCTCGGTCAGACCCAGGCGCAGCTGCTTGCGCGCATGTTCCAGGCGCCGCTCCAGCAGATAGTCGCCAACCCGGCCCGGCAGGCGCACGGTGCTGCCGATCAGCCGGCTGGCGGTCCAGGCGATGGCCAGGCCCACCGCAACCAGCAGGATGATGCCGGCCAGCGAACTTTCCAGGGTATAGCCGGCGATCTGGATCAGGACGTAACCCGGATCTTCGCTCAGGCTGGCGGCAATGAAGCCGCCGACCGTCAGCGCCAGGGCGGGCAGCAGGAACCAGCGCATCACTCCGGCGCTCCGCCCGTGCGGCGCAGGGCCTCCAGGCTGCCCGAGATGTCCGGCAAAGCCGGCTTGAGCTGCAGGCCCTGCAATTTGCCGATGGTCTGCAGGGCGGCGCTGACCGGCCGCTGGCCGGTGTCGAAATAGCGCTGCAGCCAGGTCTGGGCCTGGGTCAGCGCGGCGCGATAGTTGGCGGTGTCCTGCTTGAGGGCGGCAAGCCGGGCGCTCTCCAGCTGCAGCCGCAGGTTCTGGCGCAGGTAGAAGGACTGGTCGGGCGGCAGCAGGGGTTCGCGGCGTTCGACATCACGGCGGATGGAGACCAGGCCGTTGAGCGCTTCGGTCACCGACACCCACAGACGGGAGTGCCAGGGCAGTTCGGGGCTGCCACCGGTGACCTTCAGATCGGTGTCGAAGCTCCCCGCCCTGGGCCGGCGCGTGGCCAGGGCTTCCACCTGGGTGCTCAGGCTGTCCAGCTGCAGGGCCAGGGCCTGCACATCCAGGCGCGGCACGGCTTCCAGACGGCTCAGCTCCTGGGCGATCTGCCTGCGCACGTCGAAATAGGCCGGATTGGCCAGGCTGGCCAGGCGTCGGTCCGCCAGCTGCAGCGCGGTCTGCGCGCCGTCCAGGTCCTGCTGCAGCTGCAGCCGCGTGTTGGCCACCAGCAGCAGGTGTTCGATTTCGGCCCGCTGCCAGGCATGCTGACCGCCCTGGACCTGATCCGCCAGGCGGCCCAGGGCCTTTTCGTTCTGATCCAGCCGGGTCAGCAGGGCGCCCTGCTGGCGCTGCAATTCGCTCAACTCGCGGCGCGATTCCCGACTGCGTTCCTCCATGTCGCCAAACCACTGCTGGCGGCTCTGCTTGGCGACATCCAGCTGATTGACCGTCTGCTTGAGGCTTTCCAGCTGCTGCTGATGGGCGAACTCGTCCCGCTGCTGGCCCTGCAGGAAAAGATAGCCGGCGGCGGCCAGACCGATGATCGCGATCAGGTCCAGCAGCGCCAGCCACAGGCCGGCGCTGCCGCTGCGAGAAGGCGCAGCCGCCACGGGCGGGCGGGTCGGCGCAGGTGCCGACAGGCCGGGGGCGGCCGGCGTCCGGCTGCCCGGACCTTTCGCCGCAGCTTTGCCGGGGGGCTGGCCGGCAGGCTCGCCTGCAGGCTGTGCCTGGCTGGCGGTGGCTTGCGTCTCCTGGTCCCTGGCGGTGTCAGGCTCCGGCGACGGCTCGGCCTGTGGCTTCTTGTCTTCGCTCATGGGTTCGACTCGGTCAGTGCTTGGCGCAGCGCCGCAGCGCTGATCTGCGGCAGGACCCGGGCCGGCTGGCGATAGCCCAGGGACCGAGCCAGTTTACACAGGCGCTGGCTGGCGACAAGCAGGGGCAGATCCAGGCCGGAGGACAGCCCGCCCGCCTCGCACAGCTGCTGCCACTGGCGCATCGCGTGGCCGCTGGTGAACAGCAGCAGCGGCCGGCGTGCGATCACCTCCTGCAGCAGCGCCGGGTCCGGTCGGCGGCCGATCCGGCGATAGACGATGAGCTTGCGGACCTCGCAGCCACGCTGGTCCAGCGCCGTCCTGAGCCGGCGCCGCCCCCCGCTGCCGGCGACCAGGCAGATCCTGCCCTGCAGGGCTGGCGCGGCGGGATCCTCCAGCAGGGATTCACTGGTCTGGTCCGGGGGGGTGTAACGCACCCGCCAGCCGGCGGCGGTGGCGGCCCGTGCGGTGGCGGCGCCGATCGCGATCACCTGGCGTCCGGGCTCCGCATCCAGCCAGGCAGCGGCACCCTGCACCGCGTTGCGACTGGTGAAGATCAGCCAGTCGGCCGAGCGGGCGAAAGCCACGTCGCTGCGCGCCGGCCGGCGGGCCGGCGGGGCAATCTCGGTCAGCGGCAAGGAGATCACCTCGAGATCCTGTTCCTGCAGCAACCGGGCCGTTTCACCGATCTGGGCGGCGGGCCGGGTCAGCAGAATCGGCCGGCCACTCATGCGCGGACCGCCGCCTGGATCCCGCCGAGGGCCGACGTGAACCCGATCAGGGGCGATTCAGCCCGGTTCCAGCGCATCCAGGATGTCCTGCCCTCCGGCCGCCAGCATCCGCTGGCCGAGGGCGCGGCCCAGTGCCTCGCCGTCAGCGGCCGGGCCACGGATCTCGTCGCGGACCATCTGCCGGCCGTCCGGCGAGCCCACCAGGCCGCGCAGCCACAGGCTCTGATCCTCGAGCACGGCGTAGGCCGCGACCGGCAGCTGGCAGCTGCCGCCCATGCAGTGGCCCAGCGCCCGCTCGGCCCGGACCCGCAGGCTGGAGTCGGCGTGATTCAACGGTGCGACGGCCGCGAGGGTGGCCTGATCCTCCAGGCGGCATTCGATGCCCAGGGCGCCCTGACCCACCGCTGGCAGCATGTCCTCCGGCTCCAGGATGCGGCTGATCCGGTGGTCGAAGCCCATGCGCTTGAGACCCGAGGCGGCCAGCAGGATGGCGTCGTATTCCCCGGCTTCGAGCTTGGCCAGGCGGGTGTTGATATTGCCGCGCAGCAGGCGGATCTGGCAGTCGGGTCGTTGCGCCTGCACCTGCAGCTGGCGGCGCAGGCTGGCCGTACCGACACAGGCACCTTCGGGCAGGTCGCTCAGCGCGTCCGCGCCGATCAGGGCGTCGCGTGGATCCTCGCGCTCGAGGATGGCGGCCAGACCCAGGCCCGCGGGAAAGGCCGCCGGCACGTCCTTCATCGAGTGCACCGCCAGATCGGCCTCGCCCTCCAGCATGGCCCGTTCCAGCTCCTTGACGAACAGGCCCTTGCCGCCCAGCCGGGAGAGGGGCGAGTCGAGCAACTGGTCGCCCTTGGTGACCAGCGGCACCAGTTCCACGGTGGTTCCGGGGTTCAGCCGGCGCAGGGCGTCGGCGACAAACTCGGCCTGCCACAGCGCCAGGGGGGAGCGGCGCGTGGCGATACGCAATACAGACATTATTCCGATGAATCCTTGAACAGCAGCCGGCGGACCTCCGCCAGGCGGCGCCGGCTGACCGGCAGTTTCTCTTCAGTATGCCTGACCACCAGCTGGGCGCCTTGCAGGCTGACCGTATCGCCCCGCTCCAGGCCCACGATGTAGTCCGCATTGACCAGGAACTTGCGGTGGATGCGCAGGAACTGCGGCGCGAGGTCATCCTCCAGGTGCTTGAGCGATTCCTCGATCAGCTCCTCGCCCTGCAGGTGATACACCGTGGTGTATTTCTGGTCCGCCTGGAAGTAGATGATATCGGGCACGGGAATGCGCATCTGACCCTCCCGGGTGGTCGCCACGATGTGACTGCGGCCGGCGGGGTCCGCCTCGCGGGTCAGGCTCTGGCTGATCGATTCCAGTTGCGCCCGGCTCGGGCGGCGGGCCTGCTGCAGGGCGGCGCCGAGCTTCTCCTTGCGGATCGGCTTGAGCAGGTAGGCGCAGGCCGAGGTGTCGAAGGCGGACAGAGCGTGCTCGGAAAACGCCGTGGTGAAGATGATCGCCGGCGGCAGCGTGCTCTCGGCCAGGGCCCGCGCGACCTGCAGGCCGTCCATACCGGGCATGCGGATGTCCAGCAGGATGACATCCGGCCGGGTGTCGTCGACAAGTTTCAGCGCGGCCCGTCCGTCCCCTGCCTCGCCGACCACGGCATGCCCCGGAAACTGACCGATCAGCTGCTTCAGTCGCTCGCGCGCCAGGGGTTCATCATCAACGATCAGGACATTCATACCGGAACGCGTAACTCGGCGCGATACTCCCCCTGGCTGCTGTGGACCGTCAGGCTCGCCCGATCATCGTATAACAATCGCAGGCGCTGACGAATATTGTCCTGGGCCATGCGGCTGCCGGTCGATGTGCGGGGGTCGGTCGCCAGCGGGTTGCTGATGGTGATCCGCAGCTCGGTCTTCTGCCGTCTGGCCTTGATGCGCAGGGTGCCGCCGTCGGGTCGCTGTTCGATGCCGTGGTAGATGCCGTTTTCGAGCAAGGGTTGCAGGCTCAGCAGCGGCAGGCGCAGCTCGCTCAGTTCCGGCGGGACCTGCCAGTCCACGCGCAGTCGCTCGCCCAGCCGCAGCTGCTCGATCCGCAGGTAGGTTTGTGCCAGGGCGATTTCATCTCCCAGACGGGTCCACGGATCCCGCGACTTGAGAATCGCGCGAAACAGCTCGGACAGGTCTTCCAGCAGATCCTCGGCCTGGCCCGGATTGAGCGTGATCAGGGCGGCGACGCTGTTCAGCGCATTGAAGAAGAAGTGCGGGCGGATGCGCGCCTGCAGCGCCGCGTAGCGCGCCTCGGCCAGGGCCTCGACCTCCCGGCGCCAGGCATGCATCACATAGAAGTAACGCAGCAGCAGCAGGCTGACGATGCCGGCCAGCAGGGCGATGCGCAGCAGGAAATGGGCATGCGACTGACCCGGCCGGAAGCCGTCGTCCAGCAGCAGGCGACCCAGCTGGAAGGCCATTTCGCTGACCATCAGGCTGATCCCGATCAGCACGCCGAAAGCAGCCAGGGAGATCAGCCAGGCCGGGCTGTCGACCAGACGCCCGCGCAGCCAGCACAGGGCGCCGGCGCTGAGCAGGGTGATCCAGTGCAGATAGAGCGAAATCAGCACCAGCCGGGTGCCCGGGATCAGGCTTTCGCCGGGCAGGCCGAGGGTCAGCAGGATGGCCAGGATCTGGCTGACCAGCAGCAGCTGCAGGATCGCCGGCGGGCGGCAGAAGTCCGGCAGGAAATTGGCGGCGGGCGCGGCGCTCATGCTCTCAACAATACTCCGAATCGACCGGCCACGGCCCGGCTCTCTGCTATCATCGCGCCCCTTCCGAAAAGGACCAGCTGCCATGAGCGCGGACAAAGGCAAACTCTGGGGAGGCCGCTTCGCCGAGGGCACCGATGCCCTGGTCGAGGCCTTCAGCGCCTCCGAGCATTACGACCGCCGCCTGTATGCGCACGACATCCGCGGCTCGCTTGCCCATGCCGAGATGCTTGGCGCCGCCGGCGTGCTGACGGGCGAGGAGGTCGCCGCGATCCGCCAGGGACTGCTCGAGATCCGCCAGGAAATCGAAGCTGGCGACTTCGCCTGGGACCCGCAACTCGAAGATGTGCACATGAACATCGAGTCGCGGCTCACCGCCAAGATCGGCGCCGCCGGCAAGAAGCTGCACACCGGCCGCTCGCGCAATGATCAGGTGGCCACCGACATCCGCCTGTATCTGCGTGATGCCATCGATGCCCTGCAGGCCCAGCTGGCCAGCCTGCGCGGCGGCCTGATCGATCTGGCCGAGCGCGAGGCCGACACCATCTTCCCCGGCTACACCCATCTGCAGTCTGCCCAGCCGGTCACCGCCGGGCATCACCTGCTGGCCTGGGAGGCCATGCTGCGCCGGGACAGCGGCCGGCTGGCCGACCTGCGCGCGCGCATGAACGCCAGCCCGCTGGGCGCCGCGGCGCTGTCCGGCACCAGCTACCCGATCGACCGCCAGATGACCGCGTCGGCGCTGGACTTCGACCGGGTCATCGACAACTCCCTGGATGCCGTATCGGATCGCGACTTCGCGATCGAGTTCTGCAGCTTCGCCAGCATCCTGATGATGCATTTCTCCCGCATCTGCGAGGAGATCGTGCTGTGGATGTCGCCGCAGTTCGGCCTGATCGCCCTGCCCGATGCCTACTGCACCGGCTCCTCGATCATGCCGCAGAAGAAGAACCCGGACGTGGCCGAGCTGACCCGCGGCAAGACCGGCCGGGTCTATGGCGCGCTGATGGCCCTGCTGACCCTGATGAAGTCGCAGCCGCTGGCCTACAACCGCGACAACCAGGAAGACAAGGAGCCGCTGTTCGATGCGCTGGACACGGTCTCCGCCGTGCTCGGGGTGATGAACGGCATGGTGCCGGCGATGCGTTTCAATGCCGCCGCCTGCCGTGACGCCGCGACCAAGGGTTACCCGACCGCTACCGAGCTGGCCGACTACCTGGTGCGCAAGGGCGTGCCCTTCCGCGATGCCCATGAAATGGTCGGCAAGACGGTGGCGCTGGCCGTGGCCAAGCAGGTCGATCTGGCCGAGCTGAGCCTGGACGAACTGCGCGACAATGCGCCGGCCGTGGACACCGATGTCTACACCGTGCTGACCCTGGAGGGTGCCGTGGCTGCCCGCAACCACATCGGCGGCACCGCACCGGATCAGGTCCGCGCCGCCTGCGCCCGCGCCCGCGAGGCGCTGCAGTGAGCCGCATCGGCACGCCGCTGTCGGACGGCGCCCTGCGGGTCATGCTGCTGGGCAGCGGCGAGCTGGGCAAGGAAGTGGTCATCGAATTGCAGCGCTTTGGCGCCGAGGTGATCGCGGTGGATCGCTATGCGAACGCCCCGGCCATGCAGGTGGCCCATCGCAGCCACGTGATCAACATGCTGGACCCGGCCGCATTGCGCGCGCTGATCGCAGCCGAGAAGCCGGATCTCATCGTGCCCGAGATCGAGGCGATCCATACCCCGACCCTGCTGGAACTGGAAGCCCAGGGCCAGCGCGTGATCCCCACCGCCCGGGCGGCCCGCCTGACCATGGACCGCGAAGGCATCCGCCGGCTGGCCGCCGAGGAGCTGGGTCTGCCCACCTCGCCCTATGCCTTTGTCGACAGCCTGGAGGACTTCCGCGCGGCGGTGGAGCGCATCGGCCTGCCCTGCGTGGTCAAGCCGGTGATGAGTTCCTCCGGCAAGGGCCAGTCCCTGCTGCGCGAGCCTGCCGATGTGGAGCCAGCCTGGGATTACGCCCAGACCGGTGGCCGGGCCGGCCAGGGCCGGGTCATCGTCGAGGGTTTCGTCGATTTCGACTACGAGATCACCCTGCTGACCCTGCGTCATGCCGGCGGCACCAGCTACTGCGAGCCGATCGGGCATCTGCAGGTGGATGGCGACTACCGCGAGTCCTGGCAGCCCCAGGCGATGAGCGCGGCCGCCCTGGCCGCCGCCCGCGACATCGCCGGGCGCATCACCGAAGCCCTGGGCGGGGTCGGCATCTTCGGCGTGGAGCTGTTCATCCAGGGCGATCAGGTCTGGTTCTCGGAAGTCTCGCCGCGCCCGCACGACACCGGGCTGGTGACCCTGATCGCCCAGGATCTGTCGCAGTTCGCCCTGCATGCCCGCGCCATTCTCGGCCTGCCGGTGCCGAACATCCGCCAGCACGGCCCCGCCGCCTCCTGCGCCCTGCTGCTGGAAGGTGACCGGGTGGCGCCGCGCTTTGCCGGCCTGGATCAGGCCCTGGCCGAGCCCGACACCCAGCTGCGCCTGTTCGGCAAGCCGGAAGTGCTCGGCCGCCGGCGCATGGGGGTCACCCTGGCCCGCGGCGACAGCATTGATCAGGCGCGCGACAAGGCGCGCCGGGCCTGCGCGGCGATTACCACCCAGTAGCCTCGGCATGGCTCCGGCGGCAGGTCGCCTTCAGGGCTGGGCAAGACTGTCCGCATCCTGCCGGGCCGCGTCCCGTTCCCGCTGGTAATCCTCGTAAGGCAAACGGGCCGAGGCCATGCAGTGCTCCCAGGCGGGCGAGTGGCGGCTGTGGCTGCGCTGGCAGGCCTCTTCCCGCCAGTTTTCCGAGGCCTGATACATCTGCTGGTGGCTGCAGGCGCCGAGCAGGGCGCACAGGACCAGCCGGCGCCCGATGGATGCGGCTGTCATCGCCGTGTCTGCCTTCAGAAGCCCGAACCGGGCTGTTGCAGGAAGTCCTTTTCCTCGGTGCTGGAGGCGCGGCCCAGGATCGCATTGCGGTGCGGGTAGCGGCCGAAGCGGTCGATAATGGCCTTGTGCGCCTGCTCGAAGTCCAGATTGCTCTGCATGCCCGGCGCCGAGAACAGGCGGACCGCCTCCTCGTGGATCGCCCTGGACTCGCTGTGCATGTAGGGCATGTAGAGAAAGGCGCGGCGCTCGACGGGCAGCGCCTGGTCGGCGCCGCAGGCCACCGCTTCCTGGGCCAGTGCCAGGGCCAGCGGGTCCTGGGCGAAGGCTTCCGGCCGGTCGCGGTAGAGATTGCGGGAGAACTGATCCAGCACGATGATCTCGGCCAGACGGCCATCGGCCGCTGCGCGCCAGGCCCACAGCTCACAGCGGCTGGCGCACGCGTGCAGCGCCCCGTAGCGCTGGCGGATGCACTCATCCAGCGCCGGGTCCTTCTTCCACCAGTCGGCCGCCGACAGCTCCCCGAACCAGAAGTCGAGGACTGCGCGGGCTTCGTCCGCCATCATCGCCGGGCCCGCCGCCGGAGCAGGATCAGTCCGCCGAGCAGCAGCAGGCTGGCGCCGCCGCCCCCGCCACGGCCGGACAGGGGCAGCGGCTGGACCGTCCAGCGCAGCTGCGGGCCTGCCGCTGTTTCGTCCTGCCAGGCCAGCATCAGGTCGCCGGAATCCAGCGGCAGCGCGGTGGCGGACAGCGAGGCCACCCCGGCCGGGGCATCGTCGATGCGCAGTGGCGGACCACCGCCGGCCCGGATCAGCAGCAGATCATCATCGCCGGCGCGGTCGTCGCTCCAGGCCACGTACAGCTGCCCGTTTGCGACCACCGGCTCGGCGTAGCGCTGCCAGCGACCGGCGACGGCGCCGGGGTCCAGGGCCTGTGCGGCCGACCAGGCGCCGGACTCACGTTGCTGCCAGCGCAGCTGCAGGCCACCGGCTGCATCCCGCGCCTCGTAGATCAGCCACTGCCTGTCCGCCGAGCCGGCCAGGCGGGGGCGATAGGCGGCGCCGCTGCTCATGCGCTGACGGCCGCGCAGCTGCCCTTGCGCATCGAACTCGGCCAGCTCGATGCCCGGGGTGCCGCTCGGATCCGCCTCCTGCCAGGCGATCAGCAGTCCGCCATCGGGCAGGGCCTGGGCATCGGGAAAGGACTGACCCCGGCTTTCGCCCGGGTCGCGGGCATCCAGCTGCTCATCCTCGTAGCCC
>JBFJTN010000004.1:0-44023 GCA_041625325.1 Oceanococcus sp. | reverse complement strand
TTCGCCATGGATGGCGAAGCGAGGCTCAACGCGACAGGACGTCGCGTCGAGCCGGGCCCCACCAAGCGGCCGGGCCTGGAGCGCACCGCGAAGCGGCGCGGGGGACAGCGCCCGGAACAGGCGGCAGGGCCCGGCGTGAGCTCTCATGGAGAGCTTGCGGCAGCAGGACGAACCCAGGCGCCGCCGTTTTCCCCCAATGAACCCAGGCGGTGATGCAGCGCTTCTCGCAGCGAGAGGAAGGTCCGCTAAAGGACAAAACCTACTGCCCGACGATGGTCCTCGCCCCCTTGATGAAGGCATCCGCGGCGCCATCGTTCTCGCCCTTGAGCAGATTGTCCACCTTCACCGGCACATCCTTGCCGCGCAGCACCGCCGGGCGGGCATACATGGCATCCAGCCAGCGCCTGAGATTGTCCAGCCCCTCGATCGACACACCCGACCACTTGTAGCTGCGCACCCAGCACCAGTTGGCGATGTCGGCGATGGAATAGTCATCCGCCAGCCACTCCGATTCCGCCAGTCGCCCATCGAGCACCTCGAACAGGCGACGGCTTTCATTCTGGTAGCGCTCAATCGCCTGCGGAATTTTTTCCGGCATGTAGCGGTAATAGACGTTCGCCTGACCCATCATCGGGCCGATCCCGCCCATCTGGAACATCAGCCACTGGATCACCCGGGAGCGTCCCTTGACGTCGCCAGGCAGCAGGCGGCCGGCCTTCTCCGCCAGGTAGATCAGGATGGCGCCGGACTCGAACACGGCGAAATCCTCATTGTCGCCATCGACGATGACGGGAATCTTGCCGTTGGGATTGAGCTGCCGGAAGGCAGGCTTGTGCTGGTCACCACCGAGTATGTTCACCGGGTGGACCTGGTAAGGCATCTCCAGTTCTTCCAGGC
Source organism: Oceanococcus sp. (assembly GCA_041625325.1). Lineage (GTDB taxonomy): Bacteria > Pseudomonadota > Gammaproteobacteria > Nevskiales > Oceanococcaceae > Oceanococcus. Next base: position 43,126 of record JBFJTN010000004.1, on the reverse strand, counting down.
AGACAGAAGCCTTCCAGCCATTGGGGGTGGGCGCCGTGTACAGATGTATCATCAGGCCGCCCTTGCACGCAGAGCCTGCGCGCTGGGCCGCGCGGCAATGGCCGCCTGATAGCGCAGCACATGCGGGTGTTCCTCTTGGTTCGGGAGCAGCTTGCTGACCCGACCGAAGCCCAGCGCGATATAGGCCGTGATGTCAGCGATGCTGAAGCGCTCCCCGACCAGGAATTCGCGATCGGCCAGTTCCTTGTTGAGCACCTTCATGCGCTTTTCCGCCACCACCCTCTGGGCCTGGGCCAGCTCGGCGATCTGCGGCTTCTCCAGCGCGGCGCCAGCCGGGTGGCCGTGGCGGAAACACATGGCGATGGGCATCATCAGCTCCAGCTCCATCAGGCGCTGGTACATCTCGACCTGGGCCCGTTCCACGGCCCCGGTGCCGAACAGCGGCGGTTCGGGCTGGATCTCCTCGAAATAACGGCAGATCGCCACGCTCTCGCGGATCGCCGTGCCGTCGTCCAGCACCAGGCAGGGCACCTTGCGATTCGGCGCTATCGCCTTGTACTCAGTCGAATGATGCTCACCGGCCATCAGGTTGAGCTGGATCAGCGGCAGTTCGATGCCCTTTTCCGCCAGGAACATCTCCACCCGGTCGGAATTGGGTGCCATGCGGGAGCCGTAGAGTTTCATTGTTACCTCCTGGTTACAAGGCGACCTATCAAACCAGACGGCCGGGCGCGGGTCAATTATGCTATGCGCCCCCTGACCACCGACCCGCCATGAACCGCCTGCCCGCCGAGTGGGAACCCCAAGCCGCCGTGATGCTGACCTGGCCACGCGCGGACGGGGCCTTCGCTGCCAACTACCCTGCCGTTGCCGTCTGCTTCCAGGAGATCGCCCGGGCGATCAGCCGCTTCCAGCCGGTCATCATCAGCTTCCACAGCGAGGAACAACGGACCCGCGTGATGGCCCAGCTGGAACCGCAGTGCCCGAGCGGACGCCTGCGCGGCTACCGCGTGCCCAACGACGATGTCTGGGCCCGCGACCACGGACCGATCGGGATCGAAGCCGACGGCAGTCCCCGCTTGCTGAAATTCGGCTTTGACGGCTGGGGCGGCAAGTTCGACAGCGGACGGGACAATGTCCTGGCCCTGGAGCTGGCCCGTCAGGGCGCTTTCGAGATGCCCGAGGAACAGGCCATCGTGCTGGAAGGCGGCGCCATCGACAGCGACGGCCGGGGCAGCCTGCTGGCCACCCGTCGCAGCGTGCTGGATGAGGCGCGCAATCCGGGCTGGGATCCGGCACGGATCGAAGCCCTGCTGCGCGAGCAGCTGGGGATCGAGCGCTTCCTGTGGCTGGACCATGGCGGCCTGGCCGGCGACGACACCGACGGCCACATCGACACCCTGGCCCGCTTCGTCAGCCCCGAGGCCATCGCCTACCAGGCCTCCGGCGGGGCGGATGATCCCAATGCCGCCGAGCTCGATGCGATGCTGGAGGAATTGCGCGCCCTGCGCCGGGCGGATGGCCAGCCCTACACCCTGCACCCCCTGCCCTGTGCCGGCCAGCACCGCGACGAAGCTGGCGACCTGCTGCCCGCCGGCTACGCGAACTTCCTCATCATCAATGATGCGGTCCTGATGCCCACCTACGCCGTGAAGGCCGATCAGCAGGCACTGGCCGTCCTGGCGGCCCTGTTCCCGCAGCGCGAGATCATCGGGATCGATTGCCAGGCCCTGATCCGGCAATATGGCAGCCTGCACTGCGTCACCATGAATCTGCCCGCATGAACAAGACCCTGAGCGTCGGACTGGCCCAGCACGCCTGCGGCGAGGACATCACTGCCAACATTCGCAGCAGCCTGGAAGCGATCCGTGACCTGGCCGCGCGCGGTGCGCAGCTGGTGGTGTTGCAGGAACTGCATGCCAGCACCTATTTCTGCCAGCAGGAGGACCCGGCCCTGTTTGATCTGGCCGAGCCCATTCCCGGCCCGCGCAGCGAGCTGTTCGCCAGCGCCGCGCGGGATTGCGGCGTGGTCCTGGTCACCTCGTTGTTCGAGCGCCGCGCCGCCGGTCTGGCCCACAATACCGCGGTGATCTTCGAGCGCGACGGCAGCATCGCCGGGCGCTACCGCAAGATGCACATCCCCGACGATCCTGGCTACTACGAGAAGTTCTACTTCACCCCGGGTGACCTGGGTTTTGCGCCCATCGACACCAGCGTCGGCCGGCTCGGCGTGCTGGTCTGCTGGGACCAGTGGTTTCCCGAAGCCGCCCGCCTGATGGCGCTGGCCGGAGCGGAGCTGCTGATCTACCCCACCGCGATTGGCTGGGATCCGACCGACCCAAGCGATGAACAGCAGCGCCAGCTGGAGGCCTGGACCACGGTGCAGCGCGGCCACGCGGTGGCCAATGGTGTGCCGCTGCTTGCCTGCAACCGGGTCGGCCACGAGAGCGACCCTGGCGGCGGTGCCGGAGCACAGTTCTGGGGCCACAGCTTCGTCTGCGGGCCACAGGGCGAGTTCCTGTTTCGTGCCGGTACGGAGCCGGTCAGCCAGCTGGTCGACATCGACCTGGCCCGGGCCGAGTCGGTGCGTCGTATCTGGCCCTTCCTGCGCGACCGCCGCATCGACGCCTATGGCGGCCTGCTGCAGCGCTACCTCGACCCTCAATAGGATGCCCGCATGAGCCAGCGCGTCACCATCGAGATCCACGAGCACGTCGCCGATGTGCGCCTGAATCGCCCGGACCGGCACAACGCGCTGGATGCCGAGCAGTTCGAGGCCATTTATGCGGCCGGCCGATCCCTGCTCGATCAGCCCGGCCTGCGCGCCATCGTGCTGTCCGGCAACGGGCCCAGCTTCTGCTCCGGCCTGGACTTTCCCAGCTTCATGCAGCCCGGTCAGGATCTCGGTCTGGCCTTTCGCAAGGAGGCGGGCGCTGCCGCCAACACCGCCCAGCGCCTGGTCACGATCTGGCGTGAGCAGCCGGTGCCGGTGATCGCCGCCCTGCATGGTGTGGCCTTTGGCGGCGGCTTCCAGCTGGCCATGGGGGCGGACCTGCGGATCGCCTCCGCCGACGCCCGGCTGTGCGTGATGGAGATCGATTACGGCCTGATTCCGGACATGGCGATCAGCCAGACCCTGCCCCGGCTGCTGCCGCAGGACCAGGCCATGGAACTGATCCTGAGCGGCCGCAAGGTGGCCGCCGAGGAAGCGCTGCAGCTGGGCCTGGTCACCCGCCTGGCGCCGGACGCCCATGCCGCCGCGATGGCGCTGGCGCGGGAGATCGCGGCCCGTTCGCCCGACGCGGTGCGCGCCAACAAGGCGTTGATCCAGCAATGCTGGCCGGCCGATGCCCGGCTGCTCGCGGAGGAAGCCCGCCTGCAGCAGCAGATGATGGCCGGCAGCAACTACCGCGAGGCGGTGGCCGCCAAACTGGGCAAGCGCCCGGCGCGCTTCGAGGACTGAGGCGGCGGACGCGGCCGGTATCCGGCGCTACTCGATCACGAGATCCAGTTCACGCGGCTGCAGCTGACCCCGCAGCAGCGACTTGGACTGCCCGCCGGGGTCCAGATTGTCATTCCAGCTGCGTCCGGACTGCATCGCCTGCGGTGCCCCCAGACTGGCGAAGTAGGCACTGAAATCCACCTCCGGCAGCAGGCTCTCCGCGCTCAACTCCACCCGGGGCCTGACCCCGGCATCGCCGATCCGGCCACGCTGACCCCAGTCCACGATGTGCGGTTCACCGGGCGCCGGCCGATTGGTCACCGCGACATCACGCCGGATGCCGAAGGCGTAGTCCATCATCAGTTCCTCGAACAGCATCGCCAGATCCTCGTGCCGCGTGCTGTAGCTGTAGTCGTCACTGGCGATATCGGGAGAAAAATGGGCGCTCACCTCCGCTGGCCGCAGGGCCAGCTGCGCATCATTCGGCTCCAGGCCGAAGAAGTTGACCCGGGCCAGCTCGAACAGGGTCTGCGACTGCAGCGGGTACTCGGCCTCCAGGGCCTGCGAGGGCTGTTGCCCGGCCGCGGCGATCTGCTGCGCGGCGGCCTCGTAGCTCAGCGCCGGATCCAGCTGCGGTATCAGCGCCACCGGAAAGAAGTCCGCGGCGTGGGCCAGTTCATGGAACAGCAGACGGCTGAGCGGGGCGATCAGGTCCTGCAACTCGCGCTCGGAATCATCGCTCAGGCTGTAGCCGTACCAGGCGTAGTCATTGTTCAGCACGTAGCGGCTGATGATGCTGAATTTCAGCTGGGCACCGAAGCCGGCGCGGTAGTCCGGCTCGGGATCGATGCTGCGCTTCTCCGCCACGCTGAGCCACAGATTGCCGGGGTCCAGGTAGATCGCACCGGTACTGCGCCAGTAAAAGGAGGGGCGCACGTCCGAGCCTATGATCACGGCGGACAGGCTGCGCGACAGGCGCAGGATTTCGGCTGGCAACAGGGGCAGCAACTCGGCGAAACGCTCGGCCATCCAGTCGTGGGTGGTGGCGACCCGCTGCATCAGCAAGGCCGCCTCAGGATCGGCAGACTCCAAAGCCAGCGGCGGCAGCTCGGCCAGGCTGCAGGAGCGCTGTGGTCCCAGCGCGCGGGCGCAGGTTCGCAGCTTGTCCGCGTAAGGTGCATCGGGCACCGCCGGGTAAACCGGCTGGATCGGGGTCCGCCCGGCGCCGCCACAGGCCGTCAGGGCCAGCGCGACAAGGCCGGTCATCAGGCGCAGTCGCATGGGATTCTCGGTTAAGCTTTGCACCAGTATAAAGCTGCAAGTCCCGTGCCGATCATTCAAGCCCCTCCTGTGTTCCGACCCAGCAGCGATGCTGATCTGGCCGACTATTACGCCCTGCGCTGGCGCCGCCTGCGCCAGCCCTGGGGCCAGGGACCGGATGCCCCTGACGCGGCCGAGGAGGCGGGCAGCGACCATCTGGCCATCCGCAGTCCGCAAACCGGCGAGATGATCGCCTGCGGTCGTCTGGTGCCGCTGGGGTCGGGTCTGGCGCAGATCCGTTCCATGGCGGTGGCCGAGGGGCATCAGGGCCAGGGCCTGGGCCGGCGGATCCTGCAGAGCCTGGAAGCCCTGGCCCGCGGTCGGGGCGTGACACGCCTGCGTATCCATGCGCGAGACTCGGCGCTGGGCTTCTACACGCGCAGCGGCTATGCCGATGTCGGGCCGGGAACGCTGCTGTTTGACGCCATCCCGCACCGCTGGCTGGAGCGTTCGCTCGACTGCCATGACTTTGCCGGCTTCGGCCTGCGGCGCAGGCCGGCGACCCGGGGCGATGGCGCGGCCGTTGCCGATCTGGTGTTCCGGGTGCTGGGCGACTATGGCCTGGCGCCCGAGCCCGATGGCATCGACCGCGATCTGGAGGATCTGCAAGCCTATTACCGCGAGGGTTTCTTCGACCTGCTGCACGACGAGCAGGGCCTGCTCCGTGCGACCGTCGCGGTGCGGCGTCTGTCCGCCGATCGCGGGGAATTGCGTCGCATGTACCTGGACCCATCCTGCCGGGGGCTGGGCCTGGGCCGCGCCTGCCTGGGACACGCGCTGGCCTGGGCCCGTAGCCAGGGGATCGTCGAGCTGGAGCTGGAAACCGCCACGGCCCTGCGCGAGGCCCGGGCCCTGTATCGCTGGGCCGGATTTCAGCCCATGGACGGCAGCAATGAGGCCCGCCGCTGTGACCTGCGCATGATCCTCAGAGACTTTTGATCCGGCGCCGCCGGAAGTCGATCTCCGCCTTTTTCAGATTGCGCTTGAGCGCGATGCGCTGGTTCTCACCCACCAGCAGCCGCCGCTGCCAGCGCCGCTCGGCCGCCAGCGCCTGATCCACGTCCGCCTGCCAGGTGTCCTGCAGCAGGCCCTTGGCCGCCGCCACCGCGTCCGGCGAACGGGTGGCGATCTGGCGCAGCAGCTCACGGGCCGCCGCGACCGGGTCCTCGGCCAGTTCGGTGACCAGGTTCCAGGCCCGGGCCTGCTCGCCCGAGAAGACTTCCGCGGTCATGATCAGTCGCTTGGCCAGATCCATGGGAACCAGTTCGCGCAGGGTGACCATGCCACTCATGTCGGGAATCAGGCCCCACTTGATCTCCATCACCGAAAATTCGGCATCCGGCCGGCTGAAGCGGAAATCCGCTCCCAGGGCCAGCTGCATGCCACCGCCATAGCAGTGACCCTGAATGGCCGCGGCCACCGGCACGGCCAGCGAGCGCCAGCCGATACAGGCCTGCTGAAACAGGTTGGCATCGCGGCTGCCCGGCTGCAGGAAGGCCTGCACGATGCGCCCCGGTGTCCCGCCAAACGAGGCGAAATCCAGCCCGGCGCAGAACGAGGCGCCGTGGCCGCGGATGATCACACCGCGCAATTCGGGGATGGCCTTGAGCTGCTTCTGCGCATCGATCCAGGCGCGCAGCATCGGCCAGTCGATGGCATTGCGCTTGTCCGGCCGGTTCAGGCTGACCGTGGCGATCTGCTCGTCGTCGATCTCGATATCGATTCGTTCACTCATTTCTGCATCATCCTGGCTTGATCAATCGGCCGGCGCGCGGGCCCGGCCATGGTCGGAATATGTGTCATGCGCATCCGTGTCCTGGGCCGCCCTCGCCCACCCGGCGGACTGACGCCTCTAGGATTCCACCGGCCGACGCCCGCTCAGGGCATGCGCCAGGGTGCCGCCATCGACGTACTCCAGTTCGCCCCCGACCGGCACGCCATGGGCGATGCGGCTGACCCGCAGCCCGGCCGCGCGGGCCAGCTCGGCGATGTAGTGGGCGGTTGCCTCTCCTTCCACGGTGGGATTGGTGGCGACAATCACCTCCTCGATCGCCTCGCTCGCCATGCGCTCGGCCAGACGGGACAGGCCGAGTTCCTCGGGCCCGATGCCGTCCAGCGGAGACAATCGACCCAGCAGCACGAAGTAGCGTCCGCGAAATTCCGTGTTCTGTTCCAGGGCGGCGACATCCGCGGGGCTTTCCACCACGCACAGCTGGGACACATCCCGCTTGTCCGACGCACAGATCGGGCACAGCGGCCCGGCACTGAACATGCGACAGTCCTGGCAATGGCGGATATCCGACAGGCCCTGCTCCAGCGCGCGGGCCAGCTCCCTCGCGCCATCGCGCTCGCGCTGCAGCAGATGAAAGGCCATGCGCTGGGCGGTCTTCTGCCCCACCCCGGGCAGGCAACGCAGCGCCGCGATCAGGCCTTCCAGCGGCGGCGGATAAATCACTGACCGAAGGGCAGATTCATGCCCGGTGGCAGATTGAGCCCGCCGGTGAGTTCGGCCATCTTGTCCTTCTGGATGCGTTCCAGGCGATGCGCGGCATCGGTGATCGCCGCCGCGATCAGATCCTCGAGCAGCTCCTTGTCGTCCTTCAGCAGATCGGGGTCCAGCTCAACCTTGCGGCCCTCGTGCTTGCCGTTCATGGTCACCTTGACCATGCCGCCGCCCGCCTCGCCGGTGGCTTCCAGCTGCGCGATCTCGGCCTGTGCCGCCTGCATCTTTTCCTGCATCTGCTGCGCCTGGCGCATCAGATTGCCCAGTGCCCCTTTCATGGCATTGTCCTCTTGGTGGTGGCGCCTCGCGCCGCGATCAGTTCAGGGTCCGTTCCGCCGCCTCGTCCACGCTGATGCGCAGGGTGCCGGGCTGCATTTCGGCATCGAAGAGTTCGACCATCTGGCGCACGCCAGGGTTCGCCAGGAAGCGCTCTTCCTGGCTGCGCGACTGCTCCTCCACGCTGAGCACCTCGGCCCGCGCATGCTCCAGTCGCAGACGGCTGCCGCAATGCCGCGCAATCGCCTCGCCCAGGGCCTGCTCGACCCGCGGGGTGCACAGGGCGCGGACCTCGGCGGCCACCTTCAGCACCAGGCTGTCAGCCTCCTGGCGCAGCAGGCTGCAGGCCTCGGCCACCACCCGCACCGGCGCGGGCAGGTCCAGCTGCTGCAGCAGCGCAGGCCAATCCTCGACCGCGGCCGGATCGCTCTTCGCGCTTGCCACCGGCGCAGCCACTGCCCGGGCCGGGGCTGGCGAGGCCGCGGCGGACGCGGCGTCGGGCCCAGGCTCCCGACCCTGCTGCTGCGGGGTGGATCGCGGCGTGCTGGCTCCACCGCTGTCGGGCACAAAGGCCAGGGTCCGCAGCACTGTCATCTCGAAACCGCTGCGCGGATCGGGCGCCCAGTCGATATCGCGGCGGGCGTTGATGGCAATCTGGTAGAAGACCTGCAGGTCCTCGGGCGCGAAGCGCTGGGCCAGCGGACCGAGATCGGCCTGCTCGACTGCATCCCAGGCCTGTGGCACCTGCTGGCCCACGGCGAGGCGCTGCCACAGCCGGGCCAGTTCCTCCAGCACCTCGACAAAATCCAGGCCCTGTTCTTCGATGGTGTCGATCGCGCTCCAGGCAGCCGGGGCATCGTGGTCCGCCACCGCCCCGGCGATGCGCAACAGATCGCGCCGCTCGATGCTGCCCAGCATCTGCGCCACCCCCTCGCCGGTTACCGCCCCGGCGCCGAAGGCAATCGCCTGATCCAGCAGGCTGAGCCCGTCGCGCAGGCTGCCATCGGCAGCCCGGGCCAGACGGACCAGGCCCTCATCGTCGGCCTCGATCTTTTCCTGCTCCAGGATGTAGCGCATCCGCGCCGCGATGTCCTCGGCACTGATCCGCTTGAGGTGGAATTGCAGGCAGCGCGACAGGATGGTGATCGGCAGCTTCTGCGGATCGGTGGTTGCGAGCAGAAACTGCACGTGGGGCGGCGGCTCCTCCAGGGTCTTGAGCAGCGCGTTGAAGGAGCTCTTGGACAGCATGTGGACCTCGTCGATGAGGTACACCTTGCAACGCCCGCTGGCCGGCGCGTAGGGCACGTTGTCCAGCAGCTCGCGGGTATCGTCCACCTTGGTGCGGGAGGCCGCGTCGACCTCGATCAGGTCAACGAAGCGACCCTGCTCGATGGCCTGACAGGCGCTGCAGCTGCCGCAGGGGCTGGCGCTGACACCCTGCTCGCAGTTGAGACAACTGGCAATGATCCGCGCCAGGGTGGTCTTGCCCACCCCGCGGGTGCCGGAAAACAGCAAGGCCTGGTGCAGCCGCCCCTGGGTCAGCGCGTTTTCCAGCGCCGTGCGCACATGGGTCTGACCAACCAGCTGGGAAAAGTTGCGCGGCCGCCAGGTGCGCGCGAGGGCCTGATAACTCATCCGCGCATGTTAACCCACGATGCGGACGGGATCGACGGAAACCGGCTGCCGGCCCGCCGGCCGGCGCGGCATTGTGTTTGGAGGTGTACCGCACCAGCCACATCCCGGCGCCCAGACCGTCTGCTACCGTTGCTCCCTTCCGGGCCTGGCGGGGTTGACAGGGGTCTGCCGCGAGAGGACCGGCGCGGTCCACCATGGTGCCCGCAACGGCCATCAAGACTGCTCCGGGGGCGCGGATTGTAGCAGCTTCGGCAGGCTGCGCAGTTCAACCCGTGGCCGATTCCGATTAGGATCAGCCCCGGACAAGGGCAAAACTGGGACCTATGAGTCGTCAAAGCATTCTCATCACCGGCGCCAGCGCCGGACTCGGCCGCGGCATGGCGCGCGAATTCGCCCGCATGGGTCGCGATCTCGCACTGTGCGCCCGGCGCACCGACGCGCTGGAGGAACTGCGCGCCGAACTGCTGGCCTCGCAGCCGCAGCTGAAGATCTCGATCCAGGCGCTGGACGTCAACGATTTCCCGGCCGTCTTCCGGGTGTTCCGCGAATTCCGGCAGGAGTTCGGCCGCCTGGACCGGATCATCGTCAATGCCGGCATCGGCAAGGGCGTGAAGATCGGCACCGGTGGCTTCAAGGCCAATCTGCAGACCGCCCAGACCAATTTCTGCGCCGCCCTCGCCCAGTGCGAGGCCGCACTGGAGATCCTGCGCGAGCAGAACGACGGCCATCTGGTCACGGTCTCCTCCATGAGCGCCTTTCGCGGCGCCCGCGGCGCCATGAGCACCTATGCGGCGACCAAGGCGGCGCTGGCCAATCTCAGCGAAGGCATCCGGCTGGATCTGCTCGGCACACCGATCAAGGTCACCACTCTCTACCCGGGTTACATCCTCACCGACATCAATCGCGAGATCGCCAACGCGCCATTCCGGGTCGATGAGGTGACGGGCTGCCGCGCGATGGTCAAGGCCATCGAGGCCGAACCGCACGAGGCCTGCGTGCCCCGCTGGCCCTGGGCGGCCCTGCGGCCAGCCCTGGCGGCCGCATCGCTGCCCATGCTCAAGCGCATGATGTGATGGGCAGCGGCAGGCGCTGAGCAGCCCATGGACTCGCGCGAGCAGATCGGCGCCTTCCGCCGCCAGCTGGCCGGTCAGTTTCACTGGCTGCGCTTCGAGCCAGCTCTGGAGCATGACTTTCGTCAGCACCATTTCCGCCGCCTGAGCGGTTTCATGCGCCTGGGCCAGTACCTGGGCGCCGGTCTGTACAGCGTGTTTGCCCTGGTCCTGCTGGCCGGCGCCGAAGCCGGTGAGGTGGTTCACGCCAGCAGCGCCTTTCGCGGCGTCATCGTGCTGTCCATGCTGAGCATGGCCTGGATGATCGGCCGGGTGCCGCACCACCGCCTGCAACCGATGATGGCCGGCAACTACATGGTCTTCGCCGTCTGCCTGGCCGGCATTGCGGTGGTGTCGACCAGCTACGACGCGGTTTACCGCTACGAAGGCATCCTGTTCGCCATCTTTCATTGCGCGCTGTTCGGCTGCTTGCTGTTCCGCCACAATCTGTTCACCTGCACGGCCATGTTCGTGATCTACGTGACGCTCTGCGCCAGCATGGGCGTGCCCGGCCGCGAACTGATCTACCAGTCCTTCTTCATCGCCATGGCCATCGTGCTGGCCAGCTGCAGCCGTTACCAGGTGGAATTCGGTGAGCGTGACGGATTCCTGCGCCGGCGCATCATGTCCATTTCGGCCAATTTCGATGAGCTGACCGGGCTGTCCAGCCGCGCCGCCTTCGACCGCTTCCTGCGCCAGCACCTGCGCCAGAACGCCAGCGGAGAGCGGCGCCAGAAGGCGCTGGTGATGTTCGATCTCGACCACTTCAAGCAGCTCAACGACAGCCGCGGGCATGACACCGGCGACAAGTGCCTGCAGCTGGTGGCGGAAATCCTCAAGCAGGCCGTGGAAGGCGGCGACCGGGCCGCGGCCCGCTGGGGCGGCGACGAGCTGATCGCCGTGCTGCCGGCGGACTGCGAAGAGACCCTGCGCCAGCGGCTGGAAGCCATCCGCCAGGAAGTGGCCAATCTGCGCATGGACAATCCGGGCTCGCCGCTGAAGCAGATGAGCATCAGCATCGGCGCCGCGATCATCTCGCCGGAACAGCGGCTGAACGAGTCCGTGATCTTCCGCCGCGCGGACGAGGCGCTCTACGACGCCAAGGAAGGCGGCCGTAACCGGGTGGTCATCCAGACCGCCGTGGCCGACCCGGCCCCTGCCTCGGCGACGGCCTGAGCGGATGAGCGCGAACGGCAGCCTGATGCCCGGCGCCCGACCGCTGCTGAGCCGGCGCACGCCCTATCAGCAGGTCACGATTGCAGAGCATCCGCGCTATGGCCATCAGCTGTACATCGACGATGACCTGCAGATCTCCAGCGTGGACCGCGCCTACGGGGCGGCCATGGTCGCACCGCTGATGGCGGCCGATCCGCTGGAGCAGGTCATGATCCTCGGCGGCGGGGACGGCGGGGTGCTGGCCGAACTGCTGCGCCTGGCCGACGAGGCCGATGCCCCGCTGGAGCGGGCGGTGATGGTGGACATCGACGCCGAGGTGGTGGACCTGTGCCAGCATTACCTTCCCGGCATCTGTGGCGACGCGTTCGAGGATCCGCGCAGCGAGCTGATCATCGGCGACGCCCTGGCCGAGCTGGAACAGGCCAGCGAACTGGACGCCATCGTCTACGACCTGACCTTTGAGCCCTTTCGCGCAGCGCTCAGCCGCGAAAGCTTCGTGGGCGAGACCATCGATGCGATGGCCGGGAGCCTGCGCCCTGGCGGCGTCATCAGCATGCAGTGCTGCGGGGTCGGCGCCACCACCGATGGCGAGCCCGAACGGCATCGCGCCCTGCTGCATACGGTGCGTGAAGCGGCCAGCGCGCACTTCGAGGATCTGATCGAGCAGCAGGTGGTCATCCCCTCCTATGAGGGGCTGTGGACCTTCGTGGCGGCGCGCAAGCCGGAATCACCCTGAAGCCCAGCTGACCTGCGGCTGACCCTGGGCTCAGGGGCGGGCCTCGCCCCAGTAGTTGTAGGTCATCGGCCGCGGCCCCGGCAGGTACATGCTGTCCAGCCTGTCGATCGACAGGCCGGCCTCGGCAAGCAGATCGGGAATCGGCCGGTCGAGATTGCAGCCCCCGGCCAGCGGTCGCCACCAGGGGTTCAGGCGCGCCTGCCAGCGCCGTACGCCGGGATCCGGCGCCAGGCCATGCTCGCAGAACAGCAGACGCCCCTGCGGCTTGAGCACCCGACGCATTTCACGCAGCGCCACCAGCGGCTCGGCGATGGTGCACAGGGTGTAGGTGCAGACCACCGTATCGAAGCTGTGATCCGGCGCCGGAATCTCCTCGGCGGGCAGGGCCAGCAGCTTGACCTCGAGGCCGGCCTGGCGCATGCGCTTCTCCGCCAGGCGGTGCATCTGCGCTGCCGGATCCAGCCCCCAGAGCTCGTCCACCTGCTCGGCCCGGTAATGGCGCAGATTCAGACCGGTGCCGATGCCGATTTCCAGCACCCTGCCGCGCGCCTGCGGCACCAGCTTGGCCCGCTGCCGATGCACCGGTTTCAGCCCGCAGGCCAGGTCGATCAGGTAAGGCAGCAGGTATTTGTCATACAGGCCCATGACGGCTTCCGTGGCTGTGGCGGGCCGCCATGGTAAACCTGCCCCGCCTCAGCCGGGCTGCCCGCAGGCGAGATTGGCCGGTATCGCCACATCCATCATCTTCGGATTGGGCAGATCGAGCTGGTTCATGATCTGCGCGTACTCCTCGGCCGACTTGCCCGCCAGCCGGGGATTGTGCCGCTTCTCCTCACCGATGCTCGACACCGTCTGCCCGCGATAGTCGTGACCCGGATAGACCAGGGTCGTGTCGGGCAGCCTGAACAGCCGGTTGACGATGGATTCGTAGGACTTGTAGGGATCGCCGCCCTGGAAATCGGTGCGGCCGGAGCCGCGGATCAGCAGCACGTCGCCAGTGAAGACCGCTTCGTCGCGCCCCAGCACGAAGCTGAAGGACTCGTTGGTATGGCCGGGCGTGAACAGGGCTTTGAGCACAATGCCATCGACCTCGATCCGGTCGCCGTCACTGACCGTTTCGGACACGCATTCGGCCTGGGTGAACTCGCCCATCACGGTCACACAGCCGGTTTCGGTGCGCAGCTGCCCCAGACCCGTCACATGATCGGCATGGGTATGGGTATCCAGCGCGCGGACCAGCTTCAGATCGAGCTCCTCGATCAGGCGCAGGTAATCCGGTGTCATGCGTTTCACCGGGTCGATGATCAGCGCCTCCCGGCCCGGCGCACTGGCCAGCAGGTAGGTGTAGGTGGAAGATTCCGCATCGAACATCTGGCGAAAAATCACGGCCACTCTCCTTGATCTGTCAGCTGACCCGCGCGAGCGGTGAGGAACGCTCCAGGATGCGGTTCTCGAACCGGTCCATCAGGCGGTAGCCCAGCAGCATGGTCACCACGAAACCGACGATCGGCAGCGCGCCGGTGACCAGGCCGACCACGGCCGGCCCCGGGCACAGCCCGGCCAGCCCCCAGCCCAGACCGAACAGGCTGGAGCCGATCACCAGCCGGCGGTCGACGTCCGCCGTGGTGGGCAGATGAAAGCGGCCATCCAGCACGGGGTGCGGGCGCTTCAGGATAAGCCGGAAGCCGGGTATGGTCAGGGCCAGCGCCCCGCCCATGACCAGGATCAGCGAGGGATCCCACTGACCCGCCACATCCAGGAAGTTCAGGACTTTGGCCGGGTCCATCATCTGCGAGACGGCCAGGCCACCGCCGAACAGCAGTCCCGCAATCAGGGCAATGATCAGCTGCATGGCTCAGGCTCCCAGCAGGTGACGGGTGACGAACACGGTGATCCCCGCGACCGCCATGAAGATGGCCGTGGCCGCGATCGAACGCGGACTCACCCGACCAATGCCGCAGACGCCATGGCCCGACGTGCAGCCCCGGGCCAGCCGAGTGCCCAGACCCACGATGAACCCCGCCAACAGCATCAGCGGCAGGCCGGCCTCCAGGTGCAGGGTCAGGCCGGGCTCGCCGAGCAGGCCGTAGAGCGCGGCACCGCCGAGCATGCCGATGACGAAAACCACCCGCCACAGCCGGTCATGCCCCTGGCTGTGGAACAGGTTGCCGACGATCCCGCTGATCCCGGCAATGCGGCCATTGAATGCCAGCATCATCAACGCCGACAGGCCGATCATCAGGCCACCGATGAGGGCGGGAATGGGGGTGAATTCGGTTGCGGTATACATGAACGATCCTCCTGCATCAGCTGTTCCGTTTCGCCAGCCGGGCGGGCTGGCCCGACAGCCGGAACGAGAATGAGGCCGATCCAGATAAAACACAAGTTGCTAAATTAGCTTATTCTTATCTTATAAGCAAACGGCATGGGATGGCGCGCATCAGCACATCGGGCCCGTCGTCATGCCGCACTGGTGGGGCCCTGTCACCCATGTCATGTCCGAGCGCGCGGCTCGCTGCTGCAGCTTGCGCGCGCCGCCGCCTAGCCAGCGGGCACGATCAGACCAGCGGAACTGCGCGCACAAAAAAGCCCTGAGTCGAAGACTTCAGGGCTTTCTCGGCGAGGCATTGCAGGCCTCAATTGGTGCCGACGATGAGACTCGAACTCATACGGGTTTCCCCACCACCCCCTCAAGATGGCGTGTCTACCAATTCCACCACGTCGGCGAAAGACGGCCGCCTGCACGGCGGCAGCATTCTACTCGGAGGGCAGCGCGGGCGCCTCGTCCTGAGCCGGCTGCAGAGCCGGCAGGCTTTGCTGCACGGGCACCGCCTGCGATTCAATCAGGCTCTGACGCGCGCCGGTGCCGCGGGCGACCATCACGGCCAGGACCAGACTGACCACCATGAAGGCAGTCGCCAGCGCGGCCGTGCTGCGGCTGAGGAAGGTCGCCGCGCCGCGCGAACCGAACACGGTACCGGAGGCGCCGCTGCCGAAGGCCGCACCTGCATCGGCACCCTTGCCGTGCTGAATCAGGATCAGGCCGATCAGGCTCACCGCCAGGACGACCTGGACCACCACGAAGACTGTATACATAGTTCCTAAATCAATGTCTCAAGCGGCATTCTGGGCGGCGTGGCAGATCGCGAGGAAAGCCTCGGGCTCGAGCGCGGCGCCACCAATCAGACCACCGTCGATATCCTGCTGGGCGAAAAGCTCCGCGGCATTGTCCGCTTTCACGCTGCCGCCGTACAGAATGCGAAGTGAATCGGCAATTTTAGCATCCTTTGCCGCCACCGCGCCACGCAAAACGGCATGAACCTGCTGAGCCTGATCCGGGCTCGCGGTGCGACCGGTGCCGATGGCCCAGACCGGCTCGTAGGCGACCACGGCATTGGCCAGTGCCGCCACACCGCAGCGCTCGATCACGGCAGCCAGCTGACCCAGAACCACGGTCTCGGTTTCGCCGTCCTCGCGCTGCGCCAGGGTCTCCCCCACACACAGGACAGGGACCAGACCCACCGCCTGCGCCCGTTCGAATTTCTGCGCCACGGTTTCGTCGGACTCGCCCAGCAGACCACGCCGCTCCGAATGCCCCACGATCACGTAGCGGCAGTCGAAATCGGTCAGCATGCGGGCGCTGACTTCCCCGGTGTAGGCGCCGCTGTCCGGCCAGGCGCTGAGATTCTGCGCCCCCAGCGCGACGCTGCTGCCGGCCAGGGCCTGCTGAACCTGGGCCAGGAAGACGAAGGGCGGGCAGACTGCCACGTCCACATCGGCCGGGGCGCCGGCCGCCACTGCCCGCGCCAGTTCCGCCGATTGAACCAGGCTGCCGTGCATTTTCCAGTTGCCGGCCACGAAATAGCGTCTTTGCGTCATCAAGCTTCCCCGGTGAGTTCTTCGACTGTCGCCGCCAATTGTCTGACGACAGCGTCAATCTGGCCAGCGTCACGACCTTCTGCCATCACGCGAATCAGTGGCTCCGTGCCGGACGGCCGCAACAGGATACGCCCTGCCCCGCCCAGTTCCGCCTCGGCGCGCTGCACCGCACGGGTGACCGCCTCCCCGGCGACCAGGCTGGCCGCATCGCGCCCCGCCGGCAGGCGTACGTTGATCATCTGCTGCGGCGTCTTGGTCACGCCCTCCAGCAGGTCGCGCAGGGCCAGGCCGGTGCGGGTCATCTCCGCCAGCACCTGCAGTGCCGCCACGGTGCCATCGCCGGTGGTGCCGCGATCCAGGCAGATGATATGACCGGAGGACTCGCCCCCCAGGCTGCTGCCGTTCTGCTGCATCATCTCCAGCACATAGCGATCGCCCACTGCGGCCCTGAGAAAGCCGATGCCGGCATCCTCCAGTGCGGTCGCCACGCCCAGATTGCTCATCTGGGTGCCGACCACCGGGCCATGCAGGCGACCTCTGGCCTGACGCGAACGCGCGATGATGTAGAGAATTTCATCGCCATCCACCACCTGCCCCTCCGCATCCACCAGGATGCAGCGGTCGGCATCCCCGTCCAGCGCCATGCCCAGATCGGCAGCGGCCTCGACCACCGCCTGCTGCAGGGCCTGTGGCTGGGTCGAGCCGACCTTGGCATTGATATTGATGCCATCGGGCGCGCAGCCGATCAGCTGGACGTCGGCACCCAGTTCGCGCAGCACTGGCGGCGCCACGTGATAGGCCGCGCCATGGGCGCAGTCAATCACGATGCGCAGCGCCTTCAGGCTTCTGCCGCGAAAGGTGGACTTGCAGTATTCAATGTAACGGCCGGCAGCATCATCGACCCGCCGCGCACGGCCGAAATCCGCCGGCGCCACGCAATCCATCACGCCATCCAGGGCGGCCTCGACTTCCGCTTCCAGCGCATCCGACAGCTTGTAGCCATCGCCGCCGAACAGCTTGATGCCGTTGTCGTGGAAGGGATTGTGCGAGGCGCTGATCACCACCCCGGCCTGGGCGCGGAAGGTCTGCGCCAGATAGGCGACGGCCGGCGTGGGCATCGGCCCCAGCAGCAGCGCGTCCACCCCGCTGGCGGACAGACCCGACTCCAGAGCCGATTCCAGCATGTAGCCGGACAGGCGGGTGTCCTTGCCGATCACCACCTTGGGTCGCGAGGTGTGCCGCCGCAGGGTCTTGCCCAGGGCCATGCCCAGGCGCATCACGAACTCCGGCGTCATCGGCGCCTGGCCGACCCGGCCGCGCACGCCGTCGGTCCCAAAATACTTGCGTTTCGTCAATCTGCTGTCCTTATCGCCTGCCACAGATGCAGGGCGGCGGCCGTCTCGGCCACGTCGTGCACGCGGAGTATCGCAGCCCCGGCCTGAGCGGCCAACAGCGCGGCCTGCACGCTGGGCGCGACCCGTTGCTCCACCGGCAGCCCGCCATACAGCTTGTCGAACATCGACTTGCGGGAGACGCCCAGCAGGAGGGGGCCGAATTCCTCCACCAGCTGCGGCAAGGCCTTGAGCAGGCTGAGATTGTGCGCCAGGGACTTGCCGAAGCCGATGCCCGGATCGACAAGGATGCGCTGCGCCTCGATCCCCGCGGCCAGGGCGGCGTCGCGGCGCGCGCGCAGGAACCCGGCGACCTCGGCCACCACGTCTGCATAGCGGGGATCCTGCTGCATGCTGCGCGGCTCGCCCTGCATGTGCATCAGCACCACGCTGACCTCTCGGTGCGCGGCAGCCAGCTCCAGGGCGCCGGGCGCCCGCAGGGCATTGACGTCATTGATCATGCCCGCGCCGGCCGCCAGCGCGGCAGCCATGACTTCAGGCTTGCTGCTGTCCACCGAAACCGTGACGTCCAGCTCCGCAATCAGGGCCTGGATGACGGGGATGACCCGGTCCAGTTCCTCCTGCACCGGCACGCCGCGGGCGCCGGGCCGGGTCGACTCCCCACCGACATCAATAATGTCCGCCCCGGCGTCGCGCATCTGCCGCGCCTGCGCCAGTGCCGCGGCCGGGTCGAGGAATCGACCGCCATCCGAGAAGGAGTCCGGCGTGACATTCAGGATGCCCATCAAGGCCGGGCGATCCCGCGGCAGCGTCAAGCCGGCGCAGCGCAGGGCGGTACTCACGCGTCCGCGGCTCAGAGCGGGACTTACTGGCTGCTGCTGTCCGCGGTCTGCTCGGAACGGCCGGCAGCTTCCTGCACCATGGCCTTGAGCTCGCCCGAGTTGTGCAGATCCAGGGTGATGTCGCAGCCGCCGATCAGTTCACCATTGATATACAGCTGCGGAAAGGTCGGCCAGTTCGCATACTGAGGCAGGCTCTGGTAGATCTCCTGATCCTCATAGATGTTCACGTAGGCAAAGGGTGCTCCGCACTCGGCCAGCGCCTGAGAGGCACGCGCGGAGAAACCGCACTGCGGGAAATCCGGGCTGCCCTTCATAAAGATAATGACCGGATTGTCTTGAATCGCCTTGCGAATTCGGTCCATTGCGTCCATCAGTTCTCCTCCTGGAAACGCTGTGACAGGCACGCCTGCCCTGAAGGGCGCGGGATTATAGCGGAATGGCCAGGGATTGATAGTCGGCCCCGGCCAGCCGCCGCCCGGCGCCGGACAGGCGTCTTGGGCTGCGCAGAAGCGCGCCCCGCCTGGGAGAAATATCTACTGACAGCACTTCAGACTCTTGATACCCTGATGAGTTCTACTCCACTTCTCCTTTCTGCCCCCAAGCACAAGGATTGTCATCATGGCTTTTACGCTTCCCGAGCTGCCCTACGCACGCGATGCCTTGGAACCGCACATGTCCAAGGAAACCCTCGATTTCCACTACGGCAAGCATCACCAGACCTATGTCGACAAGGCCAATGGCCTGGTGTCCGGCACGGATAACGACGGCAAGAGCCTGGAAGAACTGATCCGGACCTCGTCCGGACCGCTGTTCAACAATGTCGCCCAGATCTGGAACCACAGCTTCTTCTGGAACTGCCTGACGCCGAACGCCGCCGGCCCGAACGAAGCCGTCAGCGCCGCGCTGACCGAAGCCTTCGGTTCGGTCGACGCCTTCAAGGAGAAGTTCACCGCCTCGGCCGTGAACAACTTCGGCTCCGGCTGGACCTGGCTGGTGCGCACCGCGGACGGCAAGCTGGACGTGGTCAACACCTCCAATGCCGGCAACCCCATGACCGATGGCCACACGCCGCTGCTCACCGTCGACGTCTGGGAACACGCTTACTACATTGACTTCCGCAATGCGCGGCCGAAGTTCCTGGAGGCCTTCTGGGCCCTGTGCAACTGGGATTTCGTCGCTCAGAACCTGGGCTGAACAGCCCGGTACGCGAAAGCTGAATCAGGTTCGCCCGGGCGACCGGGCGAACTTTTTTTTTTGCCATGAATACACGCCATTTCCTGTCCCTGTTCGACTTCTCACCCGCTGAGCTGGAGGCCCTGATCGCGCGCGCCATCGCCGACAAGCAGGCCTACAAGGCCGGCCGGGCCGGCGCTCCGCTGGCGGGCAGGACCCTGGCCATGATTTTCGAGAAGAGCTCGACCCGCACGCGGGTGGCCTTCGAGACCGGCATGAACCAGATGGGCGGACACGCCCTGTTCCTGAGTTCCCGCGACACCCAGCTGGGTCGTGGCGAGCCGGTCGCCGACACCGCCCGTGTGCTGTCCCGCATGGTCGACATCGTGATGATCCGCAATGACTCGCTGGCCGACCAGCAGGCTTTCGCCGCGGCCAGCACGGTGCCGGTCATCAACGGCCTGAGCGAACTGAACCATCCCTGCCAGCTGCTGGCCGACGTGATGACCTATGTCGAGCATCGCGGCAGCATCGCCGGCCGTACCGTGGCCTGGATCGGCGATGGCAACAACATGTGCCATTCCTTCATCGCCGCCGCCCGTCAGTTCGGCTTCGAGCTGCGCATCGCCTGCCCCACCGGTTATGCCCCGAATGTCGGCTGGCTGGAGCGCGGCGGCGACAGGGTCAGCGTGACCCAGGACCCACGCGCGGCGATCGAGAACGCCGACCTCGTGGTCACGGATGTCTGGGCCAGCATGGGCCAGGAAGAGGATCAGTCCACGCGGGCACGGGCCTTTGCGCAATATCAGGTGGATGAGGCGCTGATGAGCCTGGCCGCAGCGGACGCACTGTTCATGCACTGCCTGCCCGCCCATCGCGGCGAGGAAGTCAGCGCCGCGGTCATTGATGGCCCACGCAGCGTGGTCTGGGACGAGGCGGAGAACCGGCTGCACGCGCAAAAGGCCCTGATCCTGACCTTGCTCGGCCAGTAAGCGCCCGACAATTCCGCCCCACAGGCCTACACCGACCCGCCCTGACAATGCCCCCGAAAATCTCGCCGCCGCTGAAAACCATTGCCATGAATGTCGGCCTCGCCCTGCGCGAGGACATCGGGCCCGGCGATGCCAGCGCACCGCTGATTCCGGCGGGCTCCCAGGTTTCGGCCAGCCTGATCTCCCGGGAGTCCGCCGTGCTCTGCGGCCAGCCCTGGCTGGATGAAACCTTCCGCCAGCTGGATCCCGGGGTGGAGGTGCACTGGCTGGTGGAGGAAGGCAGCTATGTCGCCCCGAACAAACCGCTCTGCGAGATTCGCGGCCCTGCGGCCGCGGTGCTGGCCGGCGAGCGCACCGCGCTGAACTTCGTCCAGCTGTTCTCCGGCGTGGCCACGGCCACGCGGCGTTATGTGGAACGGGTGAAGGGTACCAATGCGCGCATTCTGGACACGCGCAAGACCCTGCCCGGCCTGCGCTCCGGGCAGAAGTACGCGGTGGCCTGCGGCGGTGGCCAGCCCCATCGCATGGGCCTGTATGACGCGGTGATGATCAAGGAAAATCACATCCAGGTGGCCGGCTCGATCGGCACGGCGGTGCAGCGCATCCGCGAGGCCGCCCAGAAGAAGCTGCCGATCATCGTCGAGGCGGAAAACCTCAGTCAGGCGGAAGAGGCGCTGAACCTGTCGGTCGATGTGCTGCTGCTGGACAATTTTCCCACCCACCTGCTGGCCAAGGCGGTGAATCTGGGGCGCAGCCAGCGACGCTACAACCGCGGCCACACCCTGCTTGAGGCCTCGGGCGGCATCAGCCTGGAGAATGTCCGGGAGATCGCCGATACCGGGGTGGACCGCATCTCCATCGGCGGCCTGACCAAGAACGTCCAAGCCACCGACCTGTCGCTGCGGATCCAGCCCGGCTAACAGAGCCTGCCGGCTAACCCTGGCGCGCTTTGCGCGGCCCCTCCGCGCCGGCTCCGCACCGGGTCGGTCTTGCATCCCAGCCTGGCCGGCGTCGTCCCGGGCCTGCCGATGCGCCTGCGCGGCTTCGTGGAATCAGGCGCCCTTGGCGCGTTGGGCGCGCATGGCGGCGAAGCCACCTTCCAGGTCTGCCAGCAGATCCGCTGGCGCCTCAAGGCCGGCGTGAAAGCGCAGGTAACTGGCGCCCTGATCCCACTCGCCATAACGCCGCCCCTGCAGGCTGAAGGGCAGACACAGGCTTTCATAGCCGCCCCAGGAATAGCCCAGGCCAAACAGGCTCAGGCTGTCGATCAACGCCGCCAGGGCCGGCTCGTCCAGCGCTTCCATTGCCACCGAAAACAGACCGTTGCCGCCATGAAAATCCCGCTGCCACAGGGCATGCTGCGGGTCCTGAGGCCAGCTGGGGTCAAGGATGCGGCGTACCTCCGGCTGCTCGGCAAGCCAGGCTTTGAGCACCCGGGCATTGTCCACATGCTGGCGCAGGCGCAGGTCCAGGCTGCGCAAGCCGCGCAGGGCCAGCCAGGCCTCGTCGGCGCTGACACAGTAACCCAGGGCCTGGGCATCCTGGCGCAATCCGGGCAGCACATCCTCCCGGCACAGGGCCACGCCCAGCATCAGGTCGGCATGGCCACCCAGGTATTTGGTGCCGGCCTGGATGTCCACGGCGGCCCCGTATTCCAGCACCGGGCACTGCAAGGGCGTGGCCCAGGTGTTGTCCACCACCACCGGCACCTGGCGCGCGCGCGCGGCGGAGCAGATCGCCGGCAGATCCTGCAGGTCCATGCTCAGCGAGCCCGGCGACTCGCAGAAGATCAGCCGGGTGCTGTCGTCAATCAGTGCGGCGATGCCTTCGCCCACGGCCGGATCGAAATAGCGCACCGAGATGCCCAGGCGCCGCAATTGCCGGTCACATAGCGCGCGGGTGGGCCCGTACACGCAATCCGCCACCAGAATCCCGTCACCCGCCCGCAAAAAATGCAGGATCACCCCGGCAATGGCGGCCAGCCCGGAGGGGAAGAACACGCTGCCGGCCGCGCCGGAGATCGCCTGCAGGGCTTCGTCCAGCGCCGCATGGGTGGGGGTACCGAAGCGACCGTAGTAGAACTCGTCAAACGGCCGCTCGCTGGCCCGGCGCAGGTGTGCCAGGTCATCGAACAGCACGGTCGAGGCGCGCACCAGCGGCGGGTTGACCGCCCCGCGATTGCGTATGGGATCATTGCCGGCGTGGCGCAGTCTGGTCGCCAATTGCCTTGTCTTCTTGCTCATGGGAAAACTCTGACAGCATGGCCCTGCCCTGGCTAGACCCTTTCGTTCTTGGCCTTGTCGATACCTGGTATGCCCTGGTGCCGCGCCTGCGCCCGGACCCTGCCCTGCTGCGCCAGACGCGCATCCTGTCGCACCGGGGAGAGCGCGACGCGGCCGGCGTGATCGAGAACAGCTTCGCTGCCTTCGACCCCTTGCCCGGCCGGGTTTTCGGCCTGGAGTGCGATGTGCGCTTTTCCCGGGACGGCGTGCCGATGGTGTTCCACGATGCCGATCTGTATCGCATCTTCAACTGCCGGGAGCGGCTGTGTGATCTGGACAGCCACAGCCTGCGCCAGCGCTTTCCGCAGATTCCGAGCTTGCGTGAACTGGTCGAGCGATACGGCGGGCAGCTGCATCTGGCGATCGAATTCAAGCAGGAGACGCGGCCTGATCCAGCGGCTCAGCTCCACGCCGTCCGCGCGGCGCTGGCCCCCCTGAGTCCGGCGCGGGATTTTCATCTGATGTCGCTGGACTGCGCCACCCTGGACTGGCTGCGCCCCGCCTTTCCCGACTGCCTGGTGGCGATCGCGCGCGGCAATGTCAGCGAGATGGGCGAATACGCCCAGGCCTGCAACTGCGCCGGCATGACCGGCCACTACGCCCTGCTGCATCGCGCGCGCAATATTCCCCACCTGCAGCAGGGTCGCTGGGTCGGCATCGGCTTTCCCGAATCGCGCAATGCGCTGCGCTACGCCCTGCACCAGGGCGCGACCTGGCTGTTCAGCAATCAGGCGCTGGCGCTGCAGGCCATGCTGGAACGCGAAAAGAGCCGCAGCATCGCCTGACTGACCGTGTCCGGCTGCTCGATTGGCAGGCCGTGGCGAGTTCCCGGCACCACCTGCAGTTCGGCGTTCGGCAGCAGGTCCAGGCTTTCCTGCACGTCCTGCAGGCGAAAATAGTCCAGCTCTGCGGCCATCACCAGAACCGGGCAGACGATGCGTGCCAGTTGCGGGCGGACATCCCAGCCGGACAGCGCCGCCAGCACATGACCATAAACCACCGGATCATTGTCGGCGTAACGCGGCAGCATCCTTTCGACCAGATCGGGACGCTCGGGAAACAGCCTGCGGGTGAGCATTTCGGCCATCCGCTGCATGCCCAGCATCCGGCTCAGCACGTGCCGCATCCAGAACTGCCAGTGGTCATGCAGGCGCTGGGGCACGAAGCTGGGCACGCTGTTGATGATGCCCAGGCTGCACCATCGATCGGGCTCCTCCACGGCCAGCTGGTAGGCCACCGCGCCGCCCATGGAATAGCCCACCAGGTGGGCCCGCTGCACGCCGATTCCGCTCAGCAGGCTGCGCATGTCGCCGGCCATCTCGGCCGGCCCGAAGCCCTGCTCGGGATGCCCCGAGCGACCGAAGCCCAGCAGATCCGGCCGGATCACCCGATAACCCGCCGCCAGCAGGGCCGGCGCCTGGAACTCCCAGTCCCGGCCGCTGTTGCCCAGGCCATGCAACAGGAGCACGGCCTCCCCATCGCCTTCGTCCTCGTAGTGCAGCGTGACGCCGCGGACCAGCGTGCCCGGCATCAGCGATCTCCGGCGGGCACGCCGCTCAGATCTGGCACAGGCAGTGGGCGTAGACGCCGCGCGGGTCGGACCAGCGCCGCAGCATCAGATCCAGTTGCCGATTCCAGCTTTCCAGACGCCCCAGCAGGCCCTGCGGCAGCCAGCCTCCCAGGAAGGAAAAGCGCTGCAGCAGCTGGATCCGGAAATCCATTGGTGGCTGCACCGGCTCGATCTCGTAGTCCTTGAGCCCGGCGAGCTCGGCGGCGGTCGCGACGGCGGCATCGAAATCGCCGATCGCATCGATCAGGCCATGGCCCAGGGCGGCTCCGCCGGTCCACACCTGACCCTGGGCCACTGCATCCACCGCCTCCACCGACAGGGCTCGCGCCTCCGCAACCCGGCCGATGAACTCGCGATAATCCTTCTCCACCAGCAGCTGTATGCCCTGCTTGGCGGTGGGCGACAGGGCGCGCAGCGGGCTGAGGCCGCCGGACCAGCGGGTGGTGCCCACCCCGTCACTGTGAATGCCCAGCTTGTCCAGGGTCTGCTCGAAGGTCGGCAGCAGGCCGAACACCCCGATCGAACCGGTGATGGTCGTGTCATGCGCCAGAATCCGGTTGGCGTTCATCGACACCCAGTAGCCTCCGGAGGCCGCCACGCTGGCCATGGAGACCACCACCGGCCGGCCACTGTCACGATATCGCGCCACCGCGCGACGGATCTGCTCGGAGGCGAACACGCTGCCACCGGGCGAATCCACCCGCAGAACCAGCGCCGCGGAGCGCTCGTTGGCGGTCGCATCGTCGATCAGCCGGCGCAGGGTTTCCCCGCCGGCCAGGCCCGGCCCGCTCTCGCCGGTAACGATCTCACCCTGGACCACCACCGTGGAAACCAGCTTGCTGGCCACGGCCGATTTCGCCGCCGGGGCCTTCTGCGCCACCCGGCTTTCACGGTCGATGGCGCGCAGATAACGGCGATGGTCGATCTGCCGGAAACTGCCGTGGTCGTTGTCCATGCCCACCAGCTCACCGGCCTCGGCCCGCACCGCATGCAGCGGCAGGGCGGCATCCACCAGTCCCGCCTCCACCGCCAGCCTGGCCGGATCACCCGCGCTGCCCGCCAGGCGATCGGCGAATTCATCGCTGTAGGCCTGCAGCGCCTGGGGGCTCAGCCCGCGGGCCGAGGCCACCTGCTCAAGCCAGCCCTGCCACAGACCATCCAGCCAGGCCTGGGCATTGTCGCGGGCCGATGCGGACATGGAATCGCGCATGAAGGGCTCCACCGCCGACTTGAATTCGCCAACCCGGAACACATTCACCGTGACGCCCAGCTTGTCCAGGGCCTCGCTGAAATACAGCGGGTAATTCTCGAAGCCGGGGAAGAACACCATGCCCATGGGGTCGATGTAGATGCGATCGGCCTGGGCGGCGAGGAAATACTCGCTCTGCCCCATGTCCGGCGCCCAGGCGTGGACCGGCTTGCCGCTGACCTTGAAGCGGGCCACGGCCGCGGCCAGCTCCTCCAGCTGCGCCTGGCCGGAGGTGAAGCCGGTGTCCAGCTTCAGGAACAGCATCTTGATGCGGCGATCCTCCGCCGCCGCGTCGATGGCGTCCAGCATGTCATTGAGCACCGTGGTGGTGGGCTCCTCGCCCAGCAGCTGCTCGGCCACCCGCTCACGCGGATCGGCGTCGTCCTGGTCGACAATCTGACCCAGCGGCACGATGACCATGGCGATGCCGTCGTCCACCTTGATCGGAGGCCCGCCCTGCCAGGCCAGGTACAGGGTCGCCGCGACGAACAGCATGAACAGGAGGAACACCAGACGGCGCAGGACGTCAAAGGCGGTGCCGATCGCGGAGAAGCCGCGACGCAACAGGGATTTTTTTTCAGCCATGGATTCAATCAGTGAGCGGTTCGTTTCAGTGTAAGCGGCCTGTGGCCGCCGTGCTCAATTGGGCCGCAAGCAGAGCCAAATGATCAATTATTTTTCTCTATTTTTACAATATGGATTATTGGCTTGAGCTATGGCACGGCCACCCTTACACTGGCCCGCCGCTGATCCCGGATCAGCCAGACATCAACCATCGAAAGACCTACAGGAGTCAAGCGAATGAGCGTACTAGTCGGACGCCCCGCCCCCGATTTCAAAGCCGCCGCCGTGCTCGGCGATGGCAGCATCGTCGACGAATTCAAGCTGTCGGACTACAAGGGCAAGTATGTGGTCCTGTTCTTCTACCCGCTGGATTTCACCTTCGTGTGCCCGTCCGAAATCATCGCGCATGACCACCGGCTGGCCGCTTTTGAAGAGCGCGGCGTGCAGGTCATCGGCGTGTCGATCGACTCGCAGTTCAGCCACTATGCCTGGCGCAACACCCCGGTGGACAAGGGCGGCATCGGCCCGGTCAAGTTCCCGCTGGTGGCCGACGTGAACCACGAGATCGTGACCAGCTACGGCATCGCGCACCCGGACGCCGGCGTCGCCATGCGTGCCTCCTTCCTGATCGACCGCGACGGCGTGGTGCAGCATCAGGTCGTGAACAATCTGCCGCTGGGCCGCGAAGTGGATGAGATGCTGCGCCTGGTCGACGCGCTGCAGTTCACCGAGCAGCACGGCGAGGTCTGCCCGGCCGGCTGGCAGAAGGGCCAGTCCGGCATGAAGCCGACCACCGAGGGCGTGGCCGAATATCTGGCCGCCAACGCCGAACAGCTGTAATACTTTCCGCTGCATGGCGGCGATGCAGCAGGCATCGCCGCCACGTTACACCGCGCGACAGGAACACTCATGAGCGACGTCCAGCACCATCGACTGATCATCCTTGGCTCCGGCCCGGCCGGCTATACCGCCGCCGTGTATGCCGCCCGCGCCAATCTCGAGCCGGTCCTGATCACCGGCCTGGAACAGGGCGGGCAGCTGACCACCACCACGGACGTGGACAACTGGCCCGGCGATGTCGAAGGCCTGCAAGGCCCTGACCTGATGGTTCGCATGCAGAAGCACGCGGAACGCTTTGATACGAAAATCATTTTTGACCACATCAACAAGACCGACCTGAGCGCCCGGCCGATCCGCCTGCAAGGTGACTCCGGCAGCTACAGCTGCGATGCCCTGATCATCGCGACGGGCGCCTCGGCCCGTTACCTGGGTCTGGCATCCGAGGAGGCCTTCAAGGGCAAGGGGGTCTCCGCCTGCGCCACCTGCGACGGCTTCTTCTACCGCAACAAGCCGGTGGCCGTGATCGGCGGCGGCAACACCGCCGTGGAGGAGGCCCTGTACCTCGCCAATATCGCCTCGCACGTGGATCTGGTGCACCGCCGTGACCAGTTCCGGGCGGAGAAAATCCTGATCGACAAGCTGATGGCGCGGGTCGAGGAAGGCAAGATCAGCCTGCATCTGTACCAGGAGCTGGACGAGGTGCTCGGCGACGACATGGGCGTGACCGGCGCCCGCATCCGCGACAACCGCAGCGGCGAGACCCGCGAGCTGGACGTCCACGGGGTCTTCATCGCCATCGGCCACTCGCCCAACACGGGCATCTTCGAGGGCCAGCTGGACATGCAGGGCGGCTACATCCGGGTCAAGAGCGGCCTGGATGGCGACGCGACGGCGACATCCGTACCCGGCGTCTTTGCCGCCGGCGACGTGATGGATCATGTCTACCGCCAGGCCATCACCTCGGCGGGCGCGGGCTGCATGGCGGCGCTGGACGCCGAGCGCTATCTGGACCAGCTGGAAGGCTGAGCCCCCGGCGCCAGGCGGACCGACCATGACGCTCGACACCCTGCTCGACTGGTACCGGGACCCGCTGTTCTTCTGGTTCCCGGTGATGGGCACCATCGTCAGCATGGTCGCCTTCATGGTCTTTGCCCTGCCGCTGACCTGGATCGCGGTGCGGGACCCGGCCTGGGCGCGCCGCTACCGCATCCAGAGCCGCAAGGCCCGGCCGGGCGTGTTCTGGCCTTCGGTACGCTGCTGGCTGATCAACAACCTGTGGATGTTCGGCGCGGTCATCGTGTCCTGGCCGCTGCTGCGCCTGAGCGGCGTGCACACCGGCCCGCTGCCGTCGGCCTGGGTCATCGTCGGCTCGCTGCTGCTGTTCATCTATCTGGATGACCTGCTCTACTACGGCTTCCACCGCCTGATGCACCGGCGCTGGTGGTTCCGGCGGGTGCACGGCTGGCATCACCGCATCTACACGCCCTGGGCCATCACCGGCAACTACATGCACCCGTTTGAGTACGTGGCCACCGGCAGCATCGCGCTGGCCGGACCGCTGCTGCTGGGCTCTCATGTGGTCGTGCTCTACCTCTGGGCCATATTTCGCCAGTGGGAGGCCTCCGAGGGCCACTGCGGCTATGCCTTCCCCTGGTCGCCCACCCGCTTTCTGCCCCTGTCCGACAGCGCCCTGCACCACGATTTCCACCACAGCAAGGTGAAGGGCAACTACGCCGGCTTTCTGGCCTGGACGGACAAGGCCTTCGGCACCACGGTCAAGGGCTACGCCGAGTCGGTAGCGGAGTTTCGCTCCCGCCCGACGGGATCCTGAGCCGGCCGACGCAGCGAGCGACCAGGCACCCAAGCCTCAGTCGAGAATCTCCCGGGCGATGATCTCCTTCATGATCTCGGAGGTGCCGGCCAGAATGCGGTGAATCCGCTCGTCCTGATACATGCGGCAGATCGGGTATTCGTCCATGTAGCCGGCGCCGCCGTGCAGCTGCACGCCGAGATCGACCATGCGACCGGCCAGCTCGGAAGTCAGCAGCTTCGCCCGTGAGGCATCCACCGGGCTGAGCTTGCCCTGGTTGTGCACCTCGACCAGGCGATCCACATAGACCTGGGCCATGTCCATCTCCGCATCCACCTCGGCCAGCTTGAAACGGGTGTTCTGGAACTTGGAGATCGGCTTGCCGAAGGCCTTGCGCTCGCGCACGAACTCACGGGTGACACGGAAGGCCTCGCGCGCGCCGGCCAGATTGCCGACGGCGGCGATCAGGCGCTCCTCGGCCAGACCCTGCATCAGATGGTAGAAGCCGGCATGCGGCTGGCCCAGCAGGTTCTCCTTGGGCACCGCCACATCGCGGAAGAACAGCTCGGCCGTGTCCTGCGACTTCATGCCCATCTTCTTCAGATTGCGGCCGCGCTCGAATCCCTCCATGCCGCGCTCGACGATGAACAGGCTCACCGCATGCGAGACCTCCGGATTGGTCCGCGCGGCCACGATGAACACGTCGCCGTTGATGCCGTTGGAAATGTAGGTCTTGGAACCGTTGAGCAGCCAGTAGTCGCCCTTGTCCTCGGCCCGGGTCTTCATGCCGGCCAGATCCGAACCCGCATCCGGCTCGGTCATGGCGATGCCGAGAATCTTCTCGCCGCTGATGAAGGACGGCAGCAGGCGCTGCTTCTGTTCCTCGCTGCCGAAATGTTCGAAGTATGGCGCCACCAGCCGGCTGTGCAGGGTGATGAAGTAGCCGGAATCGCCGTGGGCCGCGTTCTCCTCGATCAGGATCTGCTCGTAGCGGAAGTCCTTGAGGCCCAGCCCGCCGTACTTCTCGTCCGCCCACATGCACAGGTAGCCCATCTCGCCGGCCTTGAGGAAGGCCTCGCGCTCGACGATGCCGGCCTCCCGCCAGGCTTCGGCGCGCGGGCCGATCTCCTTGCGAAAGAAGGCGCGGGCCGAATCACGGAATATCTCGAGTTCCTGCTCCCAGGCTTGACGCTGCATGCTGACCTCTTCGTAATCTTGATTACCTGTTTTTTGTCAGTTTTTAACTGACAGGTGAACTATATCACCAGAATCTTGGTAACCATTCTTACCGATTTGATCAGACGAGTACGTCGCCATCACACCAGCGCCGCAGCTTCGCTCACGCCCGGAACGATGGTGACGAGCAGGCTAGGCGAGACGCCGCCGTCAGTGGCGGATAAGGGAAGAGTCCGGCTGCTGCCTGAGCCTGGGCGGGATCATGGACGCGTCCGCAAGACGCAGCCCGCCGCCCTCGGCCCGGGCCGCCCGCAAGGCGGCATCCGCGGCGGTGACCAGGGCATCGATGGTCTCTGCATCTTCCGGCCAGCGTGACGCGCCGATGCTGACCGGACATTCGATGTTCTGGGTGTACACGTTCAGCGGCCTGCCCAACGCCTCCAGCAGACGCATGCCCGCCCGGCGCACGCCGGCCTCGTCGCCGGCATGGCGCACCAGCACCGCAAACTGGTTGCCGTCGGTGCGGTAGAAGGCGTCATCGTCACGCAGCACGTTGCGCAGGCGCTGGGCCATGATTTTCAGCACCGCATCCCCTGCCTGCTGGCCCAGCGTGTCATTGACCGCGCGGAAGCCATCCAGCTTGATCAGCAGCACGGCCAGATGCTCGTCATCCACCATCGCCAGCTCGGACTGGTCGGCAAGGTCGGCGAAGAACTGCGAGCGGTTGCGTGCCCCGGTCAGCGAATCATGACTGGACAGGTAATCCACCCGGCCGGCTATTGCGCCGTTGCGCTCTGCCAGCAGGCGCACTTCCAGGACGAAATGGGCGACCCTGCCCAGCAGCATGGGAGAAAGTTCCGCCAGGGTGAGGTATTCGGCCGCGCCCAGCCGGATCGAGCGCACCCGCGCCTCGCTGGATTCATCCTCGCCCACGGCGATGACCGCACGTGACGGCGCCAGAGCCAGTACCTTGAGCAGCTGCGCATCATCGGCACAGAAGATCAGCGCCGCCTGTCCCAGGATGAAAGGCCACTCCGATTCTGCAGGTCTGCCCAGCTCCATGCAGTCCGCCTGGGGCAGGGCCCGTTCGCAGCAATCCCGAAGGCGTTCGCCTTGCTGCGAATCCTGACTGACGATGACAATCTTCACGAAGACTCCGGCGGCGCAGTTTCACAGGCAGCCTAGGACGATCTTCGTGAGCAATATGTGAACAGGGAACTGTTTGCCCCTTCCGTTCGTCAAACAGGCAGCACATCCTAAACCGAGGGAGATCGACCGATGTCCAGGACCGTCCTGTTCAGCGCCATTATCGCCAGCAGCCTGCTGGGAGCCTGCGCACACCAGTCCGGGACCAGCCAGGCGCGTAGCGACGACAGCAAGGCCTTCGAGTCAGACCGTCTGCAGAGTCAGCAGCAGCGCGACGAAACCCAGGGCTGCCAGGCCATGAGCCCGAGCGCCGGACGCACCAGCAGTGGCCGCGATCTGGCCGTCACCGACTGCGACGTGATGGCACTGGATCGCGCCGTGCAGCAGGGTCGCGGCGGCCAGCTGGGCGGGGAACCGCTGTCCGGCAACGTGCCGCGTCTGCCCACCGAACGACGCCTTGGCGGCCTCTGACGCTAGAGCGCCCAGCTGACACCGAGACTGACCCGGAAATGCGCGTAGCGCAGCCGCGGGTCGTGCGAGTCGTTTTCTTCGTACTGCAGGTCGATCCGGGCATCCGCCGGCCCGGCCAGAGGGCTGTCCAGGCGCAGCACGGCGCGCCAGCGCTGCTCGCTGGCCCGTGAGCCGGCCGATTCCGAAAGCCGCCACTGCAGGCCCGGGCCGAACTGCCAGCCCCCCCGTTGCGGGCTGCGCCAGAACACTTCGGCCAGGTAGCGGGTCGGCGAATTCTCCTTGGCATCCCTTTCGTTGAACTGCAGGCCCACTCTGGCCAGTGCGACGCCGCCGTGCAGCTTGCCCAGCAAGGCGCTGGCCATGTCCACCCGCAGACCCTCGACGCCACGGGCGATATCATCCTGCCCGCGCAGGAACTCGACTTCCAGGGCGTGGCGCAGCAACTGGCCTCGCCAGGCATGACTGAACTCGAGTTCCGGCCCCAGGCGCAACTGATAACGCTGCCCATCCAGCCATTCATGGGCCAGCTGAACCCGTAGCGCCCAGCGGCGCTGGCCTCGCTGGCTGCGCAGACTGCTCCAGCCCGCCTGCAGGGACTGCACATTGACCTGATCCTGGTCTTCGTAGTTGAGCGCGAATCCCGCCAGATCCCATTGACCAGGACCCAGCCAGGGCGTGTCATGCTGCCAGAGCAACTGGGCGGTGACTTCGCTGAACAGGTCGCTGTTGTCCGTGGGCAGACTGGTCACCTGGTCCACCAGCCCGACCACCGCGGAATCGAAACCGGTGCGCAGCGAGACCAGCAGGCGGCGCTCCTCGCGGCGCCTGGCGCGCAGCAGGTCACTCGCCCGGCGCGACAGTTCAGCCACCCGCAGGTCCTCCCCGCGGGCCGCCTGCGCGTACCAGTCCAGCGCCTGATCGATGCGCTGCAGTTTCTGCGCGCAGCGCGCAAGATTGTACTGGGCCAGCTGACGAGAAGCCGGAAAGCTCAGCGCCTCGAGAAAATACCCCTGGGCATCCTCGAACTCCCCGAGCCGGTAATGCACGACCCCGAGGTTGTAATACAGGCGGGAGCTTTGCAGGCCGCCATTCAGCGCGTCGAGAAAGTGGCCGCGCGCCCGCCGCAACTGACCATCACGAAAGGCGGCGACGCCTGCATTGAGGGCCTCTCGTGACTCGGAGCTCTGCCCCCGGGCTTCGGGCACGGCCAGACCGCCAGCCAGGCAGCAAGCGAGCAGCAACAGTGCCCGGCCGGGGCGAAGGTCCACGGGCCATCCCATGGCGGGCAGTGTAACCCATTGATAATCGGGCAGATAGGCGGAGCATCTCCGGTGGCGACGGAAATGAAAAAGCCGCCTGGACGGCGGCTTGTTTCAGTGGTCACGGCGCGCCCTGCTCACAGGACCGTGGCGACGCGAAATGAAGTCTTCAGCGCTGCGGCAGCACCGTCTGCAGGTCGGCGCCCTGGGGCAGCCCATCCACGCCGGGCACGCTGCCGCCGCTGTCGGCGGAGCCGCCGCTCTGGGCGCCGCCGATGCGCTCGTTGACCAGGGCCTCGAGTTCGTCCAGCTGACGCAGGCTGTCCTGCGGCTCGGCCTTGGCCTTGGCGGCCTGGCTGGCGGAACTGCTGCTGAAAGGCAATGCGATCCGGTTGACGATGGCCTCGTCAAAGGTTTCGTTGGCCTCGAGCACATTCATCGTGATGTCGAAATCGTCTGCCCAGGCCACCGCCGAGGCCAGCAACATTCCGATTGTGAGAACTGTTTTCATCCTATTGATCCCTCAACTCTGCACGGAGACCGTCAGAGGTATATGCAAGGATTTTTCCGTGGAGCCGTACTTGACCCGCGCCACGAGCTGCCCTCCCGCTTCCTTGATGCCCACCAGGGGCAGACTCAACACGTTGACACCCGCCTGCAGGGTCCCGCTCCAGGCAAATTCGCGCAGCTTGGGCTGATCTTCCAGGGCCACGTTGTCCGGCAGGCGGACTTCAAACTCCACATGCTCGAAGGCATGGGGCGCATCGATCTTGAGCGCCACCATCTGGGCGCCCCCCAGCGGCACGCTGACCGCCACCTGTGGGGGTGTTTCGGTTTCGGCACTGCCCCGCCCCAGCATGAAGGCGATGCCGCAGACCACCAGAACCGAGGCAGCCATCGCGCTGACCCGACCCATCCGCCGCAACTGGCTCAGGCGCGAGGCCTCCCGCTCCACCCCGCGCGCGTGACGCAGGGCACGGGCCGGAAACCCTTCCGCCATGGGCGGCACCGGCAGGGCCCTCAGGCTGCGCTGCAAATGCTGCTCGCGAACCTGGACGGAACCGCAGCCACGGCAATTCGACAGATGCGACTGCACATAACCATCGATTGCGGGGCTGAGCTCCCCGCGAATCAGTTCCGGCAGCAAATTCTGGATTTCTACACAGTGCATCGTCGTGATCATCTTGCTCTCACCGACTGACACGCTTTTCCACCGGAAAAGGTTCCACTGATTTGTGGGCCGTGAGCAATTTTCTCAAACGCGCGCGAGCCCTGTGGACACGGGACTTCAGGGTGCCCAGCGGCACTTCCAGAATGGTCTCCAGCTCAACCAGCGTGTAGCCCTCGACATCGTGCATCAGGATCAGGGTGCGATGCTCCTCGCTGAGCTGATCCAGGGCATCCTGCACATCGCTCACTTCGGTGCGCATCTGCAGGTAATCTTCCGGGCTCAGCTGATCGCCCTCCCGGTCCAGGTCCTGGTCCTCGCCCAGTTCCGATTCGTTCAGCGGCTCCAGACGCCGGCGCCGCCACTTGTCCACGAACATGCGGTAGAGCACGCGGCTGACCCAGGGCCGGACCTGTTCGATCTGTTCCAGTTCATGCCGGCGGGGATACAGCTTGACCAGCACCTCCTGAACCAGCTCCTCCGCATCCAGCGGATCGTTGGTCAGACGGCAGGCCAGACGAAACAGCGGCTCGATATGCGGCGAGATGCGCTGTTCGAAGTCGCTCTTAGGGGTGGACTTGGCCCAGAAGCTGAGAATCGCCGTCATAGTGCCTGCGGATCCGCCATGCGGAATGCCTGGATATCGGCACTAGTGTGCAGCAAAAAACCGGCCAAAACGATCCTCCTGCCCCGTTCCGGGCGCCTCGCACCCGCGAAATGGCCTCCAGCATGCCGGCCCGGCGGTGAATTCTTGGTCAACGCGTGGCGTCGACCGGTCGCGCCGGGCTCAGAGCTGGTCGAGGATGCTGTCTGCCGAGGATACGGTGACCCCGCCGCCCGGCTCGACCGCGAGATGGGTGACCGTGCCGTCCTCGATGATCATTGCGAAACGCTGGCTGCGCTTGCCCATGCCGAAACCGCTGGCGTCCAGCTCCAGGCCCAGCGCCCCGGTGAAGGCGGCATTGCCGTCTGCGACCATAGTGATGGCGGACGCATTCTGGTTCTCGCCCCAGGCATGCATCACGAAGGCATCATTGACCGACAGGCAGGCGATGCGGTCCACGCCGCGGGCCAGAATGTCGTCAGCACGGACCACAAAGCCCGGCATATGGGTATTCGAGCACCCGGGCGTGAAGGCTCCCGGCACCGCGAACAGCACCACCTTGCCCGTACCCAGCAGCGCACTGGTCTGCACCGATTCGGGGCCATTTGCACCCATGATGTGCACAGCCACGTCGGGCAACTTGTCACCGACCTGAATAGTCATTGTTCTCGCCTCCGATATCCCGCGCCCGATCCGGATCGGGCTCAAGTGTCATGCCACTCCGACAGCAATTCCCTGACCACCGGTTCCAGACGGGTCAGGCCTGACCGGCGCCCCAGGTCGATGGCTTCCTCCGGGGTGCTGCCATCCAGCCAGGCGGCCAGCGCCAGCAAGGCGCCGACCCGGTTGCTGCTGGCGCAGTGTACCAGCACCTTGTGCTGCGCATGGCGGGCCATCCAGCGGCTCAGGCGGCGGGCATTGTCGCGGCTCAGATCCGCCGGCGAGGCCACCGGCAGGTGCAGGTAGTCCATGCCGAGCTCGGCCAGCAGGGCCGCCTCGTCCCACTCCATCTCCTCGTCCGGACGCAGATTCGCCACGGCGGTGAATCCCTGCGCCGCCGCTTCGCGAAAGCCCTGCGGATCGGGCTGTCCGGCGCACACCAGGTTGTCGTGAGGTTCGAAGATATAGGGCGTGTTCAGCATCAGCGACATGCGAGAAATCCTGCTCAGGTGGGAGTGACGGCCAGTTCATCGTCGGATTCGTCTCCGACATCGGGCTGGCGACGATACCAGGCGACACCCGCCTCATCGAGGTGGCGACTGATCATGCGCCGCCCGATCAGACAGTTCAGATGGGCCAGCGTTTCACCGGTGGCCAGCATCACATGGGGACCTTCGATGCTGCGCCGGAACAGCACGGAAAAGCAGTCGACCGCCCGGCGCGGCTCGGTCAGATGATCGAACAGACGCTCCAGCGCCCGCTCATGCGAGCGCAGCAGCTGGGTCAGGCGGGCGTGCAGGCCGTAGAAAGGCTCCTGGTGCGCCGGCAGCACCAGCACGTCGTTGGGGATCAGCTGGCGCAGCCGGTGACAGGAAGCCAGCCATTCGCTCAGCGGGTCGCCTTCCGGCTCGGTGGGAAACAGACTCACGTTCGAGGAGATTCTCGGAATCACCTGGTCCCCCGAGATCATCAGCTTGAGCGCCGGGCAGTACAGACAGACATGCTCCGGCGAATGCCCCATCCCCACCACGATCTGCCAGTAGCGACCGTCGATCTGGATGGTCTGGCCGTCGGCCAGACGGCGAAAATGGGCCGGCAATTCCGCGATGTAGCGGCCGAACTCGCCAAACCGGGCGCGGTAGCGCTCCAGCATGGCCTCGCTGTAGCCCGCCGCGCGATAGAAATCGACCCCGACCTGGGGCGCCGGAATGCCCGTATCGGCGACGAGATTCCGGCACATCAGGAATTCGGTGCGGGACATCCACAGGTCGCAGCCGAAGCGCTCCGCCAGCCAGCCCGCCAGCCCCACATGATCCGGGTGCATGTGGGTCACGATCACCCGGCGAATCGGCCGGCCGCCCATGAAGCCTGTGAACAGGCTTTCCCAGACCGCCCGCGATGCCTCGTCGCCCATGCCCGTATCCACCACGGTCCAGGCGTCGCCGTCCTCCAGCAGCCACAGGTTGATGCGGTTCAGGCTGAAGGGCAGCGGCATGTGCAGCCACCAGACACCGTCGGCCACCTGCTGCAGCTCGCCGGGATGCGGCGCCTGATTGCAGCCCCAGGGGTATGTCAAGCCTTTGACGGTCTGGCGCTGGGTGGATTCGATGGCAAGGGACACGGAACTGGACATCCGGCGAAATTACCCGACAGCGGCATGTTTTCCAAGCCGGCTCGACACCTCGGCAGCCGGCGGTGGTCCACAACTTGCCTCGCCTGAAGCAGTGCAACCACCCGTGCAGTACGCCCGGCACCGAGACTATGGACTTCGCAACCCTGATTGGCCTGATTGTCGGCACCGTCCTGGTGGTCGTCGCCATTCTGCTTGGTGGTTCCGGGCTGGGCCCTTTCGTCAACGCACCCAGCCTGCTCATCGTGTTTGGCGGCTCCTTCGCCGCCACCCTGATGCGCTTCCCGCTGAAGGCCTGTCTGCAGTCTTTCGGCGCCGGCTTCGGACGCGCTTTCAAGGAAATGAACGACGACCCCTATGCGCTGATCGACACCGCCAAGGAGCTGGCGGATGTGGCCCGCAAGAAGGGCCTGATCGCGCTGGAGAGCGTGGAGGTGCACAACGAGCTGATGGCCAAGGGGGTGCAGTACTGCACCGACGGTCGTGACGCCGAGTTCATCGAGGAAATGATCAACAAGGAAATCAACGCCTCGATCTCCCGCAACCAGCTGGGAGAGCAGGTCTTCCGCTCCCTGGGAGACGCCGCGCCCGCCTTCGGCATGATCGGAACCCTGGTTGGCCTGGTCCAGATGCTGATGAACCTGTCCGACCCCAGCACCATTGGCCCGGCCATGGCGGTCGCCCTGCTCACCACCCTGTACGGCGCGCTGGCCGCCAATCTGCTGTTCCTGCCCCTGGCTGACAAACTGGACAATCGGGCCCGCAAGGAAAGGGAAACCCGCCGGCTGATCCTCGACGCGGTGCTCGGCATCAATGCCGGGGTCTCGCCGCGGGTGCTGGAGGAAACCCTGCTGGTCGGCCTGGAAGCCAAGGACAAGGGCAAGGACGAGGTGCCGCCCGAAGGCGCCGCGGCGGAACCCGCATGAGCGAGAATGCCTCCAAGGCGACCCCGATTCCGGCATGGATGGCGACATTCGCCGATCTGATGTGCCTGCTGATGTGCTTTTTCGTGCTCCTGTTCGCCTTTTCCAAACTGGAGGAAGAGCGCTTCACCTCGCTGGCCGAGGCCTTCATGGAAGCCTTTGGCGGCGTGCAGATGATCAAGAGCAACAGCACGGACCTGACCAAGGGCATGGAGGCCGGCATCGTCACCCGGACCGGCAACCTGGCCGTACCGCTGAACGAAAAGCAGCAGCAGCAACTCGTGCAGCAGATCCAGCAATCGGAAGTGGAGGACCTGCTGAAGGAACTGCAGGAGGCGATGAAGGAGGAGATCGTCAATCAGAGCATCGTGATCGAGCGGGAGAATGATGATGTGATCATCCGCTTCCCCGAACATGTGTCCTTTGCTTCCGGCAGCGCCAAGCTGGTCCCCCAGGCCGGACCGCTGATCCAGCGGGTGGTCGGCCACCTGAAGAACAGCCACAGCATCATCGTCGCCGGCCACACGGACAATCGCCCGGTAGGCGGAGGACGCTTCAGTTCCAACTGGGAACTGTCGGCCGCCCGCGCCGCGGCGGTGGCGGAGAGCGTGCTCAAGACCGGCGCCGTGCAGCCGGACAGGCTGACGGTGGCCGGCTACGCCTTTACCCGGCCGATCGAGGACAACGCCACCCGCAGCGGGCGGGCCAAGAACCGGCGGGTGGAAATCGTGGTGAAGACCAGGCCCGCCGAGCCGGCATCCGACCCCGGGCAGGTGATTCCCGCCCAGTAGCCGGCGAGCGGGCGCCCTGCCCTAACCGGCGTAATACTCGGGCCGCCCGGCCGTCCACAGCTCGCCCCACAGACGCCCCCCGCCGTCCACCGTCAGCACCTCGCCGGTGACGAAGCTGGCGGACGGCGCCGCCAGGTAGATGCAGGCCTCGGCGATTTCGGTCGCGGTGCCCGGCCGGCGCATCGGATTGGCCAGGGGAAATTCCTTGACCGCCTCGGGCGGATAGACATCCAGGCCGCGGGTGGCGGTCAATCCGGGCGCAACGCAGTTCACCCGGATGTTCAGCGGCGCCCACTCCACCGCCACGGTGCGCGAGGCGCCGATGACGCCGGCGCGGGCCGCGACGGTATGGGCCACCCCTGGCATGCCACGCTCGGTCACCACCACCACATTCACGATCGCGCCCGGCCGCTGCTGGTCGCGCCAGTAGCGGGCCGCCCGCTGCATCATGAACCAGGTGCCATTGAGGTTGTTGTTGATCACCGCCGTCCAGCCCTTGTCGGCATAGTCGATGGCGTTCTGCGGAAACTGCCCGCCCGCGTTGTTGATCACGCAGTCCAGCCGACCAAACTCGGCGTGCACGGCCGCGTACAGCGCATCCACCTGCTCGGGCTCACGCACGTTGGCGGTCAGCGGCAGCAGTTCCGCGCCCCGCTCGCGGGCGAAAGCCGCCACCGCCTCCAGTTTCTCCGCGGTGCGACCGCAAATGGCGACCCGGCCGCCCAGACGGGCAAACAGCAGGGCAGCGGCGGCGCCGATGCCGCTGCCACCACCCGAAACCATGGCCACCTGGCCGGCGAACAGGTCCGGCCGATACACCGTCGGCGCGGACCAGCATTTTTCGAGGAATTCGGTATCCGTACTCACCTTCGCTCCGTTTCGCTGCGCGCCGCGCTCAGCCCTTGCCCAGCAGATCGTCGGCAATGATGATCTTGCGCACTTCGGTGGTGCCGGCGCCGATTTCCAGCAGCTTGTTGGCCCGGTACAGGCGGTTGATCTCCGATTCCCAGATGTAGCCGGTACCACCGTGGATCTGCACCGCCTCGTTCAGGACCTTGTTCAGGGTTTCGGCGACATACATCACGCCCGCCGCGGTGAGCTTGTGGATGTCGCCCCGGCCGCCGTCCTCTTCCCCGATCACGCTGGCCGCGCGCAGGGTCTGGTAGGTGAACAGGCGCATGGATTCGACCCAGACGTACATGTCCGCGATCTTGGCGCGGATCATCTGGAAGCTGGCGATGGGCCGGCCGAACTGCTGGCGCTGGCCGGCATAGTCGATCGACAGCTGCAGGGCACGCTCGGCAATGCCCAGACAGATCGGCGAGATCATCGCACGCTCCAGGTCCAGGCCGCTCATCACCACCTTGACGCCTCGATTCTCCTCGCCGACCAGATTGGCCGCCGGGATACGGCAGTTCTCGAACACCAGCTCGCCGGTCTGGCTGCCGCGAAAGCCCATCTTGATCAGCTTCTGGGCGACCTTGAAGCCCGGCGCATCCTTCTCGACGATGAAGGCGGAGATGCCCTGCGAACCCTTGTGGGGATCGGTCTTGGCGTAGACCAGCAGCACATCGGCCACCGGCCCGTTGGTGATGTAGATCTTGCTGCCATTGAGCACATACTCATCGCCGTCGCGCACCGCGGTCGTGCGCATCGAGCCCAGGGCATCCGAGCCGGCGCCCGGCTCGGTCAGACCCAGCGCGCCGATCAGGCTGCCATCCACCAGGCCCGGCACATACTTGCGCTTCTGCTCCTCGCTGGCATTGCGCAGCAGGTTGTGCAGGCACAGGTTCTCGTGCGCCACCCAGGACAGGGCCAGCGCGTAGTTCCAGCGGGAAAAGGCCTGCAGCACCAGGCCGCTGGCCATGATGTCCATGCCGGCGCCACCGTAGGACGGATCGGCGGTCACGCCGAAATAGCCATTCGCCCCGATCGCCGGGAAGGCCTGGTCCGGCCACCATTCCTCGTCATCCATGCGCTGCGCCAGCGGATACAGCTCCTTCTCGGCGAAGCGGTTGGCCTGGTGGAGGATCTCGGCCTCGTCATCGGACAGGCCGGTGAAGGCCTGCAGCACGCTCTGTCCAGTCATCTGTGATTCCATGGTTTCAGGTCAATCATGTCGATGCCCCGATCGCGTCAGGGCGAGCGGAGCAGGTGAAAGTGCACCCGCCGACCCGGCAGGGCGCCAGGCGGCCAGCAGCCGCCTGCGAGGCTCGAACGCGTGCACGCACGGCCGAACCCTCATTCATTTTCCATCGCGTCGACCAGGCCCCAGGCCAGGGCCAGTTCGGCACCAATCCGCTTGCCGGACAGGCCCAGCCAGGCCAGGCGCTGGCGCCCGATGCGCCGCGCGATGCTGATGCAGCCGCCGGCGCCGGGGATCAGGCCCATGCCCAGTTCCGGCAATTCGAACCAGGCATCGGAACGGGCCACGACCCGGCCCGCGAAGGCGGGGAACTCGATGCCGGAGCCGACGCAGGCGCCGTGCAGCACCACGGTGGTCCGCGCGGCCAGCGGCGCCAGGAAGCGCCCCGGCACGCTGAGGCGCCGGATCAGGTGGCCGCTGGCTGCATCCGGCACGCTGCCGAACTCACGCAGGTCCCCACCGGTGCTGAAGCAGGGTCCTCGCGCCCGGATCCGCAGTTCGACCGGACCCTCGCTTCCGGCCGCGCCGCGCAGAGCCTCGACCAGTGCGTCGCGCATCTCCACCGACATGGCATTGCGATTCGATGGCCGGTTCAGAACCAGATCCAGGCCTCCACCCTGCAACTCCACGACCACCGCCGGCCCGGCATCCAGCGCGGGCGCGCTGGCCGGGCGGCGGGCCGCCAGCCACTGCGCGTACTCGCGACCGCCCTGCAGGGTGGCGAAGACCGCAGACTCGACGGCCAGCGCGGCATCCAGCGGCATCGCCTCGGTGATGCGCAGCAGTTCCACGAAGCTGGCCGAGGCGACGGGAAAGCGGGCAATCCGCTCCCACAGCGGGGCGGCATCCTCTTCACAGT
This sequence comes from Oceanococcus sp., assembly GCA_041625325.1. Taxonomy (GTDB): domain Bacteria; phylum Pseudomonadota; class Gammaproteobacteria; order Nevskiales; family Oceanococcaceae; genus Oceanococcus. Next base: position 1,543 of record JBFJTN010000004.1, on the reverse strand, counting down.
CCACCACGAGATCGCAGGCAGAGACCAGGGCGCCTTCGTCGGGGTGCCGGCAGGAACTCACATCCAGGTCGCGCAGCCCGATGACCGGGCAAGCCAGGCTTCGCAGCCAGCCGGCCAGCTGTGGGGCCTGCTCGAAACCCTGCGCGCGGGCCAGGTCCAGCAGCAGGGCCGGCTGATCTCCGAAAGCGGAAAACTCCGTCGGGGCCGGCCCGGCCTGCAGCCAGGGCAGCAACTCCTCTGCATGATGCCTTCTCACAGCGCCCCCCGGGGCCCCGGGGCGGCATCGCCCCGCGTCCGCATTGGCACGGCGTCAACTGGCATCGGCAGCTCCAGCGATGGCGGGCCCGCGGCCCGGCCTGAGAGTGAAAATGAGGACAACTCATTTTCCGGAAGGCCTACTCTAACTCATGCGCTTGCAATACTGCCAACCGTTCTGCTTACAATAGATCCCATTCGTGGTGACTCATGCGTGAGTTCGCCTCATTTCAGGAGGAAGACATGTCTGAAGACGTTCTGGTCGAGCGCCGTGGCGCGGTGCAATGGATCACCATCAACCGGGAAGCACGGCGCAATGCCATGAACGCGGACGTGATCCGGCTGATCTCCGAAGGCATCGCCCAGGCGGTGTCCGATGAAGCCCGCGCCATCGTGCTGACCGGCGCCGGTGACAAGGCCTTCTGTGCCGGCGCCGATCTGGCGAAGAACGTCGAGGGCTTTGCCTTCGATGTCGACTTTTCCCGCCCCCGCCACTACATCGTCTCGCTGTTCAAGCAGTTGCAGGACTGCCCGCTGCCGGTGATCGCGCGGGTCAATGGCCATGTCATGGCCGGAGGCTTCGGCCTGCTGTGTGCCTGTGACATGGCGATCGCGGCTGACGACATCCGCATCGGCACGCCCGAGTCCAAGATCGGGCTGACCCCGATGATGATCCTCCCCTACATGATCCGCGTGCTGCCGCCGCGCAAGCTGCAGGAGATGTGCATCACCGGCGAACAGTTCAGCGCCGCGGAGGGCCTGGAATGGGGCCTGTTCAACTACGTGGTGCCGCGCGCCGAGCTGGATGACAAGCTGCAGTGGCTGCTGGACCGGATCACCGCCCGCTCGCCCACCTCCATCCGCCTGGGCAAGCAGGCCCACGCCGCCATGGCCGACATGGAACTGCGCCAGGCCCTGGAATACGCCCAGGCCATGGTGCCGGTCATGTCCTCCACCCGGGACGCCGCCGAGGGTCTGGCCGCCTTCCAGGAGAAACGGGCGCCCGAGTGGACCGGCAGCTGAACGCGGCCCGGCACCCCTGATGCCCGGCAGCGCAAACCGGCGCGAGCAGCGTCGCAGCGAAATCCTGGCCACCGCCCGCGAGATGTTCTGCGACAAGGGCTACGAGCAGACCACCGTGGCCGAGCTGGCCGCGCGGCTGGGCCTGGTCGAAGGCACGATCTACCGCTACTTCGACAGCAAGCATGCCCTGCTGCTGGCGGTGCTGACCGACTGGTACCAGCAGATGTTCGCCGACTACAGCACAGCCCTGCGCGGCGTGAGCGGG
>JBFJTN010000003.1:0-45268 GCA_041625325.1 Oceanococcus sp. | reverse complement strand
TCGACCAGCTCACCGGCGGCCAGATCCTCGCCCACCAGAAATTCCGGCTGCAGCACGATGCCCTGCCCGGCCAGGGCCAGCGCCCGGCAGGTGTCGCCGTTGTTGCTGTGCACCGCAGGCCGGGTGCGCACCGCCACCTCGCCTTCGGGACCCCGCAGGCGCCACTCGTCGCCGGTGGACAGATAGCTGTAGCCAATCACCGCGTGAGCGGCCAGATCGCCGGGCTGCCGGGGCCTGCCATGCGCCGCCAGATAGTCAGGATGGGCACACAGGACCAGGCGGGTGGTGGCCAGGCGCCGGCTGACCAGGCTGGAGCTGCTCAGGCTGCCGATCCGGATGACCAGGTCTATGCCCTCCTCGACCAGATCGACCTGGCGATCGGCCAGGGTGATGTCCAGCGACAAGGCCGGATGCGCGGCGCGCAGCCGGCCCCACAGCGGGGCCAGACGGCGAATCCCGTAAGTCACCGGCACATTGATGCGCAGCAGCCCGCGGACCGTGGCGCCGCGCGCGCTGATCTCCGCCTCGGCCTGCTCCAGGCTGGACAGGATCTCCCGGCTCCGGGCCAGGAACAGTTCGCCCTCCGGGGTCAGCGACAGACGTCGGGTCGTGCGCTGCAGCAGGCGCTGGTCCAGGTGGGACTCCAGCTGGTTCACATGGCGCGATACCGCGGCCTTGGACAGGCCCAGTGCATCGGCAGCCGCAACGAAGCTGCCCGCATCCACGACAGCGACAAAGCTGCGCAAGGATTGAAAGCGATCCATTGTCTCATTTTTTGCAACAGTTATTCTCAATCTAGCACGTTTATCTTGTAAGAAAGCCTAATTAGAGTAGCCATCACGCCAATGCACCGGCTTGGCCCCACCGATTTCCAAGGAGTACACCATGAACACAGCCACCCAGCTCAGCGACTTTCCCTCAGCCACTTTCAGCGGCCTGAACCGACCGATCCAGCGACTCCTGCACAGCGATGCCGGCTGGAGCCCCCTGGCCCTGCGCCTGCCTGTCGGCATCATCTTCGCCGCCCATGGCGCACAGAAGCTGTTCGGCTGGTTCGGCGGCTACGGCCTGGAGGCCACCGGCCAGTGGATGGCCTCGATCGGCCTCGCACCCGGCCTGCTGATGGCCCTGCTGGCCGGCAGTGCGGAATTCTTCGGCGGCCTGGCCCTGATCGCCGGCCTGCTGGTGCGTCCCGCCGCCGCCGTGCTGGCCTTCACCATGCTGGTGGCCATCCTGAGCACCCATCTGACCAATGGCCTGTTCATGAGCAACAACGGCTACGAGTTCGCCCTGGCCCTGCTGGCGGCCTCGGTCTCCCTGCTCCTCAGCGGTGGTGGCCGGGCTGCCCTGGACGCCCAACTGCTCCGCGGCCGGGCCTGAGCAGGCAGACGACGACTTGCCGGGGTGGCCCCACGGGGTCGCCCCGACGTTTCGCGCTGCCGAGATCCTGCCCCACTGGACCTATCCCATGCATGACATGACGACCCCTCTCATGCCGGTGCTCTTCATCGGTCACGGCTCGCCCATGAACGCCATTCAGGACAAACCCTGGAGCCAGGCCCTGAAGTCCCTGGGCGCGCGGCTGCCCCGGCCCCGCGCGGTGCTGGCGATCTCCGCGCACTGGTTCGTTGATGGTGGCTTCGTCACCGCTGATCCGGCGCCGGGCACCCTGCACGACTTTTCCGGATTTCCGCCGCAACTGAGCCGCTTCCGCTATCCGGCAGCAGGCTTTCCCCCTCTGGTCGAACGGCTCGCCCAGCTGGTCGGGCGCGGGCGGGCTGAGCCGGTTCTGGGCCGCGGCCTGGACCACGGGGTCTGGAGCGTGCTGCGCTGGATCTACCCCGAAGCCGATGTCCCCGTGGTCCAGCTCAGCATGGATCGCCGCCTGTCCCCGGCGGAGCATCTCGCCCTGGGCCGCCAGCTGGCCCCGCTGCGCGCCGAGGGCATCCTGCTGCTGGCCAGCGGCAACACGGTGCACAATCTGCCGGACGCCGCCATGCGCAGGCGCGACGGGGACGGCCAGCCGCCGGACTGGGCCCGACGCTTTGATCAACACACGGCCAACTGGCTGCAACAGGACAGGTCTGACGCTGCGTTGCTCGCGGCCCTGGACAGCGCCGACGGTCGTCGCGCCCACCCCACGCCGGAACACTGGTATCCGTTACTCTATGCCGCCGGAGCGCGACGACCTGGCGAGCAGGCCGCATTTTTCAACGAAGGCTTCGACTGGGGCTCGATCGCCATGCGCAGCGTCCTGTTTCAAGGGGATGCCGCCCCGCCCTCTTCTCCCACCCAAGCAAGCAAGCCTCATGAGCATCTGGAAAAAGTCTCCTGATCTGGCCGCCATCAACGCGTCCACCCGTGAGCGGGCCGACGGTCTGCTCGGCATCCGCATCACCGAGATCGGCGCGGATTTCGTACGCGGCGAGCTCGAGGTGTGCCAGCGCGTGCACCAGCCCTTCGGCCTGCTGCACGGTGGCGTGTCCTGCGTGCTGGCAGAAGCCCTGGGATCGATCGGAGCCAATCTGGCCTGCGAGGAGGGTCAGGTGGCGGTGGGTGTGGAAATCAACGCCTCGCACATGAACGCCGTCCGCAGCGGCACGGTCACGGGCACCGCCCGACCGCTCAAGACCGGCCGGCGCCTGCAGACCTGGCAGATCGAACTGGTCAGCGACCGCGGCGAACCGGTCTGCTCGGCCAGACTCACCGCCGCCGTGATCTCCGCGGGACAATGACTGGCTGAGACGCCCGCCACGACCTGGCTGCCCTTCGGCCCAAGCCGGAAACGGCGGCGGCGAATGCTGGGCTGTCCAGGATTCGACCGCAGGGCCGCCGGCCGTTCGGCGCGAGCGCAGCGAGTCCGCAGGGCGCCGCACCGCAGGGGCGGCGCAAGCTATGACACCGTCATAGCTGAGAATCTCGAGGCACGGCAGTGGAAATGGTGGGTCGTATAGGATTCGAACCTATGACCAGCGGATTAAAAGTCCGATGCTCTACCAGCTGAGCTAACGACCCATTGCACATTCCGCGCAGGCCCGCCCTTGCGGCGGGACGCGCAAGGATAGTGATTTTCCCAGCGAAATCAAGTTTGCGGCGAAGAATAGCGGGTGGGGTCCGCCAGACCGGCATCGACGAAGCCCTGGCGCCGCAGGCGACAGCTGTCGCAGACCCCACAGGCGCGCCCCGTCGCGTCCGCCTGATAGCAGGACACTGTCATCGCGTAATCCAGCCCCAGCGCAACGCCCTGCCTGATGATCTCGCCCTTGCTCAGCTCGATCAAAGGGGTATGGATGCGCATCGGCTGTCCGGATTCGACTCCCGCCCGGGTCGCCACCTGGCTCAGAGCCCGAAAGCGCTCGATGAACTCCGGACGGCAGTCCGGGTAGCCGGAATAGTCCACCGCGTTGACGCCGATGAAGATGTCGCCGGCTCCGAGCACCTCCGCCAGACCCATGGCGAGACTCAGGAACACGGTGTTTCGGGCCGGCACGTAGGTGATCGGGATGTCCAGCGAGGGCGACGTCGGCACCGCCAGGGCGTGATCGGTGAGCGCCGAACCACCGATCAGACGCATGTCCATGTCGACCTGGCGAAAACTGGCACAGCCCAGCGCCTCGGCGAGTGCGCGCGCGGCATCGAGTTCGGCCGAGTGACGCTGCCCGTACGCAATGCTCAGCGCATGGCAGCGGTAGCCCTGGGCGCCGGCCATGGCCAGCACCGTGGCCGAATCCAGCCCGCCACTGAGCAGCACCACCGCATCGCGGCCGTCACGCTTCTGTTCAGTGCCCGGGTTCATCGCCCCACAATAGCTTGTGCAGTTGCAGCTGGAAACGCAGCGCCAGGCCGGAGTCCAGCACCCATTCGGCCAGCTGCCCCGGATCGACCTGGCGGAAGCTGGGTGAGACCAGCACCTCGCAGCGCCCGATCAGCTCGTGCTCCCGGACCATCTGCACGGCCCAGTCGAAATCGGCCCGATCACAGATCACGAACTTGATCTGATCCTTGCGCGTCAGCAGCGCCAGATTGTCCAGACGATTGCGCCCGACTTCGCCAGACCCGGGTGTCTTCAGATCCACCACCCGGGACACCCGCGGATCGACCGCGCCGATGTCCAGGGCGCCGCTGGTTTCCAGGGAGACCTCATGGCCGGCATCGCACAGGCCGCGCAGCAGATCCGGACAGGCCTTCTGGGCCAGCGGCTCGCCGCCGGTCACGCAGATGTGTCGCGAGGCGCGGACCAGCGGATGCTCAAGCAGGGCCGCCACCTCCTGCCACTGGCCACCATGAAAGGCATAGGCGGTATCGCAGTACTCGCAGCGCAGCGGGCACCCGGTCAGGCGGATAAATGTGGTGGGCAGGCCAACCTGGCGCGCCTCTCCCTGGAGGGAGCGGAACACCTCGGTGATCTTGAGCCGGGGCGCCGCGGTAGCAGCGCCTTCCTGAAGCACGGACCCGGAAGTCAGCTAACCGGCTCCCATCTGGCGCAGGCGCTCCTGCGCAAGTCCCGCGGCGGAGCTGTTGGGGAAGCGCTGCACGGTCTGCTGCAACAGCGTGCGGGCCTCCGCACTCTTGCCCTGTTCCACCCGCAGCAGGCCCTGCTTGAGCAGGGCATCCGGCGCCTTGCTGCTGGCCGGGTAGCGCTCCAGCACCCGCGCGAAGGCCTGCCAGGCAGCGTCGAAATCGCGCTGCACGTAATGCGCCTCACCGATCCAGTACTGCGCATTCGGTGCATAGGGGCTCTCCGGATAGCTGCCCAGCAGCTCGTCGAAACCCTTCACCGCAGCGGCATAGTCGCCCGCCTTGAGACGCTGGAAGGCGGCCAGATAGGCTTTCTGGTCCGCATTGTCGTCCATGGCCGGACGGGAGCCGCTGCTGGCGCCGCCCTCGCCGCCTTCCAGGCGGCTGATGCGCTGGTCCAGATCCACATACAGGGCCCGCTGGCGCTGCTGCTGCTGCTCCATCCGGTAGCCCAGTTCCTCGACCTCGCCGCGCATCAGGCGCAGCTTCTCCTCGATGCCCGCCACGCTGCTGCCCAGTTCCACCGCTCCGAGACCGTTGAGCCGGCGCTCCTGTTCGGTCAGCTGGGCACGCAAGGCCCGATTTTCCGACTCCAGCGCATTGAGGCGGGTCTCTGTCGGGTTCGGCTCATTGCCGCCGAAACTGGCGCAGGCGCCGAGCAGCAGCGTGACGAGGACAAGGCTCAGTCGTTTCATTGATAAACCAGACCCACCCTGCGATTGCGCGACCAGGCTTCCTCACCCGAACCCAGCACGGCCGGGCGTTCTTCCCCGTAGCTCACCACCGACAGCTGTCCACGGGTGGCGCCGCGCAGCAGCAGCGCCCGGCGCACGGACTCGGCGCGACGCTCGCCCAGTGCGATGTTGTATTCGCGGGTGCCACGTTCGTCGGTATGCCCTTCCAGGCGCACCCGGATGTTGGGATTGTCCCGCAGGTAGCGGGCATGCGCGTCCAGCATCGCGGTGTATTCATCGCGAATCTGACTGCTGTCGAAATCGAAGTAGATGGTCAGCTGGCGACGCAGCGCGGCGTCCTGCTGGGCGCGTGCTTCCATTTCACGTGCACGGGCCAGTTCCCGGCTGTCCACGGCGCTGCCGGACAGCCCGCTGTCGCTCTCCTGCGTCATGCTGCTGTCGTCTGCCGCCGGCTCGTCCGGCGTCGAGCTACAGGCCGAGACGAGGGCCAGAACGCCTGCGGTGACGAGGCCGCGGAGGATTTTTGTGTTCATGTTCTCTTCACCTAGTTGTGAAATGGCGACCAGGCCGGTTCCCTGACATCTCCGGCCTGGCTCAGTCTTTGCCGGATGCCGGTGTCGGTCGTGACGGTCGCCAGTTCCGCGCCACGGGCACCCTTGGCGGCGTAAATTATAGCAACGCCATTGGGTGCAAAGCTCGGGCTTTCATCCAGCGGCCCGTCACTGAGCACCTGGAGCTGGCGGGTTTTCACATCCATGGTCGCTATGCGGAACCCCCGCTCGTCCTGATGCACCAGTGCCAGGGTCTTGCCGTCCGGTGAATAGCTGGCCCGCGCATTGCTGCGTCCTTCGAAGCTGAGCCGTTCCGGTTCCGTACCGCCGGTGGCGCTCATGCGGTAGAGCTGGGCCCGGCCGGCGCGATCCGAGGTGAAGACGATGTGGCGCCCGTCCGGCGAAAAAGCCGGCTCGGTGTCGATCGCCGGATCGCGGGTCAGGCGAGACAGCGCACCGCTGGCGATGTCCAGCAGATAGATCTCCGGATTGCCCTCATAGGAGAGGGTGACCGCCAGCTTGCGCCCGTCCGGCGAAAAGGCCGGCGCGCCATTGATACCGGGCTTGTCGGTCAGCTTGCGCACCACGCCGGTGGCCACGGTCTGCAGAAAGATGGCGGACTGGCCATTCTCGAACGCGACAAAGGCCATCTGGCGTCCGTCCGGCGACCAGGTCGGCGACATCAGTGGCTCGGTCGAGCGCACCAGCTGTCGCGGATCGTAGCCGTCGGCATCGGCGATCATCAGCTGGAACACGCGCTTGTCCACCGGGCCGGAGGCCGTGACATAGGCGATCCGGGTGTTGAACACCCCACGATGTCCGGTCAGCTTCTGGTAGATCAGGTCGCTGATCTGGTGCCCTGCATAGCGCAGACCCGCGCTGCTGACCGGCACCTCGTAGGCCAGCAATTGCTGCGCCCGCGGCACATCCAGCAGGCGAAAGTCCACCACCCAGCGGCCCTGCGCCTGGCGCAGCGAGCCGACCACCAGCTGTTCCACGCCCAGCGCGCGCCAGTTCTCGTAGCGCACCTGGGCCTCGGTGCTGGGCTGCTCGATCATGTCCTGGCGTGGAAAAGGATCGAACAGGCCGCTGCGGGCCAGATCGGCCTCGACCACCCGGGCGATGTCGGTGGCGGAGTCCGGCGTGCCTTCGGCGGCGAAGGGCACGATGCCGATGGACACCGGCTGCACCTGTCCGCCGGTGATGGTGATTTCCAGATCGGCCAGGGCGAGGCCCGGCAGACCCAGCAGCAGGGCACACAGAAGTTTTCGAATGATCACGGTTTGAAGGTCAGGGTCAGGGTGCGGTCGAACACACGTGAGTTTCTGGGCAGGGGCAAGGGGTCGGATTTCTTGATCGCGTTCTCCACCGAGGCATCCAGGAAGGGATTGCCGCAGCTTTCCAGCAGCTGATAGCCCGATATCTGCCCGCCGGGCAGCTGGTGAATGCGAATCTGACAGGAGAAATCCTCATTCATTCCCGGCGGTCGTGTCCAGTTGCGCTGGATATGGCGGAACAGCTGCAACTGATATTCGGCACGATCGGAACGATCCTGCGCCGCCCGGGCCTGGGCTTCGCGTTCAGCCTGGATGGCAGCTTCCTCGGCGGCCAGGGCATCCTTCAGGCGCTGTTCGCTCTCCTCCTGCCGGCGCTTGCGGGCGGCTTCCTCGGCCTTGCGTCGCTGCTCCTCCTCCGCCTTGCGGCGCGCTTCGGCCTCTGCCTTCTTGCGCGCTTCCTCCTCGGCCTTCTGGCGTGCCGCTTCCTCGGCCTTGCGGCGAGCTTCGGCCTCCGCCTTCTTGCGGGCCTCTTCCTCCGCCTTGCGCCGGGCCTCTTCCTCTGCCTTGCGCCGCGCCTCTTCTTCGGCCTGGCGCCGGGCTTCGGCCTCGGCCTTCTTGCGCGCCTCTTCTTCAGCCTTGCGCCGCTTTTCCTCCTCCGCCTTGCGCCGCGCCTCCTCTTCGGCGCGCAGGCGCGCCTGTTCGGCGGCTTTCTGCTGCTGCAGCTGCGAGCGGCTGTCGTCCAGGAACACGGCCTGTACCGGGATCACCTGCCGCTCGTCGCGCGGCAGGAAATCCGGCAGGCCGAACCAGGCCAGCGCGCCGAGCAGCAGATGCAGGGCAATCGCGACACTGAGCGCGAAAATGTCTTCCGGGCTGAGCTTCACGTCGGCGGCTACTGTGGCGCCTCGGTGGCGAAACCCAGCTTCCTGGCGCCGGCGGCCTGCAGCAGGCTCATGGCGTACATGACCCGCTCGTAGGGCACCCTGGCATCGCCTTCCACCACCACCGGCGTTTCCGGCTTGTGCTTCAGGATGCTGGCCACAATGCGCTGGATCTCATCATCGCCAATCGGACTGGTGGGGTTCGAGCCGCGGTTCAGGTAGTACAGGCCACCGGCGTCCACGCTGAGCACGATGGGCTCGTTCTCCGCCTCGTATTCCAGCGCCTCGGAGGCGGCATCGGGCAGATCCACCTCGACTCCCTGGGTCAGCAGCGGCGCGGTGATCATGAAAATCACCAGCAGGACCAGCATCACGTCGATATAGGGCACGACATTGATTTCGTGCGCCAAGCGACGCTTCTTGACCCCGTTCATGCGTCGGCCTGATCGCGTACGCCGCGCTCCACGATGCCGATGAATTCTTCGGCGAAGGCCTGGAAGCGGGACTCCAGCGCGTCAACCTGGCTGGTGAAGGTGTTGTAGGCGATCACCGCGGGAATCGCGGCGATCAGGCCCATGGCGGTGGCGATCAGGGCTTCGGCGATGCCGGGCGCGACCATCGCAATGGTCGCCTGCTTGGCGTTGCCCAGCCCGATGAAGGCATGCATGATGCCCCAGACCGTGCCGAACAGGCCGACATAGGGCGAGGTGGAACCGATCGTCGCCAGCACGGCCAGACCGCGCTCCAGCTGATCGACCTCCCGCATATGCGCCACGCGCAGGGAGCGCTGCACCGCCGCGACGATCGCCTCGCGCGATTCCCCGCCGTGCTGACGCAGGCGCTCGAACTCCTCGTAGCCGGCCCGGAACAGGGTCTCCAGCGCCGCTTCCTTGCGGTTGCGCCGCACCGCCTCGTAGATATCGTGCAGGCGGCCGCCCGACCAGAAGTTGTCCTCGAAGCGGTCCGTGGCCTTGCGCATGCCGCCGATCAGGCTGGATTTGCGCACGATCAGGAACCAGGACACGACGGAGGCCAGCAACAAGGCCAGCATGACCAGTTGCACCAGCAGGCTGGCATTGAGAATCAGGTGGCTGAACGACATGCAATCTTCTCCAGCGCCTGGCGCAGCGGGCCGGGCATGGCTGTGGGTTTGAAGGTATCCATCGCAACGCAGCCTGCCCGCACCTGCGCGGTGGCGCAGAGGCGGTCCTGGCAGCGCAGGCTCTGGCTGAAACTCAGGGAGGCCGCGCCGAGGCGTTCGACCGCAACGCTGACATCCAGTTCATCGTCCAGCCGGGCCGGCGCGCGGTATTTCACGGCGACGTCACTGAGGGTGAAGGCGATGTTCTGCGCGCGCATCAGCTGGTCCTGATCGAAGCCGGCCTGACGCAGGAATTCGGTGCGGGCCCGCTCGAAAAAGGCCAGATAGCGCGCGTGGTACATGACCCCGCTGGCATCGGTGTCCTCGTAGTAGACCCGATAGCGCATCGTGAACATGCTCACTCCCCGCTGCCGGAGAACAGGCCACCCTGCGGCGCCTGCAGGCCGAGCAGACGATAGGTCTGCGCGGTGGCCTGGCGTCCGCGCGGGGTGCGCAGCAAGAAGCCCTGCTGGATCAGATACGGTTCGATCACGTCTTCGATGGTGTCCTTGCTTTCGCCGATGGCAGCCGCCAGGGCGTCAATGCCGGTCGGGCCGCCGCCGTAGTGGTGCACCAGGGCGGCAAGCAACTTGCGATCCATCTGGTCGAAGCCTTCCTCGTCCACCTCGAACATGCGCAGCGCGGCGTCCGCCAGGGCGGCGCTGATGGTGCCGTCGCCCTTGACCTCGGCATAGTCGCGCACCCGCCGCAGCAGGCGATTGGCGATCCGCGGCGTGCCCCGGGAACGGCGGGCAATCTCCCGCGCGCCCTGCGCGTCCGTGCTCACATTCAGCAGGCCGGCGCTACGGGCGACGATGCGGGTCAGGTCCTCGGCACTGTAATAGTGCAGGCGCTGCACGATGCCGAAGCGATCACGCAGGGGTGAGGTCAGGGCCCCCGCGCGGGTGGTCGCGCCGACCAGGGTGAAGGGCGGCAGATCCAGCTTGATCGAACGGGCGGCCGGGCCTTCGCCGATGATGATGTCGAGCTGGTAGTCCTCCATGGCCGGGTAGAGAATCTCCTCCACCACCGGGCTCAATCGGTGAATCTCGTCCACGAACAGCACGTCGTTGGCTTCGAGATTGGTCAGCTGGGCCGCCAGATCGCCGGGCTTTTCCAGCACCGGCCCGGAGGTCTGGCGCAGCTGCGATCCCAGCTCCTCCGCGATGATGTGGGCCAGGGTGGTCTTGCCCAGGCCGGGCGGCCCGTAGACCAGCACATGGTCCAGGGCTTCGGCGCGGCCGCGCGCCGCCTGGATGAAGATTTCCAGCTGCTCGCGCACCGGTGTCTGGCCGACATATTCCGCCAGCCGGCGGGGCCGGATCGCCCGGTCGATGCGGGTTTCCTCGCTGTCCCCCTGCGGATCCAGCAGACGTTCGCTCATCGGGCCGCCTTCTGCAGCGCGGCGCGAATCAGTTCCTGGGTGCCGAGTTCAGGGTCCAGCGCCTTGAGCAGGCGTCGCGCCTCGGCCGCCGAGTAACCCAGCGCGATCAGCGCGTCCTCGGCCTCGGTGCTGGCGCTTGCCGGAGCCAGACCGGCGCCAGCAAGACCCAGCCCCTCGAAGCGACTGACCCGGCCACGCAACTCCAGCAGCATGCGCTCGGCCGTTTTCTTGCCGATGCCCGGCACCCGGGTCAGGCTCGCCGCGTCGCCACGCTCGATGGTGGCGAACAGGTCCTCGGGACTCAAGGTCGACAGCACGGCCAGTGCCATCTTGCCGCCCACCCCGCTGATGCGCAGCAGCTCGCGAAACAGCTGGCGCTCGGCCAGGGTGGCGAATCCGTAGAGCAGCTGGGCGTCCTCGCGCACCACGAAATGCGTATGCAGTTGCACCGGCTCGCCCAGCGCCGGCAGGCCGTAGATCGTCGACATCGGCGCTTCCAGCTCGTAGCCCACGCCCTGGACGTCGACCAGCAGCCAGGGGGGCTGCTTTTCCAGCAGGCGCCCGGCGATGCGCCCGATCATGCGCTGACCCGCCGGCCGGCCGGCGGCAGATGGAAGGCATGGCAGATCGCCACCGCCAGCGCATCGGCCTCGTCCTCCTGCGGCGGCTCGCGCAGGCTGAGCAGCCGGCGCACCATGAAATTCACCTGCTGCTTGTCCGCCCGGCCGCCGCCACAGATCGACTGCTTGACCTTGGCCGGGGAATACTCGGCCACGCTCAGGCCGGCGCAGGCCAGCGCGGAAATGGCCGCACCGCGGGCCTGGCCCAGCTTCAGGGCACTGGCCACGTTCTTCTGCACGAAGACCGACTCGACCGCGGCCACATCCGGGGCATACTCCGCCACCAGTTCCGCGACGGCGGCATGGATGCGCCCGAGGCGCGCGATCATGTCGCCCTGCCCCAGCGCCAGATGGCCGCTGTGCACATGGGCGAAGCGCTGCGCCGCGAAGTCGACCAGCGCATAGCCGGTCCGGACGGATCCGGGATCGATGCCGAGTATCCGCAGGCTAGTCACTCGACTCGGCGTTGGAATAGACGTTCTGAACGTCGTCCAGGTCTTCCAGCACTTCGATCAGCTTCTGCACCTGGGCCCAGCTCTCCTCGTCCAGGGCAACCGTGGTCTGCGGCCACATCGTGACATCGGCATCCTCGGCGCTCAGGCCGGCGGCTTCCAGGGCCTCCTGCACCGCGCGATACTCATCCGGCGTGGTGATGACCTCGGCCGAACCATCGTCATAGGTCTGGATGTCCTCGGCGCCGGCCTCCAGGGCCACTTCCATCAGCTGGTCTTCGTCCACGCCCGGCGCGAACAGGAACACACCCTTCTTGTCGAACAGGTAGGCCACCGAGCCGTCATTGCCCAGATTGCCGCCGTGCTTGGAAAAGGCGTGGCGCACCTCGGCGACGGTGCGATTGCGATTGTCGGTCATGCAATCGACCATGATCGCCACACCGTTGGTCCCGTAGCCCTCGTAACGAATCTCTTCGTAGTTGTCGCCGTCCATCTGGCCCGAGCCGCGCTTGATCGCCCGCTCGATGTTGTCCTTGGGCATGGACTGGGCCATCGCCTTGTCCACCGCCAGGCGCAGGCGCGGGTTGGCCGCCGGGTCGGGATCGCCCATGCGCGCGGCCACGGTGATTTCCTTGACCAGCTTGGTGAACAGCTTGCCGCGTTTCTTGTCCTGGGCGCCCTTGCGGTGCTGGATGTTCGCCCACTTGCTGTGACCTGCCACGAACTTTCTCTCTAGAACACGAACTTGAGGCCGAAATAGGCACCGGATTCGAGGTCCATCTCGCCCGGGCCGTCGTTCTCCGCTTCCAGCTTGCGATAGCCGGCAATCAGGGAGGCCTGGCGGATCAGCTGGTAGTCGATACCGACGCCGTACTCCAGGTAACCGTCGATATCATCGAAGGCGGCCACATCCGGCGCGTAGAAGACCCAGAGCTTGCCGCCCAGACGGTTGAAATCCGGCACCCGCCCATTGACCATCCCGCCCAGGGCGATGGCCAGCCCGGAATAGCCCCCGTCAGCATCGATCAGGATGGCACGCCCGCCCAGCCCGGCCTGCACATTGGCCTTGCGCGCACCGGTGTCGCCATAGATCATCAGCCCGAGGTGGCCGAGCAGCAGATCGGCATTGCTCTCCTCGTTGTAGAGCAGTCCCAGATCCAGGGTGGAGACATTGTCCGCCACCTTGCGGCCCATCGGCGCCACGTACTCGCCCCGGATCGAATCGCTGCCCAGGGTGATGTCGAGCTCCGCCGCCTGGGCCGGAAGCCAGAGCGCCGCAGCCAGCAGCGCGCTCAATACCCGGTACATCGGCCTCACTTGCGCTTCCTGTTGATGCCATGGATGGCGCGCCCGTCCACCGACAGGGCAGCCTCGTGCACCGCCTCCGACAAGGTGGGATGCGCATGCATGGTCAGTGCGATGTCTTCGCTGGTCGCGCCGTATTCCATGGCCAGCACCATCTCCGCGATCAGCTCGGAGACATAGGGCCCGACCATGTGCACGCCCAGTATGCGATCGGTCTGCGCGCAGGCCAGCATCTTGACCTGGCCCACCGGCATTTCCAGGGCCTTGGCCCGCCCATTGGCGCTGAACGGGAAGCTGCCCACGCGATATTCGGCACCGGAGGCCTTGAGCGCCTCCTCGGTCTTGCCCACCCAGGCCACTTCCGGAATCGTGTAGATCACCGACGGGATCGCGTCGTAGTTCACCTTCGCCTTGTGGCCCGCGATGATCTCGGCCACCGCGACGCCTTCCTCGCTGCCCTTGTGGGCCAGCATCAGACCACCGATCACGTCACCCACGGCATAGACGTCCGGCATGCTGGTGCGGTATTCGCCATCCACCGCGATGAAACCCTTGTCGTCCAGCTCGATCGCGACGCCGTTGCCGAACAGGCCGTCGGTGTGCGGCCGGCGGCCCACCGCCACGATCAGCCGATCGAAGCGTTCGGTGTGCTCGCTGCCGCCGACGCTGAAGCTCACATCCACGCCGGCGCCCTTGACCTGCGCGCCCAGCACCCGCGCGCCCAGGCGGATGTCCAGGCCCTGCTTCTTGAACTGACGCAGCGCGTCCTTGGCGATCTGGCTGTCGGCGATGCCGGCCAGGAACTCATCCTGCGCCTCCAGCAGTACCGCTTCGGAACCCAGGCGCGACCACACGCTGCCCAGCTCCACGCCGATCACGCCGGCGCCGATCACGCCGACCCGCTTGGGCACCTTGTCGAATTCCAGGGCGCCCCAGGAATCGACGATGTACTTGCCGTCGAACTTGGCCATCGGCAACTCCACCGGCTCCGAGCCGCTGGCCAGAATGATCTTGTCGCAGCTCAGTTCCTCGGCCTTCTTCTTGCCCAGCGGGGTGAAGCTGACCTTGCCCGCGCCGGCCACCTGACCGGTGCCGGCCAGACCGTCCACGCCGTTGGACTTGAACAGCGAGGCAATGCCGCTGGTCAGCTGGCCGGAAATGCCGGCCTTGCGCGACTGCATCGCGGCCAGATCCAGCTTGGGCTTGCCGACGCCGATGCCGTGACCGGCAAATTCATGCTGGGCGCGGGAATACAGCTCCGAGGATTCCAGCAGTGCCTTGGACGGGATGCAGCCCGCGTTCAGGCAGGTGCCGCCGAAGGCGGCCTTGCCGTCATGATTGACCCACTTGTCGATGCAGGCGGTGGACAGACCCAGCTGGGCCGCCCGGATGGCCGCGACATAACCGGCCGGACCGGCGCCGATCACTATGACGTCGTAGTGTTTGCTCATCTTGATTTCCGTGCCTTTCAGGGGCGAAACGGGTGCCGGCCAGTGGGGCCGGCCCGGATTCAGATTTCCAGCAGCATGCGCGCCGGATCTTCAAGAACTTCCTTGATCGTGCGCAGGAACAGCACTGCATCGCGGCCGTCGATGATGCGATGGTCGTAGGTCATGGCCAGGTACATCATCGGCCGCACCACGATCTCCTCTCCGACCACTACCGGGCGCTTGATGATGGAGTGCATGCCCAGAATGGCGCTCTGCGGCGGGTTCAGGATCGGCGTCGACATCATCGAGCCGAACACCCCGCCGTTGGTGATGGAGAAGGTCCCGCCCAGCAGGTCATCCATCGTCAGCTTGTTGTCCTTGGCCCGGGCGCCGAACTCGCCGATGGAGGATTCGACTTCGGCGAAGCTCAGCTTGTCGGCGTCACGCAGGATGGGCACGACCAGGCCGCGCGGCGAGGACACCGCGATACCGATGTCGTAATAGCCGTGGTAGATGATGTCATTGCCATCCACCGACGCGTTGATGATCGGGTAGCGCTTCAGCGCCTCGACCGCCGCGCGGACGAAGAAGCTCATGTAGCCCAGGCGCACCTTGTGGTTCTTCTCGAACACATCACGATACTGCTTGCGCAGCTGGTCCACCGCGTGCAGGTCCACCTCGTTGAAGGTGGTCAGCATGGCGGCGGTGGACTGGGCCTCGACCAGGCGCTCCGCGATACGGGCGCGGATGCGGGTCATCGGCACCCGCTGCTCGATGCGCTCGCTGGGACCCGGGGTGCCCGGCAGCGGCGCTTCGGCCTGGGCCGCAGGAGCCGCCGGCGCGGCCGCGGCGGGCGCGGCCTTCTCGGCCGCCGGAGCCTGATTCTTCAGATGGTCCTGCACGTCACTCTTGGTCAGGCGACCGCCCTTGCCACTGGCGGGAATGGCCGCCGCGTCCAGGCCGTGCTCTTCCAGCAGGCGGCGCACCGCCGGGCTCTGGGTCACTTCGGCAGCGGACTCGCTGGCCTGCGCCCTGGCCGGGGCCGCGCTGTCCGCGGCCTTGGGTGCCGCCTTCGCAGCCGCCTTGCCGGCGCCCTCCTCCATGATCGCCAGCACGTCGCCAGCCGTCACCGTGTCGCCAGCCTTGACCCGAATCTCGACCAGGGTGCCGTCGGAGATGGCCGGAACCTCCAGCACGACCTTGTCGGTTTCCAGGTCGACCAGATTCTCGTCACGGCTGACGCTGTCTCCGGCAGCCTTGTGCCAGTCCGCGACCGTCGCTTCCGTGACCGACTCCGGCAATGCCGGCACCTTGATCTCAATGCTCATCTGGGCTCCCGTGTATCTTGCATTAACCGCCGACGAGGACCGAACCTTCCTTCAGCGCGGCCTCCATCAGTATGTTCTGTTGAATGACGTGCACCTTGGCATAGCCCGTCGCGGTGGACGCGGCGCCCGGCCGGGTGGCGTACATCATGCGATGCTGGCTGCCCAGCGGCACCTGCAGGCGGTGCTTGATCTGGTACCAGGCGCCCTGGTTCTCCGGCTCTTCCTGGCACCAGACGATGTCCCGTGCCTTGGGATAGCGCTTGAGCACCGCGTCATAGGCCTCGCTCGGGAAGGGGTAGATCTGCTCAATGCGGACGATGGCCACATTGTCGAGACCGGCTTCCTGGCGGGCCTTGTACACGTCGAAATAAACCTTGCCGCTGCACAGCACCACCCGGGTGACCTTCTTCGGATCGATGGGATCGATCTCGTCGATCACGTGCTGGAATTCTCCCTTGCTGAGATCTTCCAGCTGCGACACCGACATGGGATGGCGCAACAGCGACTTCGGCGTCATCACGATCAGCGGCGCGCGCAGGCGACGCATCTGCTGCCGCCGCAGCATGTGGAACATCTGCGCCGGCGTGGACGGCACGCAGACCTGGATATTGTGCTCGGCGCACAGCTGCAGGTAGCGCTCCAGGCGGGCGGAGGAATGCTCCGGACCCTGGCCTTCGTAGCCGTGCGGCAGCAGCATGGTCAAGCCGCACAGCCGACCCCACTTGGAAAAGCCGGAGGCGATGAACTGGTCGACCACCACCTGGGCCCCGTTGGCGAAATCACCGAACTGGGCTTCCCAGATCACCATCGTGCCGGGATCGGCCGTGGCATAGCCGTACTCGAAGCCGAGCACGCCCTCTTCCGACAGCAGCGAGTCGAGCACGTCGAAACGGCCCGGCCCGAGATTGGCCAGCGGCGTGTAGCTCAGGGTCTCCTGCTGGTTGTGCAGGCGGGCATGCCGATGGAAAAAGGTGCCGCGACCGCAGTCCTGGCCGGTCAGGCGCACATTGTGACCGGCGTCGATCAGGCTGGCATAGGCCAGGGTCTCGGCGAAGCCCCAGTCCACCGCGGTGGCGCCGGCGGCCATCTTGCCGCGGTCCTTCATGATCCGCTGCACCCGGTCGTGCAGCACGAAGCCGTCGGGCAGCTGCTGCAACCGCTCGTTCAGCTCTCGCAGCTTCTTCAGGCTGATCGCGGTCTTGGCCTGCTCGCTGTGATCCTTGCCCTGGTACCGGCTCCAGTCGACGGTGTGTTCGTTGCCGATCATGCCCAGGGTTTTGCGCGCGATGTTCTCGCCGCGATCCAGACCCTGGCGATACTCTTCCAGGATTTCGTCACCCGTGGTCTCGCCGATCACGCCCAGATCCTGCAGATGCCGCGCATACAGCGCCCGGGTGCTGGGGTAGCCACGGATCTTCTGGTACATCTGCGGCTGGGTCACGGCCGGCTCGTCGGCCTCGTTGTGACCGTGGCGGCGATAGCAGACCAGGTCGATGATCACGTCCTTGCCGAACTCGGCGCGGTAGTCCGCGGCCAGCCGGGTGACGAAGACCACCGCCTCGGGATCATCCGCATTGACGTGGAACACCGGCGCTTCCAGCATCTTGGCGATGTCGGTGCAGTACAGCGAGGTCCGGCTTTCCCGGCCACCCGCCGCCTCGATGGGATTCGGCGTGGTGAAGCCGATCTGGTTGTTCACGATCAGGTGGATGGTGCCGCCGGTGGCGAAGCCCTTGGCCTGTGACAGCTGCAGGGTTTCCATCACCACGCCCTGGCCGGCGAAGGCCGCGTCACCGTGGATCAGCACCGGCATCACCGCGCGGCCGCTGTTGTCGCCGCGGCGGTCCTGACGGGCCCGCACCGAGCCCTGCACCACCGGGTTGACGATTTCCAGATGACTGGGATTGAAGGCCAGCACGATGTGCGCGCGACGGCCATCGACATCCACATCGGTGGAGAAACCCATGTGGTATTTCACGTCGCCGGAGGCGCGCGGATCGTCCTCGATATGCTTGCCCTCGAACTCGGCAAACAGGTCGGCGGGCGACTTGCCCAGCACGTTGACCAGCACATTCAGCCGGCCGCGATGGGCCATGCCGATGATCACCTCTTCGATATGGTGGGTGGTCGAGCGCCGCAGCAATTCGTCCATGGCCGGGATCAGGCTCTCCCCGCCTTCCAGGGAGAAGCGCTTCTGGCCCACGTACTTGGTGTGCAGATAGCGCTCGATGCCCTCGGCCGCGGTCAGCTGCTTGAGCACGTTCAGCTTTTCGTCGTCGGTCAGCCAGGGCTCGTAGGCGTGGCCTTCCAGGCGGCGCTGGATCCAGCGCTTTTCGCTGGTTTCCGTGATGTACATGTACTCCGCGCCGATCGAGCCGGTGTAGACCTTGCGCACCAGCGAGATGATGTCGCGCAGCTTCATGCTGTCTTCGGAAGCCAGCGACCCGGTGTTGAACACCGTGTCCATGTCCTGCTCGCCAAGCCCGTGGAAGGCCGGCTCCAGATCCGGCACGTTGGGCTTGACCGCCAGACCCAGCGGATCGAGGTCGGCGGCCTGATGGCCACGCACGCGATAGTAGTTGATCAGGCGCAGGACGGCGGCCTGCTTTTCCGCCGCCTCCGGATTCATCGCCTCGCCACGCCGTGCGCGTCGCGCGCGCTCCTTGGCCAGCTGCTCGAAAGAGGCCCGGATCGGGCGGTGGGCCACCTCGGACTGCGCCGCCGCACCCAGGGTGCGGAAGTAGTTCCGCCAGCTCTCGTCTACGCTGTCAGGGTTCTTGATGTAGTCCTCATAGACCGCTTCCACATAGCCGGAACTGACGCCGGCCATAGGCGTACTGGCCAGGAATTTCCTGATGAGGTCCCCACTCATGAACGTCTCCGGATGCCCTGCAATTTGCGGGCATTATTCTACGGGAACGCGCCGGCAAATGGGGCCAATCAGCCGGAAAACGTTACTTTTTTTCCTCCCAGGAACCGACCAGATCGCGCAGGTAGTCGCGGAAACCGTCGGCCAGCTCCGGGTGCTTGAGGCCGAATTCGACGTTGGCCTCAAGGTATCCGTGCTTGCTGCCACAGTCATAGCGCTTGCCATCGAACTCGTAGGCCAGCACGGTCTGCTCCTCGAGCATGCGGGCAATCGCGTCGGTCAGCTGAATCTCGCCACCGGCGCCACGCCCCGTATTGGCCAGCAGCTTGAAGATGCGCGGGGTCAGGATGTAGCGACCGACCACCGCCAGATTGGATGGCGCCTCTTCCGGCTTGGGCTTTTCCACGATGCGCTTGATCTCGGACACGCCCTGCCCGATCTCCTCGACCTCGACGATGCCGTACTTGTGGGTCTCGTCCGGCGGCACCCGCTGCACCGCAATCACGCTGGTGCCGTATTCGGAATAGACCCGCTGCATCTGCGCCAGGCAGGAGCGACGGTGGCCGTCGATCAGGTCGTCGGCCAGGATGACCGCAAAATCCTCGTCCCCCACCGCCGGCTCGGCGCAGAGCACTGCATGGCCCAGGCCCAGCGAATCCGGCTGGCGGATGTACATGCAGGTCGCGCCCGCGGGCAGCACATCGCGCAGCACCTCCAGGTCCTTGGTCTTGCCCTTGAGTTCCAGCGTGTGCTCCAGCTCATAGGAGCGGTCGAAGTGATCCAGGATGGAATTCTTGTGGTTGCTGGTGATGAAGACCAGCTCCTCGGCGCCGGCCGCGACGGCCTCGGCCACCGCGTACTGGATCAGCGGCTTGTCGACAATCGGCAGCATCTCCTTGGCACTGGCCTTGGTGGCCGGCAAAAAACGCGTGCCCAGACCGGCCACGGGGAATACCGCCTTGCGAATGCGCATCTCAGTCTCCTTGTACCCAGCTCCCGGCCAGGATGGGCTTGTGGGTCTTGGCGTCCTTCACCTCGAACACGAATCGGTCGTCTTCTTCCTGGCCATGCAGCTTCGCCACCCCGGGCAGGAACAGAGGCGTCTTGAACTCCACCTCCAGCACCCCGGGCGACTCCACCGATACAGGCAGAGTAGCCGCGGTCCGGGCCAGGGTCCACATCCCGTGGATAATGGCACGCTTGAAACCAAGCAGGCGCGCGGTCGGCGCGGTCAGGTGAATCGGGTTCACGTCACCGGAGACCAGCGCATAGCGCCGGCCCAGGTTGCCCTTGAGCGACCATTGCGCCAGTTCCGGCAGGCTGCTGGGCTCGGCCGGCGGCGGCGCCTTCTTCTCCGGCTTGCCACCGGCATCCTTGGCCTCGCTGCGCCGGCTCAGAATGGTGCTGATCGCGCGCCACACCACCTCGCCCTGCGCGCTGGCGAATTCGGTGACCAGATCGAACTCGTAGCCGCGCGGGGTCTCACGGATCTCCTCGATCTGCACCGAGACGTCATAACTGCCATCCACCCGCAGCGGCTGCTTCTGCTCGATCCGGTTGGCCACATGGACCATGCCCATGGCCGCCAGCGGAAATTCCGGGTGACCCATCAGGTGCAGGTGCAGGGGGAAGGCCATGACCTGCGGATAGCAGACCGGCAGGAATTCGGACTTGGCGCCGCCGCAGACCTTGCGATAGGCGGCGACCATCAGCGGCTTGGGCTTGGCGTTGTCGGCGGTGGCGATCAGCGGCTCTTTCAGCACCACCTGCTTGGACGGTCGCGACATCACGACCTTGCCGAAGGCGGGCAGCGCCGGCGGCAGCCGGTCGAAGTTCAGTTCAGTCATCACGTACCCCTGGGGCATTGCGGTTCAAGGAATTTGTTCGGCGATGGTCAGGCGGACGGCCTGTGCGGGCAGCTGGTCCAGCGCCACGCTGACCATCCAGTCGCCTGACTGCGGGATCGCCTGCCCAGTTTCGCTGATCCTGGCCACCAGGGTCCATGCCGTGAAACTGGACAGGGTCATGCTCGGCAGCATGCTCATGCTGTCATCCAGCCGGACCTGCAGGGGCCAGCGCGTGTCCCCCAGAGGCTGGCGGTGCACGGCCAGCGGCATGGGCGGGCCCTGCTGCGCCTTGGCATAGACAAACAAGGTCGCCGTGTCCGGCAATTGCTCGGCGACGCCATCGGCGAGTTCGACCTGAACCGGGATCACCGGCCCGCTGGCGGCCGTCGCGGCGGCCGGCTCCACTCCGAAGTCGCTGCGCAGGATTTCGGCCATCTCCGGCGGCAGTTCCGGGTGCCGCGCCAGGCGATCCAGGTAGTCCTGCCGGGCAGCGGCGTCACCCTGCTGGGTGGCGCCGACCAGGCCGTACCACAGTCCCCGCACATGATCCGGTTCCAGCGCCAGCGCGGCCCGGATCAGTTCCATGGGCCGACCGGCCAGACGCTGCTGATTGGCCATGCCACGCGCTTCCGCCTCGGCAATCAGCAACTCCGCATTCTGGCCGCCGCTCAGGCCGTTGGCCTGCTCGAAGGCCCGCGCCGCTTCGGCATGACGGTTCATCACGGAATAGGAACGCCCGAGCATGGCCCAGCCGCGCAGATCGTCCGGCTGCTGCGCCAGCCGCCGGGCCAGACTGTCCACCATTTCCTCGATGCTGGGCTGGGCCTGCGCCTGATCCTGGGTCTGCAGCGGCCGGAAATGCTGGCTGCCATCGGAGATGACGAAGATGAAGGCACTGAGCAGCACCGGGCTGATTGCGAGCAGCCATTTCTGGGCCAGGGTGAAGGGTCGCGCACCCCAGTCCCGCTCGTCTCTGAGGTCGCTGCGGGCTGCATCGCCCAGCAGCCCTCGTGCCTGCTCGACCTCGTCCGTGCTGATCTCGCCCGCGGCATGTCGCGCTTCCAGCTCCGCCAGTTCGTTGCGCAGGGCCGCCGCATTGATCTTGCGTCGCTGCGCCCCGCTCAGGCCGCTGAGTTGCCGGCTACCCAGCACCATCCACAGGCCGGCGGCAAAGGCCAGACCCAGTCCGGTCACCCAGGCCAGTTCAATCACGTTCCACCTCGTCCAGCAGCTTTTCCAGTTCCTGTGCCCTGCCGCCGGGCTGCGCGGGAGCGGCCACCCGCCGCCGCATGTGCCAGATCAGTCCCAGCGCCAGCAGCAGCATCAGCAGCGGCCCCAGCCACAGCATCAGGGTCAGCGGCTTGAAGGGCGGCCGGTAAAGCACGAAGTCCCCGTAGCGATCGGTCATGTACGCGCGGATCTCGGCGTCGCTGCGCCCGGCCTCCATCATCTCGCGCACCTGCCCACGCAAATCCTGGGCCAGTTCCGCATGGGAATCGGCGATGGACTGGTTCTGGCAGACCAGGCAGCGCAACTCCTTGTTCAGAGCATGCCAGCGCGCCTCGTCCGCCTCGCTCCAGGCCTGCGCGCCACCTGCGGCCAGTGCCAGCAGCAGGAAGCCCAGCCGCCAGGCCTGCGCCCAGCCGCTCTTGAGGCCGGTGCGGCGCGATTCGATCGTTTGGTTCATTTCCATTTCACGCCTGGCACCTGCGGCGCCTGCCGGGCGACTGGCGCGGCCCCGGGCCGGCAGCCGCAAAGTCTGCGGGCTCACGATGCTTCCGCCTCCAGCTGGCGCAGCAGCGGGAGCAGTTCCTCGTTCACGTATTGCCAGGTCATCGGGCCGATACGCTTGCCGCGTATGCGCCCGGCGCGGTCGACCACGAAGGTTTCCGGGACCCCGTAGACACCATAATCGAGTCCCACCCGGCCATCCCTGTCGACACCGCTGGCGCGGTAGGGATTGCCGTGGCGCTGCAGCCACTGGCGGGCATCCTCGGGCTGGTCCTTGTAGTTCAATCCGTACAGCCGCACATCCGGCCGCCGGCCCAGCTCGACCAGGATGTCATGCTCGGCCCGGCAGGCCACGCACCAGCTGGCCCAGACATTGAACAGGCTGACCTCACGGGCCAGGGTCTGGTGGCTCAGGTCTTCGCCACCATGCAGGGCCGGCAGCGCAAAGGCCGGCGCCGGCTTGCCGATCAGCGGCGAGTCGACCTCGCGCGGGTCCAGGGACAGGCCCCGACCCAGAA
The DNA here is from genome assembly GCA_041625325.1 of Oceanococcus sp. Taxonomy (GTDB): domain Bacteria; phylum Pseudomonadota; class Gammaproteobacteria; order Nevskiales; family Oceanococcaceae; genus Oceanococcus. Next base: position 22,721 of record JBFJTN010000003.1, on the reverse strand, counting down.
CAAGCACCAGGGCCAGCAGCATCAGCAGCGGTGCTGCGATGAGCAGACGCTTCATGCCCCGGCCTCCTGGGCCAGTGGTGCCCCGGTCCGCTCGCGCTGCAGGCGGTAGCGCCGGTCGCGCGCGGCAATGCCACCGCCCAGAGCCATCAGGATGGCGCCAAACCAGATCCAGCGAATGTAGGGCTTGCGATACAGGCGCAGGCTCCAGGCCCCCTCGCCCAGCGGCTCACCCAGAGCCACGTAGAGATCGCGATTCCAGCGGATGTCCACCGCCGATTCCGCCATCGGGTTGTTCGGCTGAGAATGGTAGGCGCGCTTCTCAGGCTGCAACCGGGCGATCAGTTCATTGCCGCGGCGGATTTCCACCATCCCGCGATCCGCCTGGTAATTCGGTCCGTCCACCTTGCTGGTGCCGATGAAGCGCCACTCCAGCCCCTCGATCACGACCGACTGGCCCGGGCGCAGGGCCACATCCCGCTCGCTGTCCGCCAGGCTGACCAGCCCGGCGCCAATGGCGAACACGCCCAGGCCCAGATGGGCCACACACATGCCGGCGATGGCCTGCGGCGGCCAGCGCCCGCGACGCGCCCAGCGCAGCAGTTCGGCCACCGCGCTGAGTACCGTCCAGGCGGCCATCACGCAGGCCGCATAAATGCCGATCCCGCGCAGATTCGGCGTGGTCGCGGCCAGGCTCAGGCCCAGCACCACGGCCAGCAACAGGGTCCAGCGCGCATCCTGCCAGGCCCGACGCCAGTCCGCCTGCCACCAGTGCACGCTGTAGGACAGGCCCACCAGCACCAGCAGCGGCAGCATCAGGGGCACGAAGGTGGCGTTGAACCAGGGCGGACCCACCGAAGGCTTGGCGAAGCCCATGGCGTCGACGATGAGCGGGTACAGGGTGCCGAGCAGCACGCTCAGCGCCGCCACCACCAGGAAGGCGTTGTTCAGCAGGATCAGGCCTTCCCGGGAGGCCAGCTTCACTCCCTGGCCGCTGCTGAGGCGACCTCCGCGCCAGGCAAACAGGCCCAGCGAGCCGCCCACGACCACGGTGAAAAAGCCCAGGATGAACACGCCGCGGGCCGGATCAGTGGCGAAGGCGTGGACCGAGACCAGCACCCCGGAGCGGACCAGGAAGGTGCCCAGCAGGCTCAGGGCGAAGGCCGCGATGGCCAGCAGGATGGTCCAGCTGGCCAGCACCCGGCGTTTCTCGGTGGCGGCCAGGGAATGGATCAGGGCGGTGCCGACCAGCCAGGGCATGAAGGAGGCATTCTCCACCGGGTCCCAGAACCACCAGCCACCCCAGCCCAGCTCGTTGTAGGCCCACCAGCTGCCGAGCATGATGCCGAGGGTCAGGAAGACCCAGGACCACAGGGTCCAGGGCCGGGTCCAGCGCAGCCAGGCGGCGTCCAGACGACCGTGCAGCAGCGCCGCGATGGCGAAGGCGAAGGCGACGGAAAAGCCGACATAACCCATGTAGAGCATGGGCGGGTGAATCGCCAGGCCAGGATCCTGCAGCAGGGGATTGAGGTCACGCCCGTCCAGCGGCACCACCGGCAGGCGCTCGAAGGGGTTGGAGGTCAGCAGCACGAACAGCAGGAAACCCGCCGCGACGCCGCCGAGGATCGCCAGCACCGTGGCGCTCATGTCCAGCGGCAGGCTGCGCGCACGCAGGGACACGGCCAGACTCCAGCCGGTCAGCATCAGCAGCCACAGCAGCAGCGAGCCTTCATGTCCGCCCCAGACGGCGGAAACCTTGTACAGCAGAGGCAGCGAGGTGTTGGACTGCTGCGCCACGTAGGCGATCGAGAAATCGCTCTTCAGGAAGGCGATGGTCAGCAGCACGAAGGCGCAGGCGATCAGGGCGAACGCCGCGCGCGCCGCCGGCGCGGCCAGCAGCATGGGCTGGCTCTGGCGTCGGTACAGCCCCCACAGCGGCACGAAGAATTGCAACAGGACCACCGCCAGCGCGGCGCTCAGGGCAAAGTGGCCGACCGAGGCGATCATGACTGGGCCATCGACTTGAAGGGCGCGCAGCTGTGCCCGGTGTCCTTGTCGCCCAGACGCTCGGCCAGTTCCGGCGGGATGTAGTTCTCGTCGTGCTTGGCCAGCACCTCATCCGCCACGAAATGACCCTCGCCGGTGAGCTGGCCGGTGGCCACGATGCCCTGCCCCTCACGAAACAGGTCCGGCAGGATGCCCTCGTAGCTGACCGGCACCCGGTTCTCGCAGTCGGCCAGGGCGAATTCCACCTTCAGGCTGGCGGTTTCGCGCTGCACGCTGCCGGGCACGACCAGCCCGCCCAGGCGAATACGCGCGCCCTGCGGCACCTGCCCGCCGACCACTTCGGTGGCGCTGTAGAAATACATCAGGTTCTGCTGGAAGATCTGGGCGGCCAGCACGGCCAGGCCGACCACCAGGACGGCTCCTGAGGCCAGCATCAGCATGCGGCGTTGGCGTCGGGTCATGAGTCTTGCATCGTGTCGTATTGCGCGATCTTGCGCCGGATTTGACGCCCGCGGTGGATGGCGGTTCCCCAGCTACCGAGCAGCATCAACAGGAACAGACCATAACTGGGCCAGACGTAACGGGCGTAGCCGCCCATGTCGAGAAATTCCTGCATCAGATCTCCAGCATCTGTCGAACCCAGCGACTGTGCCGTTCGCGCCACAGCAGGCTGGCGCGCATCCGCACCAGCACCACGGTGCCGAACAGCAGGGTGCTGGCCAGGGCCATCTCCAGCAGCGGCCAGAGCATGCGGCTGTCCATGGATGGCGAGTCGAACTTGCTCACCGTTGGCCCCTGGTGCAGCGTGTTCCACCACTCCACCGAGTAGTGCACGATGGGCACGTTGATCGCCCCGACCAGGGCCAGCAGGCTGCAGGCGCGCGCCGCCTGGCGTTCATCGTGCAGGGCCTGATCCAGGGCCAGCACGCCGAGGTAGAGAAACAGCAGGATCAGCTCCGAGGTGAGGCGGGCGTCCCACACCCAGTAGGTGCCCCACATCGGCTTGCCCCAGAGCATGCCTGTCGCCAGGGCCACGGCCGTGAAACCGGCCCCCAGCCAGGCCGCGTCCACGATGAACACCTCAGCCACCTTCATGCGCCAGATCAGGGCGATCACCGCCGCCACCGCCATTGCGGAATAGACGAACAGGGACAGCCAGGCCGCCGGCACATGCACGAAAATGATCCGATAGCCCTCGCCCTGCTGGTAATCGGCAGGCGCGCTCAGCAGGGCGCCGTACAGGCCGTGCAACAGCAGCAGGACACCGGGTACGGCGAGGATCACGGCCAGACGGCCGGCGAAGGGATAGAAGCTGGGCGGCGATCCCAGCTTATGAAACCAGAGCCACATCAGGACGATTCTGCAGAAATTTTCAGGGCGGCGGCGCTGGCCCACGGGGCCAGGACGATGGCAGCGAGCAGCATGCAGGCGAGCAAGTATAACTGAGCCGTGACCGGCAGGCCGTCATGTGCGGCCACCCCGGCGCCGGCGCCAAATATCAGCACCGGCACGTAGAGCGGGATCATCAGCAGGCTCATCAGCAGACCGCCGCGTCCCATACCGGCGGTGAGCCCGGCGCCGATCCCGCCCAGCAGCACCAGCACCGGTGTGCCGATCAGCAGGCTGAGGACCAGCCACGGCAGGGCCGGGTCCGGGAAATACAGGGCCTGACCCAGCGGCCAGGCCAGCAGGGCCACCGGCAGACCGGTAAACAGCCAGTGCATCAGGGATTTGACCAGCAGCACCAGCGGCAGTGGCAGCGGCGCCAGCAGCATCGCATCCACCCAGCCTTCGGACAGCTCCTGGCGGTACAGGGTCTCCAGGCCGAACACGCAGGCGATCAGGGCCGCGGCCCAGACCACCGCCGGCGCATACCGGGCCAGATGTTCCGGCGACGGGACCCCGCCCAGCGGGAACAGGATGCAGACCAGACAGAAGATCAGCGGGGCCTGGATCACGTCGCCACGGCGACCCCAGTAGCGCTGCCACTCGCGCCTTGCATGCGCCAGCAGGGCCCGCATCAGGGCAGCTCCATCGCGCGCGCTTCCAGCGGCAGGGGCTCGTGGCTGGCATACAGGCACAGCCCACCGCGCGCCGCATGCGCCTGGATCAACGCGGCCAGGCGTTCGCGGTTCGCCGTATCCAGGCCATTGGCCGGCTCATCCAGCAGCCAGACCAGACTGCCCTCGGCCAGGATCCGGCCCAGCCCCACCCGCTTCTTCTGGCCGGTGGACAGCTGGCGCAGGGGGCGTTGCGCCAGCGCCTTCAACTCCAGGTCGGCCAGCAGCTCGCTCACCGCCTGGCCGGCGCCGGCCCCGCTGGCGAAGCGCAGGTTCTGCTCCACGCTGAGGTCGCGGCACAAGCCGAGGCGCTCGTCCAGGAAGCTGATGGCCTGGCGCGGCTCGTCCAGGCGTGCGGCGAATTCCCCGCCGCGCCAGAACAGGCGCCCGGACTCCGGCGTGATCAGTCCCGCCAGAATGCGCAGCAAGGTGGTCTTGCCGCGCCCGTTCTCGCCCCGCAACCAGCAGATTTCGCCGGCCTCGAAGCGAGCCCCCAGACCGCCATACAGCTCGCGCTCGCCACGGCGCAGAAACAGATCGGTAAAGGCCAGCAGGCCGGGATTCTCGGGCACGCGCTCGTTCAGCTCACAAAGGCGCGCAGTCTAGCCTGAATCCGCCCCGAACTGGCCGCCGCCAGAGGCGGACCTGCGCCCACGCACCACCCGCGGCCCGCTACAGCGCGCCGGCCCGGCGCTGCACATTGCGCGGCGCGTAGTGGGCATCGGCCACCGGGTGCTCCACCCAGGGGGCATCCTCGTTGTTCATGGCCTGGGTCAGGTAGCGACCGTTCTTCAGATCGTAGTTGGGCTCGATCGCCGACTGCACCGAGAGCTGATCGTAGGCGAAGAAGGTGTGCGCCTCCTGCACCCGCCACAATTCGTCCTGGGCGTCATAGACATCGACCAGCACGATGTGCCAGGAATCCTCGTCCACATAGAAGGTCCGGCGCTTGTACATGTGGCTGGCGCGCGGCTTCACCGTGGCCTCCACCACCCAGACCCGGTGCAGTTCGTAGCGGGCCAGGTCCTGATTGATATGGCCGGGGCGCAGGATGTCGGCGTAGCGATGCGCACCGTCGTGCAGGCGGTAGGCGTTGTAGGGCACGTAGATCTCGCGCTTGCCGGCGAGCCGCCAGTCGTAACGGTCCAGGGCGCCGTTGAACACATCCGCCTGGTCGTTGGTGCGCTGGCCGTCGGATGCGGTGCCGGGATTGTCGTATCCCACGGTCGCGGCCCGGTTGATCCGGCTCTCCCCCGGCTTCATCACCCAGGCCTTGCGCGGCTCGCGCACCTGATCCATGGTCTCGTGCACCAGCACCACCGCGCCCGCCATGCGCGGCGGCGCATGGATCTTCTGCAGCACGTAGAAATACACGTTGTCGAGATCATCGAAACCGAGTTCCGGCAGGTAGTAGCGGAACTTGAGGTTCTCCTCGACTTTCATGATGCGGATTTCCCCCCCGGGATCCACCACCGACTGCACGTTCCAGCGCGTTCCCTGCTGGCCGCGAAAACGCAGCTTGTGGTTCCAGATCACCTCGGCGCCCTGTTGCGGAATCGGGAAGGGCACGCCATGCATGGCGCCGACCAGGGCGTCATCATGGCCGTCCAGCCGGGCCCGCTGGGCGTTGCGGGCCACCGCCGCGTAGATCCAGTCCGGCGCGCCCACCGGTCGCCGGCTGGGATAGACGGGCATGCGGTAACTGTCCGGATGAGCCCGGAACAGGGCCTGCTGGCCCGGGCTCAGATGCTCACGGTAGGCGTCCATGTTGTCCGCATTGATGGTGAACACAGGCCGGTCAGCGGAAAACGGGTCGGGATAGCGGCGGGCCTCCGGCGGCTCCTCCCGCCACCAGGCCATGACCTTGCGCAGGCCCAGCCCCTGCCACCAGCGCTGTTGCTCCTGGTCACGCAACTCGCGGCGCAGGGCGCCTTCCCAGCGCGGGATCGTGCCACGGGCATTGCCCGCCCGCTCGGCGCCGCGCGGGGTCAGGTCCTGGCCCAGGCGGGCCGCCTGCTCCGGCCCCACCCCGGCCAGCAGCGGCGCGGCCCAAAGTGCCAGCAGACCCAGAATGATCAATCTGTCCATGCGTCCTCCCCGGGACCGGACCGCCGGCCCGATACGGGCGCGGCGGTGGCGCCGCTAGTCGATCAGGTCCGCCTGGAAGCTGGCGGTATAGCTCTGCAGGTAGAAATGCCCGTACTGGTTGAAGGTGTAGCTGGCATCCTCGCCCGCGATCTGGCTGGAGTGGACACCGCCGACGGTGCAGACCCCGGTCGAGCAGACGATCTGATCGTTCCAGCTCTTCATCGAATAGACCTTGTCGCCGATCGGCTTGCCGTACAGCCAGTCCAGGAAGGGACTGGACACGGACAGGCCGTAGTAGCCACAGGTGTAGTTCTGCACGTTGTAGGGGTACTGGCCGCAGGACCACAGGCCGCGATAGGCCCCGGCGATGCCGACGAAGGTATCCACCGCCGTCTCCAGCGAGTACAGATAGATCTCTTCGGCTGCCAGGGTCACCCCCATGGAATGACCGATCACATCGATCTTGCCGGTGCAGGAGGCGTCCACCGCGTCCAGCAGGGCATTGGCCACCGGGGTTTCCTCCCAGCCGTAGTGATCATTGCAGGCCGGACAGGTCTTGTAGCCCCAGCTCGGACGAAAGATTTCCGCAGCCGAATAGCCGCGCGAGAGCAGCTCGTTATAGGTGTTGTCCCAGTCCGAGGGGTAGCCCGCATTGCCATGCACCAGGACCACGGCGTCGCGGCACTGGGCCTGGGCCAGCCCGCCCGCACCCAGCAGGGCCAGGGCAAGCAGGGTCTGCAGCAGTTTTCTCATGTGTGTCTCCTTTCGTGGTGTATGCCCCCACTCGCCGTCGCGGATTCTTCAGGAACCCGTGACGGCCGCCGGCAGGCGCCGGAGTCTGTGCTCCGTGCGCACCCGCGACATTCATATCGCCATCACCCGGGCCACATCCCGCGGCAGCGGCCGCGGCCGGGTGGCCAGGCTGACGGCGATGAAGCTCAGAAAGCTGGCCACGAAAACCGCGGCCGTGCGGTAGACGTAGCCCGGCAGCGGACTGTCGAACCAGGCGAACTGATGATTCAGTTCCAGCAGCAAGGTGCCGGTGATGCCCACGATCAGGCTGGCCACCGCCCCCTGCACCGTCGCCCGGGACCAGTTCAGGCCCAGCCCCAGCGCCGGCGCCAGAGCCGAGGCGAACATGCCCCAGCCGAAAATGCCCAGCACCGCGACGAGTTCCCCGGAGGCCACCGCCACGGCACCTGCCGCCAGGCACAGCAGCAGGGTCACGTAGCGGCCCCAGCGCAGCTGGCTCTGCGCCGAGGGCTCACGGCCGAAGGCCAGCGGCAGGTCGCGCACCAGGGCCGAGGCGCCAATGATCAGAAAGCTGTCGGCGGTGGACATGGAAGCCGCCGCCACGCCGGCAAAGAACACGCCGGCCAGCAGGGCCGGCGCGTGATTCAGCATGAACAGGGGCGCGGCCTCATCCGCGGCCGGCAGCGCCGCGCCGCCGTCCGCCACCAGATAGCGCATCACGGTGCCCACCGACAGCCACACCAGGCTCGCCACCAGGGCGCAGAGCGTGGCCACCAGCGCGCCCCACTTGAGCTTGCTGATGTCGTTGATCATGTAGAACTTGTGGGCCACCTGGGGCTGGCCCAGGATGCCCAGCGAGAACACCAGATACCAGCCGATCACGATGCCGGGCCCGAGCACGCCGAAGGGGCTGACCCAGTCGGGATCGCTGGCCCCTATGGTGCTGACCATATTGCCCATGCCACCGCCGACCGACAGAGCGAGGAAGAAGGTGATCAGCGCCGCCACCACCATGATCGCGCCCTGGGCCATGTCGGTGTAGATGCCCGCGATCATGCCGCCGGCCACCGAGTACACGGCGACGATGGCCACGCCGGTCGCCACCCCCCAGATCAGGGGAATGTCGAATATCCGCCCCAGCACCACGCCCATCGCCAGCGTCTGGGTCCCCAGATAACCGATCACCCCGAGCAGGATGGCCACCGCCGCCAGGCCACGGGCCAGATTGGAGTCATAGCGCGCATGGATCGCGTCGGGCACGGTCATCATCGGCCGCACCATGGACAGCAGCTTCATGCGCTTGGCGAGCATGAACCAGGCCAGGCCGAAGGAGACCGCCGCCGGGAAGGTCAGCAGCAGCGTGCCGAAACCGAACTTGTACTGGATGCCGGGGCCGCCGATGAACAGGAAGCCGCTCATCGCGCTGGACATGGTCGCCAGGGCGATGGCCAGCATGCCGACGCCCTTGCCGGCGACGAAATAGTCGGCGCTGGTCTTGGTCCGGCGCGCGGCCCACAGACCGATCAGGATCATGCCGACGAAGTAGGCCCCCGAGATCAGGACGATGGTGCTGCTCATGCCTCACCTCCGTCGCCCAGTTGCCGCTCCAGGGCATCGACCTGTGCCGGGTCCGCATCACCCTTGAGTGCCTCCAGGTCCGCCGCACTCAGCACACCGCTCTCAAAATGCAGCGAATACGGCAGGGTGACCAGGAACAGCGGCGCCAGCCAGAGGATGAACACCGAGGCGGCGGTGGCCGGCGGCAGACCCAGGATCAGCTGTTCGGTGCTCGCAGACAGCTCGTGCATCAGGGCAAAGGCGAGCAGCCAGACCAGCAGTCCGGCGATGAAGTAAGGCTTGAAGGGACCCAGGCCTGACTCCCGCACCGCGCCGAGGCTGGCCGCCAGGGTCAGGATCAGACTGACCGCCCAGGCCGCCACCAGCGTGGCGCCAGCCAGCATGGCGAGCCCGCAGGCCAGAAAGGCCGCACCCAGTGCCAGGACCAGAATCTGCCGCAGGCGCGCTGCGGCGGCGTTCGTTTGCGTCTCCACCCTTCCCCCAATCTGATATGTGACTCATGCGTCATCTTATAAACATGACGCTACGCTCATGTTTTTTTGCTGTCAAGCCGCGGAAGAACCGCCTTCACCGCCCCGGGTTCCAGCCGCGCTAATCGCGGTCCGCCGGCACGCCGCGCCCGACCCGTCCCCGGGGTCAGCCGCGCCGGTTTTCAGCCAGTTCGCCACGCAGTCCTGCAGCTCCTCCGAGCGCCGACCGACGAAAATGCCGATGTGACCGCCGTCGATAGCGCGCTCGGTGTAGTCCCCGCCGTCCAGCAGGCGACCCAGCGCCTGGCTGGACGGCGGCGGCACCAGGTGATCCCGGCGCCCGTAAACGTTGAGCACGGGCAGGCGGATACGCGACAGGTCGATGCGCTGGCCGCCGATCTCCAGCTCGCCGCGCACCAGCAGATTGCGCTGGAAGCAGTCCCTGGCGAACTGCCGGAACATCTCGCCGGCCTGGGCGGGCGAGTCGTAGATCCACTGTTCCATGCGCAGGAACAGATCGCGTTCCTCGGGGTCGGCGTCGCGGCCAGGCATGGCCAGGTACTTGCGGACCAGCTGCTGATGCGGCTGCAGGGCCAGGTAGCCCGCTGACATCAGCTCGCCGGGCACCGTGCCCAGCGCATCGACCAGGGCGTCCACATCGACATCACGCACCAGCCGGGCCAGCGAATTATCCCCCGCGGCGAAATCCACCGGGGTGACCAGAGTGACCAGCCGCCTGAGCCGGCCCGGATGCAGGGCGGCGTAGCACAGGCTGATCACACCGCCCTGGCAGACCCCGAGCAGGTCGATGGGCTGACCGCCATGGCGCGCGGACACCTGGCTCACGCAGGAATCCAGGTAGTCGTCCAGATAATCCTCGAAGGCCAGGTGCCGGTCCGCCGCGTCGGGATAGCCCCAGTCCAGCAGATAGACCTCGATGCCGCGGGCCAGCAGCCCCGCAATGAAGCTGCGCCCCGGCGCCAGATCCAGCATGGTCGGCCGGTTGACCAGAGCGTAGACGATCAGCAGCGGAACGCCATGGCCGGGCGCGCTGCCCGGCCCATAGCGATACAGGCGCAGACGATCCTGGCGCCAGATCTCCTCGCGCGGCGTGACCCCCTCCGCCCGGCGCAGGCCGCTCATGTCACTGGCGTCCCGATGCTGTTTTCCAGCTGGTCCAGCCGACGGCGCAGTTGCCGCAGTTCCCGGCCCTGACGATGGATGCGCTCATGGGCAGCATCCAGCTCCCGACGGCTGGGCAGGCCCAGACGCATCAGCAGGCCATCGCCGGCCTCACGCAGTTCGACCCGCCAGGCCGACAGGGCATTGACCAGCTGCCCCTGCGCCAGCAGAAATCCATCATCACGCGACAGCTGCGCATGCGCCGCCTCGCTGGCATCCAGCCACAGCACGGACAGGGCGCGCAGGTCAGCAACCGGCTCCTCCCGCTGATGCCGTCCGCGCAGCCGCTCCACCAGCAGGCTTTGCGCACGCGCCTGCACCCTGGCCTGCTGCCCGAGCCAGTTCCGCCGGGCGCGCTCCAGTTCACGCCAGGCCAGCCACAACTGCTGCCCGCCCTCGGCCACCTCGCGCAAGGGGCCCAGGGCGGGGCGCAAGATGGCCTGATCCAGCAGCGCCTGTGGCCAGAAGCTGAGTTGATCCAGGGCCCGCAAAGCGGGCCCGACTGCCCTGCCCGCCGGGCCCACCGACGGCTCTTCCAGGCTCCACAGCTGTGCCCACAGACGCAGGATGGGTCGCCCGGAGCGGCCCAGCTCACGGGCGGCCCGCTGCAGAATCTGACCCGCACCGGCCTCCGGCGCAGCGGCCGCCAGCCGGGCCACCGCCTCGGCATAGCCGGCGCCCGCCTCCGCGCCGTCGAACAGCCAGTCCAGCGGCCGTGGCAGGAGCATGTCGGTAATCAGTTGCCCTTGCGGCGCCGGGCCTCATAGCGCACCGGCGCCTCGGGATCGAACTGGCGTTGCAGGCTGTGCCGCGCCTCCAGCAGTTCCAGGCTGATGTCGAAGTCCAGCACCAGCGGCTCCGATGTGACCCCGCCGGGGCTGACCGCCATGGCGGTCAGGCGCACCGGCGCCACGATCTCGATCGGCTGACGGTACAGCGGCGATCCGGTGGACAGGGGCGTGCCGGCCGTGTTGTAGACGATGAAGGCCTGTGGATCGTCGCTGCTCAGGCTGACCTGCTGCGGATGCTCGAAACTGCCCCCGGCGGAACTGGCCCTGATACTCGGCCGGCGCCGCTCGAAATCCGGCGGCGTGTAGGCCTTGTAGCGGTGCATGGGGCTGGACAGCTGGCTGGCCGGATCATGGGCGTAGCAGGTGTACAGCCGGCCCGGCTGCATGCTCAGCCCGCTCACCGGCGGGGTCTCACGGTCCGGGTAGCTGCCATCGTCGGTGCAGTGCAGCCGGGCCCCCTCCTCCGATGGCTCAAGATGATTGTCCGCAATGGCAATGCCTGGCGGCTCCGCCTTGCGCTGCGCGTCCGGCGCCTCGCGCAGCCAGTCGACCATGGCGTCCATCGGGCCCGGTTCGCGCGGCAGGTTGAGATGGCCATACCAGGTGCCATGCTCACGGTTGTAGGCCAGGTTGTAGGCGCCGTCCAGGGCGCTGGAATCCTGCCAGGGCTTCGGGAACAGCACATCGCCCCAGCCGCTGCCGTCGTACAGGGTCATGTAACGGGTCGGCCCCGGTGTCTGGCCACCCTGATCCAGCTGGGCCAGCCAGGGGCTGTCCGGGGCCAGTTCCCAGGACACCGGCCGCTGCTGGCCGCGGGTGTCCGGCCAGGCGGTCCAGACCCCGTCATTCGCCCCGCAGGCGCCGATGAAGCTGCGCACCCGGTGCCAGGCGTTGGTCTGTTTCATCCACTGGCGGACCAGGGTCACCCCCAGGGAGTGGCCGATCACATCGACCTGGGGCACCGGCTCGCCGGTCTGCTCCTCCAGATAGCCGGTCACCGCATTGACGATGCGCTCGACGCTGGGCACCGACAGATCATTGCTGTCGAAATAGCGCACATTGTCCCAGCCGTAGCCCAGGGCCCACAGCTCGTCAGCGTTGTAGCCGCGCTCGGCGAAATGCGCCCGCACCGGCAACCAGTAGCGGGCCGATACCGTATTGCCGTGGATGAAGATCACCGGCGTGCGGTCCACTCCACCACCACCGCCGCCGAAACCGGGCATGGGCTGGCCGGTTTCGGCCGAGACCGGCGCCTCGAAGTCGGCCGGCAGCTCGCGCAGGGCGGCCGGCTCCATGCCCAGGGCGGGCAGCAGCACCTGGCGTGGCGCGCAGCCGGCCAGCAGGATCAGGCCGAGCAGCAGCATGGTCGCGCGCACTGGCCCGGCCCTCATGGCGCCCACCACAGGTGGACAAAGCGGAACTCGAAGTACGGCGAGGCCGAGACCGCGGCCGCCTCCTGTACCCCGAACAGGGTCGTGCCGGTATCCGCACCCGGCACCGCATTGTCGGCAATGCCGTCCCCGTCATCATCGAAGCAGGGTTGCAGACAGACGTTGTAGGTCGCATCGAACTGGCTGCCGCGCCCGGACACCGGCATGGCGACCCGGAACTGCAGCACCGAGGAGGTGCGATAGATGTAGTAGATGCCGGCGGTGATCATGTTGCCCTCGATGCCCCGGTCCGAGTACGGCCCCGGCACCGGGTGCAGGTAGAACTGGTCGGTGGCCGGGTTGTTGCAGACCTCCGGCGAGATGACCTCGATCCCCAGGCCGTTGTTGGTGTTGTTGCAGGCCGATTCCGGCGACAGGGGCTGGTCCTTGAAGTTGACCGTGAGCTTGTCGTAGTGATTCGGCCCCACCGAGGCGCGGTGCGAATACCCGAGGTCCATGAACCAGTGCTGATTGAACTTCCAGGCGAAGTTGATTTCCAGATTGCGCCAGTCGGCGATGCGGGTCGGGGTCAGACCGCCGAAGGACGGCTCGTCGTTGTTCTCGTTGAACTGCCAGGCGAAGGTGCCATCGATGTACAGGCGGCCGAAGGCCTCGGCATGGAAGGCGAACTGGGGCATGTAGCTCCAGTAGTTGGTGCCGATGTTCAGCGCCGCATCGGTGTCGTAGCGGCCGATCGGAAATTTCACCGTGGTGGCCAGCAGGCCATTGGCCTTGATCGGCCCCCATTGATGCTCATGCCCGTAGATGCCACACAGGCCGAACAGATCACCGATTCCGTTGGACCCCGGCCGGATGCCGAACAGCCTGGTGCGGTCCGCGATGCGTCCGGTGTTCTGCTGATAACCCAGCACGCCGATGGCCCGGCAGAACTGCGGCCGGGTGTTCAGCAGCGGCACCCGGCTGTCCTCGAACAGGTTGCCGATCCACAGATACTTGAACAGGAACAGACCGGCGTCGGTGGAGTCCCCGGCTTCGACGAAGGGGGTGCCCAGCTCGATCTTGTTGCCGTCGCGATCATAGATGTGCTCGATCTCGGTGAAGATGAAGGTCCCCTCGACGTAGGGCCCCGGCGGCAGCCGCGAGTACTCCGACAGGTGCGGCGTGAACACGATGCCGGCCCGGGCCGGCAGCACCAGCAGCCAGGCGGCGATCAGGAACAGGCTTCTGGCAGTCATTCGGAACAACCCCGGCAGTTGAAAGTGTCGCGCTCCAGGAAGCTGAAGCTCAGATGCAGGGACAGGCGGTCCGAGGCGAGCACGCGGGCCGGGCCGAAGCCGTCGGTCACGATGCTCTCGCCTGCCACGGTGGTGCAGCCCACCGCCCCGACGGTGCAGCCCTGCGGCGTGCGGATGGTGTAAGGCAGCTCGAAGGCGCCGCTTTCCCCGGCCAGCGGGCGGGTCCAGTCCAGGCTCAGGCGCAGGCGCTGGGTGACAAACCAGCTCAGACCTGCACCCAGGCTGCGCAGCGCGGTGCCGCCATCGCGGTAGCGGCCGGGAGTCGGATAGGTATCGGTGCCAGGCGGGGCCGAGGGCGGATTGGGCGCGAAGCGCGGGTTCTCGTAGACATTCGGATCTCCCTCCCGGGCGCTGGCGAACAGCTGCAGGTAAAGACCCGGCAGCAGCCGCTGACCCAGCGAGAGATCCAGATCGAGATCACTGCCCTGCTGGCTCGGCGCCAGGGCACCGAAAGCCGCGTCCTGATTCTTGAAATATTCCGTGTACTTCAGGCCGGCATCGACAAAGGCCCCTGACCAGGGCTGCCAGTGCAGGCCCAGCTGGCCATGCGCGGAGGGTGTGTTGCTGCCCGCGCTGACCGGCGCATCCCGATCGTATTCGCCAAAATTGGCGGTCAAGCCCAGCAGGGCCAGCAAGGCCAGCGGGCTGCGCTCGCGGCTGCGCCAGTTGGCCGTCGGCGAGCCGAACAGATAGGTGCCGAACTCGAAGCTCATGTCGCCGATGCCGCTGCCGTTGTTGCGCAGATCGTCGGCATCGGTGCTGGCATCATCGTCGGTGTCGTTGATGAAGGCGCTCAGGCCGCCCTGCGTGCTGGTGCGGGCATGCCGCAGGCTGATCCGCGCCATCCAGGTCCGGCTGGAGATGAAGGGCGCCCCGTAGCTTTCGAACCAGGGGAAGTGCCAGGTCAGCGAGGCGCTCATGCTGTCCCGTGGCAGGGCTGTCGGATCGGGCCAGGAGGCCACGGCCGTATCCTGCTCCTGCCCATCCGCAGCGAAGGCGCGCTCGCCATCGTCCATCTCGTAGGACAGATCGAGGTACTGCCCCGGATACAGCGGCATGTAGCGGCCAAACTGAGGCGCGGCGCCGGACTGCAAAGGCAGCAGCAAAGCGAGTGTGAGGGTGATCAGGCGCATGCCGGACTCCGCTGGGATTCGTAGAGTTGCCGAATCCGGGGTTTGAGGATCTTGCCGGCGCCGCTCTTGGGCAGCGCCTCCAGGAACAGCACGGCGCGCGGCAGCTTGTAGCCGGCAAGACTGCCGCGCAGGCGCTCGCGCAGCTCGGCTTCGCTCAGGCGGGCGCCCGGGCGCAGGACCAGGGCGGCCAGGCCGATCTCCCCCCAGCGCGCATCCGGCACCCCGAGCACGGCCGCCTCGGCGATCTCGGGCAGCGCGTACAGCGCGGTTTCGATTTCCAGGGGATAGACGTTCTCGCCGCCGGAGATGAACATCTCCTTGCGCCGGCCGGTGATGGTGAACAGCCCCTGTTCGTCCTGCCGGGCCAGGTCGCCGGTCCACAGCCAGCCATCTCGCAGGCATTCGGCCGTGGCCTGAGGCTGCTCGTAGTAACCGAGAAACACGTGCGGGCCGGCCAGGGTCAGCTCACCCGCCTCACCCACCGGCACCGGCTCACCCGACTCGTCGCGGATCACGGCATGCGCATGGGGCATGGGATGACCGACCGCGCCCGGGTAACGCTCGGCATCATCCAGGCTGATGGCGAAACAGTTCACCCCGGCTTCGGTCATGCCGTAACCCTGCCGGAAGCGCACCCCGTGCTCCACGTACGGCAGACGCACAGGCTCGGGACAGGGTGCGCCGCCGGAGATCGCCCAACGCACGCTGGACAGATCCGCCGCAGCGAAATCCGGGTGCTCGGCCAGCATCTGGAACATGGTCGGTACCATGAACAGCAGGCTGGCCCGGTGCTCCTGCACCAGGGACAGATATTCCCCCGGCTCGAAGCTCTCCTGGATCACCACCCGGCCGCCGGCATGCAGCAGCGGCAGGGCCAGGGCATTGACCGCCGCATGAAAGGCCGGTGTGGCCAGGACCACGCAGTCACTCTCGCCCACACCCCAGCCCATCATGGTGTTGACCGCGTTGTAGAACATCTGCCGGTACGGCAGCATCGCGCCCTTCGGCGCCCCGGTGCTGCCACCGGTGAACTGGATCATGGCCACGTCTTCGTCGCCCACCACGACCCCTCGATCCTGCCAGGGCGGCGCGCTGGCCAGCCACTCCTCGTAGCCGGACAGGGCCAGGGCCACCTGCCCCCGGGCCTGACTGGCCCGGGCGGCATCATGCAGCAGCAGCGCCGGCTGCAGGCGCGCCATCAGCGCGGTCTGTTCCTCGTCGGACAGGCGGTAATTGAAGGCCACCGGCACGAAGCCCAGTTTGGGCGCCGCCAGCATCAGATCGAAATGGGCCAGATGATTGGTCGCCAGAATGCCGACCCGGTCGCCCTTGCCGATGCCCCGGGCGGCCAGCGCGGCCGCCAGGCGCCGGGCCCGCAGGTCCAGCCCGGCGTAGTCATGCCAGCGACCGCGAAACCAGATCGCGGGCCGTCGCGGCGTCAATCGGGCGCGCCAGGCGGCCAGATCATGTTGCATTGTCCTCTCTCCCCCGAAGCGGTTCGCCGCCGCTCCCTCAGTGCCCGGCCTCGCCCCAGCGCAGGCAGATCGCATTCCATACGTACCCGATTCCCGCAGCCACGACGACCACGAGGTCCCCGGGCTTGAGCAGACCCTGCCGACGGGCCAGCTCCAGACTCAGCAGGCCGTCCACCTGCCCGATATGGCCGTAATCCGACAGATAGATCGAACGCTGCGCCGGCAGGCCCAGCTCGGCCAGGATGCTGTCGTGGGCGCTGCGCTTCATGTGCAGCATGGCCAGATAGGCGATATCGCCCAGCTGCCCGCCGGAACGGCTCACCGCCTCGCGCACCACATGCAGAAAATTCGGCACCGACTTGTCGGCCATGCGCTGGCGCATGCCGTCCATGTCCCGCACCTGCAGGCGGTAGTCCGCCGTGTTGTCAGGCCGCAGCGGTTCGCGGGTGCCGCCCACCGGCACCAGCACGTCCAGCGAAAAACTGCCGTCGGTGATGAAGCTGGAGCCGAGGATTTCGTGACCGGGCCCGTCGCGGCTGACCACGGCGGCGCCACCACCGGCCGCGAGGTTGTACAGAAAACGCACATCCGGATCGCGGTAATCGACCAGATCGCCATTGCGATAGCCGCCGGCCACCAGGGCGGTCTGCAGGCCGGCATCGCCGCGCAGCATGTCCGCCGCCAGCTTCAGGCCGAGCACCCCGGTGCCGCATTTCTGGCCGATATCGAAGGCAAAGGCACGGTGCGCGCCGATCTCATGGGCCAGCTTGATGCCGCTGGTCCAGACCGGGTAGTCCTTGTGCTCCTCGTTGATCGAGATCACCACATCCACCGCCGCGGCGTCCAGGCCCGCGTCAGCCAGCGCGGCCCGGCCGGCCCGCTCGCCCATGGCGCAGGTGTGATCCTGCGGGCCCGGCACCGTCTTCTGCACGATGCCCAGCTTGTCCCGCACCACCGCTTCCGGCAGGCCGCTGGCCGCCGCGATCTCGGCGGCGCTCTGCCGCCCCTCGGGCAGGTAGACTCCCAACCCCTGCACAAACGCCATGCGTCAGCTACTCCGGCCGCGGCAGGACGCCGTGGCCGATGAAGTCCATCACCGCATCCATGGTTTCGGGGCGCGGATGCTTGCCCTGCCACAGGCAGTAGCGCAGACCCACGAAGTGCCCGATCCCCATGATCGCCCAGGCCCGCACCTCGGCATCGCCGGGCGCCAGCTCGCCTCGCGCGGCCGCATCATCGAGGATGCGCGCATAGCCCCGGGCAATGTCGTTGTAGTAGTCGCGATAGACCTGTTCGTCGACGAAATGCGCTTCCTGGACGATGCGATACAGGCGCGGATGCCGGCTGACGAAACCGATGAAGGCATCCAGGCCGCGGCGCTCGGCCTCGATCTGATTGCCGGCCCCGGTGACCGCCTCGCGCATGGCCCGACGCAACTGGTGACCGATATCCCGGACCAGTTCGCGATAGATCTCTTCCTTGCTCGGGAAGTAGATGTAGAAGGTGCCCTGGGCCACCCCGCATCCGGCCGTAATGCCGGCCACCGAGGCGGCGTGAAAGCCCTTCTCACCGAACTCGATTTCCGCCGCACGCAGGATCTTCTCCCGCGTGGCCTCGCCGCGCTTGGTCACCGGTTTCATCGCCGTTCTGCTTTTGGTATCCGGCATATCGTCTCCCGACATGACAGGTGAGTCATGTTTCGGGCAAACTTAGCGCCCGCCGGCTGCACTTGTCAACACGGCCGCAGCGAAACACGACCCCAGCCGGCCTCAGCGGGCCGGACCATTTCACCACTTCAAGGATGTCTGACCCATGACCCCACGTATCGCACTGGTTTCCGGCGGCACCGGCGCCCTCGGCACCGCCATCTGCCGCGCCCTGCATGATCAGGGCCGCAAGGTGATCGCCCTCGGCCACCCGGCGGATGCCCCGCGCATGGACGCCTGGCAGCAGGACAATCGCACGGCCGGATACGAGATCGACTGGGAACTGCTGGATGTCGCCGACCACAGCGCCTGCCGCGCCGCGCTGGAGGCCCTGCAGGCCCGCCATGGACGCATCGAAATTCTGGTCAATGCCGCCGGCATCACCCGCGATGCCTCCCTGCGCAAGCTGAGCCCCGAAGACTGGCGGGCCGTGCTGGCCACCAATCTGGACAGCGTCTACAACCTCAGCCAGCCGCTGATCGACGGCATGATCCAGGCCGGCTTCGGCCGCATCGTGAATATCTCCTCGGTGAACGGCCGCAAGGGCCAGTTCGGCCAGACCAACTATTCCGCCGCCAAGGCCGGCATGCACGGCTTCACCATGGCCCTGGCCCAGGAAGTGGCGCGCAAGGGCATCACCGTGAACACCGTCTCGCCCGGCTATATCGACAGCCCGATGATCCGCCAGGTGCCCGAGGCCATCCGGGAAGGCATCCGCGAATCGATTCCCGCCGGCCGCTTCGGCCAGCCGCAGGACATCGCGCGCACGGTCGCTTTTCTGACCGCCGACGAGGCCGGCTACATGACCGGCGCGGAACTCGCCGTCAACGGCGGACTGCACATGCACTGAGCCGGAACAGGCCACGACGCGGCGGCGGCCCTCCCCCGCCGCCGTTGATCGGGCATGACTTGACGGGACGCGCCGGCCCTGTTAGTGATACATGAGTCAGTTGTCATGTTGTAGTCATAAACGAAAAAAGCGACAACGGCCCGACCGTCCCGTCGCAAGGGAGGAGACAAACATGAGGCACCCCGCTGCTGCGCGCCTGTCGCGCGCGATCACCCTGGGCCTGTTCAGCCTGTTCAGCCTGCCCGCCCTCGCCGGCTCCTGGCAGAACAACGTCGCCATCGGCGGCTTCAGCAAGGTCCATATCTACACCCCGGACAGCGTCTCCAGCGTCGGCCAGGGACGCGGCCTGCTGCTGGTCCTGCACGGTTGCAGCCAGAGCATCGACGCCTTCCTCGGCGCCCAGCTGGAACCCGCCGCGGAAAGCCATGGCCTGGTCATCGCGGTGCCGGATGCGGTGAACAAGGCCGGCTTCGGCTGCTGGTCCTACTGGCAGGGCGCGATCTCCCGTGGCGCCGGCGATTACAAGCGCCTGATCGACCTCAGTTCGGCCCTGATGGCCGACCCGGGCTACAACATCGATCCCGATCAGGTGTATATCTCGGGCCTGTCCTCGGGCGCCACCTTCGCTGCCCACACCGCCTGTCTGGCGCCGGATGTGTTCGCCGGGGTCGCACCCAGCGCCGGACCGACCATTGGGACCAGTTCCAACGGCGCCATCGGCAGCTGCGAGGTGGTCTCCGCGGCGACCTTCAAGTCCCGCTGCGAAAGCTACGCCGGCAGCTACGCCGGCCATCTGGCCACCCAGCTGGCAGTGGTCGGCCATGGCGATGCCGATACCACCGTGCATACCTGCTACAACCAGCAGAATGCGGACGGTTATGCCCACACCTACGGGGTGACCGCCATTGCCGGCAGCAGCAGCATCGACGAAGGCGGCGGCCATACGGCCGCGGAACATCGCTGGACCGACGACCGGGTCTCCATGCTGTGGCTGCACTCGCTGGGTCACTCCTGGTCCGGCGGCGCCGGCGCCTCCGGCGCCTACATCGGCTCGGCCAGCATCAACTTCGCCAGCTATCTGGGCGCCCATTTCGCCGCCCACAACCTGCGTGTGGATTCCAATACGGGGCCGACCGTATCCGGCCTGGCCGCCAGCGACATCGGCGGCCGCTTCGATATCGAGGGCAGCGCGGTGGATGCCGAAGGCAGCGTCGCCCAGGTGGACATCAGCATTCACGACCAGGCCTCCGGGGCGCTGGTCCAGGCCCTGAGCACCAGCGTGGATGCATCGGATGCCTTTGCGGTAACCAGCACCAGCCTGGCCGACGGGCTCTACGACATCAGCGCCCAGGCCATCGACAACGAAGGCAAGCCCGGAGACAGCGCCAGCATCAGCGCCCGGATCGGACCGGAGCCGCCCCCGGAAGCGCCGGTGCTGAGCAATCTGGCCGCCAGCGTCGATGGTCAGTGCGCGACCGTGACCGGTAACGTCACCGATGCGAATCAGAATCTGGCGGGGGTGGATGTGACCTTCGCCAACGGCACGGTGGCTGCCAGCCTCAGCGGCAACAGCTTCAGCGCCCAGCAGTGCGCCCTGCCCGACGGCGCCCAGAGCGCCATCGTCACCGCCACCGACAGCGGCGGCCTGAGCAGCAGCGACAGCGTGAGCTTCACTGTCGATGCGGGCTCCACCGGCGATTACAACTTCCATATCGCCGAAGGCCACATCACCTGGGGTGACGGCTATTCCGCCTGCTACGTGGTGTTCGGCAGCGCGCCCTTCACCATGCGGGAATACGCGGTCAGCGGCGGCCAGTGCGAATGGATTGCCGACGGCGAGCCCAGCTGCAACGGCCCGGTCCAGGCCTGTCAGGGCGGCAGCCCGCCTCCGCCGGACACCACCCCGCCCAGCGTCAGCCTGAGCGCTCCCGCGGATGGGGCCACGGTCAGTGGCCAGATCACCCTCAGCGCCAGCGCCAGTGACAACGTCGGCGTGGACCGGGTGGAGTTCCGCATCGATGGCAGCCTGCTGGCCAGCGACAGCAGCGCCCCTTACAGCAGCAACTGGGACAGCAGCACGGTCAGCGACGGCAGCCACCAGATCAGCGCCGAGGCCTTCGATGCGGCGGGCAACTCGGCCAGCGACGTGATCAACGTGACGGTGAGCAACGGCGGTGGCGGCGGCAGCACCCAGCTGGACCTGCTTAACCAGGACGCCAATGATGGCTACGTGAAGGCCAGCAGCAGCGGATCCGGTCCGGCCGTCGGCGGCTATGAGTCCTACTACGGCCTGGCCATCGGCCGCGGTTCGGACGGCAAGGCCAATCGCAGCGTGCTGTCCTTCGACACCAGTGCGATCCCGGCAGGTGCCACCATCACCCAGGCCTGGCTGACCGTGAATCACCGCTCCGGCAGCGGCGACCCCTGGGCCGGCGGCAATCGCATGCTGATCGACATCGCCAGCGGCTGCATCGGCAACTGCTGGATCGAGGCCGGCGACTGGGCTGGCGCGGTCAGCGCCAGCGATGTGGCCGAGATCACCGCCTACAGCAGCGGCAGCCAGGACTCCAGCAACATCAGCAGTACCGGTCTGGCCGCCATCAACACGGGAGGGATCACCCAGTTGCGCCTGCGCCTGGAGCAGCACCCGGCCAGCACCGCCTACCGCTTCATCGACAATGGGGACGGCGCGGTTCTGCACGTGATCTACCAGTGATGTGCAGCGGGGGCTTTTGCGACGCAAAAGTCCCCGCTCTCCGGTGAATCCTGTGCAGGGCTGACGAGGTTTTTGCATTGCAGAATTTCTTGTTCTAGAATGGCCCCGTGGCAACCGCCACGCTCACCACAAGGAACTGTTGCGATGCAAAATCTGAATGCCGCCCTGCAGAGCTGGGCCGACATGAGCCAGAAGTTGATGGCCCCCTCCCTCGCGCTCGCCGAGCAGATGCAGGCCAGTGCGGAAGACGCCCTGAATCAGGCCCAGGGCCTGGCCCAGGCCGCCACCGAGCACTGGCAGGGCCAGGCCGATGCGGCTTTCACCCAGTGGCTGGACCAGCTGGACAAAGGCCTGGATCTGATCATCGCCGCGGCCCGCCCGGGTCGCAGTGCCTGAAATGACCCGCAGGGCCGGCCCGCTGCTGCCGGCCCTGCCCCATGCGCAGCCCGACCGCACTATGATGGGCCGATGAGCAGCCGCACCATTCGCAAGTACCCCAATCGCCGCCTCTATGACACGGGCAGCGGCGAATTCATCAACACGGAGGACATCCGCCAGCTGGTCCTGGACGGCGTGGACTTCGTGGTGATCGACAACAAAAGCAAGCAGGACATCACCCGGGCCACCCTGCTCCAGGTTCTGGTCGAGGCTGAGGACAGCGGCGAACCGCTGCTCTCCACCCGGGTTCTGCGCCAGATGATCCGCTTCTACGGCCACATGATGCAGTCCACCTTCGGGCGCTATCTGGAACGCTCGCTGGATCAGTTCCTGGCCCAGCAGGACATGCTGCAGAAGCAGTTCGAGAGCCTGATGGACAACGGACCGATGCGGGCCATGCAGGAACTGCTGAAATCAGGCCAGGAACGCGGACAGGGCAAGCCACCCGGCAGCGACAAGCCGAAGCGACGCTGATCACCGCACCCGTCCGGTCCGTCCCAATCGACGGGATTGCGGCCCTGGCGATCCTGCTACGCCTCCCTGCCGCACCTGACACGGCTGCCGCCTGTCGGCGATTTTCTGCGGGCAATGGGCGAAGGATTCGAAAGGCGCGCCCGACGACACCTCGATCGACCCACCGCAATGCACAACCATGTCGGCCAGTCGCTTCAGATGAACGATCAACCGCACGCGCAAGGCCTCCGGCCAGGCCAACAGCGCCGGCAGTCCAGCGCCTGCGGAATGATGGTGCCCAGACCCGGGCTCGAACCGGGATGGAGTTGCCTCCGAGG
>JBFJTN010000002.1:0-62331 GCA_041625325.1 Oceanococcus sp. | reverse complement strand
GTTCGAAAGCAGCCCCATGGCCATGTGGACATTCGACGAGGACACGCTGGCCTTCAAGTCCGTGAATGAAGCCGCCCTGCGGCAATACGGTTACAGCCGGGAGGAATTCCTGAGCATGAGCCTGGCGGATATCCGGCCCCCGAAGGACATGCCCCGCGTGACCGAAAGTCTCGCCGTGAACGATCGTGGCCTGGTCAAACTGAGCAACGTCCGTCATCGGCGCAAAGACGGCAGCCTGTTCTTTGTCGACATCACTTCGAACAGCCTGGGCCAGGATGGGAGTCGCTTGCGGGTGGTCGTCGCCATGGACGTATCGGAACGCCATGCGGCCGAACGCAATCTGAAGCGCTACGCCCAGCAGCTGAGCCAGGCCAATGCCACCGTGGAGCGTGAGCGTTCCAGCCTGGCCGCCCGCGTCGAACAGCGCACCGCGCAGCTGCAACAGGCCAACGCCGAACTCGCCCAGGCCAAAACCGACGCCGAAGAGGCCTCACGGGCCAAGAGTGCCTTTCTGGCCACCATGAGCCACGAAATTCGCACGCCCATGAATGGCATCATCGGCATGGTCGAGGTCCTGGCGCACGAGGGCCTGCCGGACCATCAGGCCACCGCCCTGCGCACCATCCGCGAGTCCGCGTTCTCGCTGCTGACGATCATCGATGACATCCTGGATTTCTCGAAGATCGAGGCGGGCCGGATCGAACTGGAGCGGCGCGAGCAATGCCTTGGCGACCTGGTGGAGAGCGTTTGCGATGCGCTGAGCAGCGTGGCGGAGCGCAAGGACGTGACCCTGGATCTGAATCTGGACCCAAGCCTGCCGGACCGTATCCGGACCGACCCCACGCGCCTGCGCCAGATTCTGAACAACCTGCTGGGCAATGCGATCAAGTTTTCCGGCGGCCGCGAGCACAAACGGGGCCAGGTCGAGCTGTGCGTCTCCCAGATCGATGAACCGACTCCGACATTGCAGTTCAGGATCACGGACAACGGTATCGGTATTGCACCGGAGGTCATGCCCAGGCTCTTTTCATCCTTCACCCAGGCCGAGGCCTCCACCACCAGAGTTTACGGCGGCACCGGCCTCGGCCTGGCCATCTCTCAGCGGCTGGCCGGTCTGATGGGCGGACAGGTTTCCGCCGAAAGTCGCCTGGGCATTGGCTCCAGCTTCAGCCTGCGGCTGCCGCTGGACGCCGTCCAGGCCAGCAGGAATGATCCAGGCCAGCCGCTGGCGGGTCTGCTCTGCGGCCTGGTCGCCAGTGAGAATGCCGACGTCATCGCCCGCCACCTGCGCCACGCCGGCGCGCGGCTCGAGCTCTTCTCCGACCGGGCAGAGGCCCGGGACTGGGCGGCCGAGCGCTCGAATCAGGAGATCGTGCTGGTCCAGGGTCCCTCTTCGCAGTCACCGCAAACCATGATCGAACCTTTTTCTGACTTCGACAGGATGAGACATGTCGTGCTGCAGCGAACCGGGGAGTCGGCCATTCGCAGTTTGGGTAGCCAGGGTGTCCTGCTGAATGACCGCATCCTGCGCGGCAGACGGGTCGTACAGGCGGTAGCCACCGTGGCCGGCAGGCAATCTCCGGCCACCGTGGAGGTTCCGCCAGTGGCCGTGCAACGCGCCGCCGCAGCCTCGCCCAGTATCGCGGAGGCTCGCCGCAAGGGTCGCCTGATCCTGATCGCGGAAGATGATTCCACCAATCAGGCCGTGATTCTGCGCCAGCTGGCATTGATGGGGCACACGGCCGAGGTGGCCAACAACGGCATCGAAGCCCTGGATATGTGGCGCGAAGGCTGTTACTGCCTGTTGCTCACCGACCTGCACATGCCGGAGATGGATGGCTACGAGCTGGTCCGGCAGATCCGGCGATATGAGTCAGAGGAAACCCGCATTCCGATTGTCGCGCTCACCGCGGATGCGCTGCCAGCCGGAATCGAGCGCGCCCGCGCCCACGGCATGGACGACGTCCTGACCAAGCCGCTGCAGCTCGCGGACCTGCAAAAGGCCCTGAATGCCTGGTTGCCGGGCATGGAGCAGACGGCCAAACCACCGCCTTTGCCCCCCGCCGCTCACAAGGAAGAGTCCATTGATCTGGGTGTCCTGGCAGGCATTGTCGGCGATGATCCTGAGATCATGGCGGACATCATCGGGGAATTCAGAAATTCTGCCGCGCGCATCGGGCTGGAGATGGAATCCGCCCTCCAGCGCGACCAGCAGGAAATCCTGACTTCGCTGGCGCATCGGCTGAAATCCTCATCGCGCACCGTTGGCGCCATGCAACTGGGCAATCTCTGCGCCGAACTGGAGAACGCCGGGCGCGCCCGTGCTGGTGAAAAACAGGTCGGTCTGGGAGAAACGCTGCGCCGGCATCTGGCTCAGGTGTTGCAGGACATCGATGCTCTGCTGGCGACGCCGCCCGGCGACTGGTCTTTCTACCAGAGAAACGGTGTCCAACCCATCCTGGCTGGCGCCGCCTGAACAGCTGCGCCCTCGGCCCGACGGGCGACAGCCCGGCCTAGCATCAGGCGGCCGCCCGCAAGCGCCGCGTCCGGCGCATGCCGCTGGCGGTATCCACCAGACTGCACAGAAAGGCCTTGAGACCGGATTCCCGCGGCCGCGGCGCCTGGCCCCGGCCGATGCGACGCAACTGGCGGGTGTACCAGGTGACCTCCATGATCGCCATGCGGTCCACCGGGCCGATGCCGGTCCTGATCGGCCGCACCGTCTCGCGCGGGTCCTGGCCGTCCAGCAATCGCTGCGAGGCCTCGGGCTCGATGGCAAGCAGACGGGCGATGCCGCACAGGTCCAGGGAACCCGAGGCCAGCGCCTGGCTCATGCCCGCATGGCTGCGGAAGCCGCCGGTGACCATCAGCGGGGTGCCAGGGATGCGGGCACGGACCTTGTCGGCGAAGTCCAGGAAATAGGCCTCGCGCTCGCGGGTGGAGGCGCGCACGCCGGTCATCGCCGGTGCCTCGTAGGTGCCCCCGGAAATCTCGATCAGGTCGATGCCGGCCTGCGCCAGCGCCGCCATCACATCCAGCGATTCTTCCTCGGTGAAGCCGCCGCGCTGGAAGTCCGCCGAGTTCAGCTTGATCCCGATGGGAAAATCCGGACCGGTGGCCGCGCGCATGGCGGCCAGCACCTCCAGCACGAAACGACGGCGCTTCTCGGCGGTACCGCCCCAGGCATCCTGGCGCTCGTTGGTGCGCGGCGACAGGAACTGGCTGACCAGATAGCCATGCGCGCCGTGGATCTGCACTCCGGCGAATCCGGCCTGCTTGCAGATGCCGGCGGCACGCCCGAAGCGGGCGATGATGTCCTCGATTTCGGCCCCGGTCAGCTCACGCGGCGTGTCGAAGTAGGCCTGCATGGCCTTGTTGAAGGGAGTCGCCGACGGCGCAACGTTCTCGCGGTTCAGGCCCTTGGGGGACTGCCGCCCCGGATGGTTCAGCTGCACCCAGAGCTGGGCGCCGTCCGCCTGGCCGGCCGCCGCCCAGGCCTTGAGCCGGTCCATATCGCGCTCGTCCTCGATCACCACATTGCCCGGCTCGCCCAGCGCGCGGCGGTCGATCATCACGTTGCCGGTCACCAGCAGGCCGGTGCCGCCGCCACCCCAGCGCCGGTACAGCTCGACCAGCTCGTCGGTCACCCGGTTGTCCATGGTGCCCAGCGCCTCGCTCATGGCCGATTTGGCGATGCGATTCTTCAGCTCGCTGCCTCGGGGCAGACGCAGGGGGGAACTCAGGGTGATGGGGCTCATCGGTCATCCGTGTGATCGGCAGAACCGCCTTAGATGCGGCCGGATGCCGCATATTCAAGCCCCGCGGCGGGCCACGAGTGCTCAGGCGGGATCCGGGGCCAGCGCTGCGCCCAGCAGCCGGGTCAGCGGCACGGCCGAGAAAATGGCGTGGCCACGGCGCCCGAGGGCCACGCAGGCATCCGGGTCCGCGAGCAGGTCCCGGGCCCGTTCGACCAGCTGTTCGTAGGGAGCAAAAGCCACGCCCTGGTCCAGCCAGGCATTGAGTGCAGGCTCGCTGCCCGGCTCCGACAGCACCGCGCAGCGATTGGACAGCAGGTAAGCCAGGCGGACCATCTCCAGGATGCCGGCCGCGTAGAAGTGCAGATTCAGCACCAGCCGCGAACGGGCAATCAGCGCGTCGCGCGCCGCCCCGTACAGGCCACAGACCACACAGACCCGCAGCCCCGCCGCGCGCAATGCGGCCAGCAGTTTTCGACGGCGCGGATTCAGCGAACCGTAGAACAGCACGTCGATGTCACGCTCGGATGCCGGCTCGATCCGGCTCATGACCGGGGAATATGCCGGGCGGAGCACCTGCGCCACGGGAACATCCCGCGCGCGCAGGGCTTGCGCGTTGCGCTCGCTGAAATCCCAGACCTGGTAGCGACGCAGCAGGGCGAACAGCTCCGGCCGCATCCAGGGTGAGTCGGGTCCGACCTGCTCGAAGTTGTACAGGATCGCATCGTCGGCCAGTGGCAGCGGGGCACGCGGCAACAGATGGCAGCCCAGCACGATCTGGCGCCGGCCGGGCGCTGCGCCCCGGGTGCTCAGCACCGAGTCGTGTCCCAGCTCGCGCAGTCCCGCATCCAGTGATTCGGCCAGTTCCTGAAACGCCGCGCTGTGGATATAGCGCGGCGGCGAAACCAGGGTGACCGCATACTTCATGCACCACCCCGGGCGGCGGTGATCCTGGGTCCCAGCATCCGGCCGATTGATCGCATGGATCCATGCTAAGCCCGTGCGCGGCAGCTGGCGAGTCTGCCGGGTGGGTTCACCAGGCGGCCTCGCCGCTGCCGCGGGCAGGGATTCGCTATGCTGCGGGCGGACGGCCGGCGGACGGCCTCACCGCGATGGGGGAAGAAAACGGCATGGCCTGCAGCAAGATCAAGCACGCGCGCGGCATCGCAGCGCTGCCCGCGGTTCTCGCCTGACATGGGCGGGCACGGCGAGGGCCTGTCGCTGGTCATCGGCGCCAGCGGCTTTCTCGGTAGCCACGTGACCCGCGAGCTGGTCGCGCAGGGTCGGCCGGTGCGGATCCTGGTCCGCGAGCACAGCGACACCCGGGGCACGGACGGGCTGGACATCCAGCGCCTGCGCGGATCCGTGTTCGATCCTGCCGTGCTGAGCGCCGCGCTGCAGGGCGTGGACACGGTCTACTACTGCGTGCTCGACCCGCGCTCCTGGCTGCGCGACACCCGCCCGCTGTGGGAGACCAATGTCCACCGTCTGCCGGCGGTGCTGGATCTGGCGGCGCGCTTCCCGCTGCGCAAGTTCGTCTACACCAGCAGCCTGGTCACCATCGGCCTGCGTCAGGATGGCCCGGCCTGTGAAGCGGATGCCTTCAACTGGGCCGATCAGGCGCCCGAGTACGTGCTCACCCGGGTGGCCGGTGAGCGCTGCGCCCTGGAGCGGGCGCGGGCCAATGGCCTGCCGCTGGTGGTCTGCAATGTGGCGAACACCTTCGGCCCCGGCGACTACGCGCCCACCGCCCATGGCCAGATGCTGCGGGATGCCGCCAGCGGCCGGCTGCCCATCTACTACGACGGCGGTCTGGTCTGCGTGGGCATCATCGATGCGGCCCGGGGCATGATCCTGGCCGTCGAGCGTGGCCGGGTGGGCGAGCGCTACATACTCAGCGAGCGCTATCTCAGCCTGCGCGAGCTCTTCACCCTGGCGGCCCGCGCCGCCGGCCGTGAGCCGCGCCATGTCCGCCTGCCCTACCCGCTGATGCAGGCCCTGGCCCATGGGCTGGAAGCGATCACCCGCCCGCTGGGTCTGGACAACCGCATGGCGCCCTCCTCGCTGCGCCTGACCCGGCTGATCACCGGCCTGGACAACCGCAAGGCGCGTGAGGAGCTGGGCTGGCAGCCTGGCAGCATCGAGGAGGCCGTCATGCAGGCGGTGGCCTTCTACCAGACACAGGCGCGATCGCCTGCCACAGGCGCCTGAGCGCCTCCCAGGTGCTGCCGCGCGACCTCGCGGCGGAACCATGCGGGACGCTGGCTCGTGATAAGGGCTTTGGCTGCAACAGCCACTGTCAATCGAGCATTTCAGAGGATTCACACGATGGGGAACTCCGCACGCTGGGCCTTCGCCCTGCTGCTGCCTGCGCTGACCGCCTGCCAGGGCGGCCGCGACACCACCACCGCACTGCCGCCACTGGACGCCGGCCCGCGCGCTGCCTGCGCACTGGCCCTGGGTGACTACAGCCAGACCTGGGAAGGCAGCATCGGGGTCACCGCCGTGGGCAACGCAGTGACCCAGGGCGAGCACATCACCGAACTGAGCCTGCCCGAAGGCTGCGCCTTCTCCGGCGCCGAGTTCCAGGTCAGCTGGGACGTGCCCGCCGACCTGGACCTGCAGGTCAGCGCACCGTCCGGTGGCGGCGGCAGCGCCGAATCCGGCTCGCTCAGCAGCGAAACCCTGAGCCTGAGCGAAGGCGTCACCCCCGGCACCTACATCCTGCGGGTGTACGGCTACACCAGCGTGCAAACCGCCTTCACCGGCCGCTTCACCGCCAGCGTCGTGGAGGCCGGTCCGGAACAAGGCCCCGCGCCGCTGCCGCAGGAAGTGGCCGGCAGTGGCCGCGGCGTGGACGACGTGGTGGTCATCGCGGTGATCGACAGCGGTCTGAATCCCTATCACTGGGATTTCCTGGCCAGCATGATGCCGCAGCACAAGAATGCCGGCAGCCAGGACGATCTGCCGCTGGACCGTGATCCGGCCGAATGGATTCCGGGCCACCCTGGCGCCGCCGCCTTCGCCAGCTATCAGGCCCTGAATCTGTCGGTGGCCGACGCCGAGGCCAATCCGCAGGCCGTGTCCAGTGAACTGCACAGCCAGGATATCGCCGAGTGGAGCAAGATCCGCTATTCCGAGGGCCCGACCAATGACAAGGTCAACATGGTCTGGATTCCGGGCACCAAGGTGATCGGCCACGTGGCCTTCGGCAGCGCCTTTGGCCTGGTCGAGCCGACCAGCTCGCACGCCGCTGACCTGCTGCTCGGCCCCTCCACCGGCCCGGTGGATACCTTCGAAGCCGAGAGTCACGGCATCGGCAGCGCCAGTGTCAGCACCGGCAACTTCCACGGCAGCTGCCCCAACTGCGTGCTGGTCTTCGTCCACGGCCCCTCGGAATGGGCCAATGAATGGGTCGCCAGCCAGGACTGGATCGACCTGCAGACCAATTCCTGGGGCCTGTCCCTGACCGGCGGCGCGGTGCGTGACAACATCTACGCCGACAGCGACACCGAAGCCCAGCGCGCCGCCGTCGAGCGCGGCCAGTCCTGGTTCCAGTCGGCCGGCAACGGTCTGGCCAATGCCTTCACCGTACCCAGCACCACCCTGCTGAGCAGCCAGAAGGGGCCGGACTGGATCGTCACCGTGGGCGCGATCGAGCCGGAAGGGTCCAGCGTGGGTCACAACCGGCCGGTGGACATCGCCAGCCTGGGCACCGACTACCCCTCCGCCACCGGCGGCGGCGACTTCGTGACCGCCGAAGGTGACTTCAGCGGCACCTCGAATGCGACCCCGGTGATCGCCGGCATGTACGGCCAGGCCCTGTACCGGATCCGTCGTCTGCTCGACGGCCCCAGCCGCATCCAGGCCAACGGCGTGGTCGCCAGCGGCCCGGCCGGCTGTGGTGCGGCCAATCCGGACTGTGCGATGGCCGACGGCCAGCTGACCGTGCACGAACTGCAGCAGGCCCTGTTCCGGGGTGCGCAGTACTCCACGGGTGGAACCACCTTGCTGTATCAGGTGGGCGGCCCGGACATTCCCGACTCGGAGAACGCCGCCGAGCTGGAGTTTGTCTCCGAAGGTCACGGCAGCTACTACGGCCGCCTGCTCGGCGACGAGCAGTACGAAGCCGACGTGCAGCGCATCATCGATCTGGCCCGTGGCGACCTGAAGGTGGAGCTTTCCGCCGAGCAGCAGGCCTGGCTGATCGCCGATTCGGCCTGCCGCCAGAGCATCTGGGGCAGCTGGGATCATGGCTACTACGACGGCAGCAATGCGCCGGCGGCGAGCCCCGACTGGCCGATCCGCAGCTTCCTCAGCGATGTCTGCCCGCAGACCCTGCCGCTGCTGATCGACGGCCTGCAGGCCTACGGCGACGCCTCCGACCTGTGAGGCAGGCCCTCGACTGATCCAGGGCGGCCTACGGGCCGCCCTTTTCAGTTCAGGGCCGGGAGTTTCTCCACGTTGCGGCGCAGCGCCTCGCGGGCACCGCCGCGTTTCAGCGTGCCGTGGCCGGCGATCAGGTGGTCGAAATCCAGCGCCAGGATGCGCTCGAAATCCGGCCGCAGGCTGCCGCCCCGCGGGGTCGCCGCCTTCAGCCACAGCGGACCGATCACGCAGGGAGTGAAAAAGCCCATCGGGCGCATGACCAGGTGGCCCATGAAGGAGATCAGCGGGTCCTTCTCATAGTGCTGCACGCTGTCGCAGGTGATCAGCAGGCGGTGTTCCGGGAGGTGCAGCACGCATTCGGCGATACGGGCCTTGCGGAACACCAGTGCCCGCGCACCGGGGATGGGCAGTTCGCCGTCCTCGGTGATCTCCCGTGCGATGGGCGGGCCGTCAAAGCCCTGGCGGCCGGGCGTGGCCCAGAACTCGGCGCCGAAGCGCGCCAGCGTGTAGGCATCATCACGACCATGGAAGGCCCCCAGACGCATGGCCGCGATGACCGGTCCGTCGGCGAGCAGCTCCTCTTCCGCCTCGACGCTCAGACGCACCGGATTGATCAGAACCTGACCGGCATCGGTGCGCACCACGATCATGTTGCGGCTGAAAGCCACCCCCGGAATCGGCCCCATGCTGAGCCGGCTGGCGGCACAGCGGATACCGGGAAACAGTTCGCGCAGCGGCAGATGCGGCTGCGCCGGGGGGTGTTCCTGCGGGCTCATGGCCACCTCGGAATGTCGCAATCGGGATTTGGCCCAAACTACGCCAGCGAGGGCTCCTGCACCAGCCCCCGTACGATCAGTTGCGGCCGGGGCGGCGAGTAGTAGTCGTCCAGCTGCAGCTGATAGACCAGTCGCGCCTGCGGCCGACCCAGCGGTTCGTCCACCCCGAAAGCGATCGCGTGGATGGGGCGGCTGTCGCCCGGCAGGGCCAGCTTCAGCTTCAGATGACCGCTGCCCACGATGCGCTCCTCCAGCACCACAAAGGCATTGTCGAACTGCGGCTCCTCCCAGGCCTGGCCCCAGGGCCCCCCGCCGCGCAGCGCCAGGACGGTGTCGACACTGAATTCCTCTGCGGCCAGTTCGCCGTCGCTGGGCCACTGCGGCCGCAGCAGCTCGGGCGCAATGCGCTCCGCGCAGATGGCGGCGAAGGCCTGCTCCAGGCGCTCGAAATTCCGGGCGGCAATGCTCAGACCGGCGGCCATCGCATGACCGCCAAATTTCGTGATCAGGCCCGGATGACGGGCATCGAGCAGGGCCAGGGCATCGCGCAGGTGAAAGCCCGGTATCGAGCGGCCGGAACCCTTCAGGCTGCCGTCGGCGGCCCGGGCGAAAGCCAGCGCCGGGCGGTGAAACTGCTCTTTCAGGCGGGAGGCGACCAGGCCGACCACCCCTTCATGCCAGCGCTTGTCGTAGAGACACAGGGCATGACTCTGCACCGGGTCCACTGCCTTCAGTACCTGATCCAGGGCCATATCCTGCATCTCGCCCTGCAGCGCGCGGCGGCTGCGGTTGATCTCGT
Source organism: Oceanococcus sp. (assembly GCA_041625325.1). Lineage (GTDB taxonomy): Bacteria > Pseudomonadota > Gammaproteobacteria > Nevskiales > Oceanococcaceae > Oceanococcus. Next base: position 52,612 of record JBFJTN010000002.1, on the reverse strand, counting down.
CCAGCTCCGCCGCCAGCGGGCGGGCGGCGCTGATGTCCGGCGCGAGCAGGCAGGCGATGCCTCGGTCCATGTGCTCCAGGCGGCCGGCGGCGTTGACTCGCGGCCCCAGCGCGAAGCCCAGATCGCTGGCCTGCAGTTCGGCCGGCACCCGTCGGGAGATGTCGATCAGGGCCTGGACGCCGGGCCGTGCCAGGCCGGCGCGCATGCGTCGCAGGCCCTGCTCGACCAGGATGCGGTTGTTCGTATCCAGCGGCACCAGATCCGCCACCGTGCCCAGGGCCACCAGATCCAGGTACTGGGCCATGTTCGGCACGCTGTGACCGGCATCGCGGCGGCGCTGGCGCAGGGCCAGCAGCAGGTAGAACATCACCCCGACCCCGGCCAGGGCCTTGGAGGCGAAGGCATCCCCGGGCTGGTTCGGATTGACGATGGCGTGAGCGGCCGGCAGTTCCTCCCCCGGCAGATGATGATCGGTGACGATCACCGACACGCCGGCGGCGCGCAGGCGGGCGATGCCCTCGACGCTGCTGATGCCGTTGTCCACCGTAATCAGCAGTTCGGGCCGCCGTTCCAGGGCCAGCGCCGCCAGCGGCGCCGACAGGCCGTAGCCATAGCGCACCCTGTCCGGCACCAGGTAGTCGATGTGCGCCGCGCCGAAATCCCGCAGGGCGCTGATCGCCAGGGCCACGCCGGTGGCGCCATCGGCATCATAGTCGCCGACGATCAGGATGCGGTGGCCGGCTTCGATCGCCTCGTGCAGCAGTGTGGCCGCCGTTTCGATGCCGCTCAGGCCGGACCAGGGCAGCAGGTCGGCCAGCGCATGATCCAGGCCCTGCCCGCGCAGGCCACGATGCGCCAGCACCCGGCGCAGCACCGGGTGGGCAATGTCTTCGCGGGGCGCGGCCTGCGGCTCGCGCCGGCGCAGTGGCCGGGCGCTCAGTCCGGGCATGCCGGAGCCCGCCTCATGTCGGCCGTGCTGGCGGCCCTCACAGGCCGGCGCGCAGCGCCTCTTCGACCGCCGCGCGGGTGGCGTCCACCGTGACCGGCTCGGCGGTGGCCTGGCGGATCGCGATGTCCGGGTCCTTCAGGCCATGGCCGGTCAGGGTGCAGACCACCGTGCTGCCGGCCTTGATCCGGCCACTGGCGATGTCACGCAGGGCGCCGGCCAGCGAGGCCGCCGAGGCCGGCTCGCAGAACACGCCCTCGCGGGTGGCCAGCAGCTTCTGCGCGGCCAGGATGTCCTCATCGGCGATGGCGTCGAAGTGGCCGCCGGATTCGCGCACGGCGGTCTCGGCATGGGCCCAGCTCTGCGGATTGCCGATGCGAATCGCGGTGGCCACGGTTTCCGGGTTCTTCACCGGTTCGCCGCTGATGAAAGGCGCGGCGCCGGCGGCCTGGAAGCCGCACATGACCGGGCGCCTGTCGGTCACCGCTTCCCGCGCATAGGAAAACTCGGCCGGCGCGATCGGCGTTTCATCCGGGCGCTGCGTGGCCATCTCGCGATAACCCATCCAGTAGGCCGAGATATTGCCGGCATTGCCGACCGGGATGCAGTGGTAGTCGGGCGCGTCGCCCAGGGCCTCGACGATCTCGAAGGCGGCGGTCTTCTGGCCCTGCAGACGATAGGGGTTGATCGAATTGACCACCGTCACCGGCAGGTCCTCGGCCACTTCCTTGACCAGCTGCATGCCGTCATCGAAGTTGCCGCGAATCTGGATCACCGAGCAGCCGTGGATCGCGGTCTGGGAGAACTTGCCCATCGCGATCTTGCCCTCGGGGATCAGCACGAAGGCGGTCATGCCGGCGCGCGCCGCATAGGCGGCCGCGGCGGCAGAGGTGTTGCCGGTGGAGGCGCAGATGATGGCCTTGCTGCCCTCGTGGTGGGCCTGAGTCACCGCCACGGTCATGCCGCGGTCCTTGAAGGAGCCGGTGGGATTGAGGCCTTCGTACTTGACGTAGATCGCGCCGGAAAAGCCGATGTCGCCCGGTATGTTGCGCAGCCGGATCAGCGGGGTCGCGCCCTCGCCCAGGCAGATGGCCTCGGCCTCGGCGGCAATCGGCAGGCGGCTGCGGTAGCGGTCGACCAGGCCCGTGTAGAGCTGGCTGGCATTCATCACTCGGTTCATTCGCTCAGGTGCTCCAGGCGCATCTGCATGATTTCCCCCTGGACGATATCCAGGGCCATGAGCTGGTCCACGGCCTGCTTGATCGCGCCCAGGCTGACCTCATGGGTCAGCAGTACGACGACCGCGTCCTGACCATGGGCTTCCTTCTGCACGATGGCCTCGATGCTGATGTCCAGGCCGGCCAGAATGGTGCTGATCTTCTGCATCACCCCGGGGCGGTCGAGCACCTTGATGCGCAGATAATGGGCGCTGACCACCTGATCCTGCGGCAGGATCTTCAGCGGCCGCTGCATGCGCGGCGGCGGGATGGCATGGCCGCGGGCCAGGTCGACGATGTCGGCCACCACCGCGGATGCGGTGGCCAGGGCGCCGGCGCCGGGACCGTAGAAGCCGGCCGTGCCCACCGCGTTGCCCGTGATCGAAACCCCGTTCATCACCCCGTCCACCTTGGCCACGAAGGCCTCGCGCGGCACCAGGGTGGGTTCCACCCGCAGTTCCACCCCGGCCTCGCTGTCACGGGCGATGGCCAGATGCTTGATCCGGTAGCCCAGTTCATCGGCGTAGGCGATGTCCTCGGCGGTGACCTTGCCAACCCCGACGGTGTGCAGCTGGTCGGTGGCCAGCGGGATGTCGAAAGCCAGGGTGGCCAGAATCGCCAGCTTGTGCCCGGCGTCGATGCCCTCCACATCGAAGGTCGGGTTGGCCTCGGCGTAGCCCTTGGCCTGCGCCTCGGCCAGCACGTTCTCGAAAGTCTCTTCGTCCGACTCCATCTTGGTCAGGATGAAGTTGGTGGTGCCGTTGATGATGCCGGCGATCTGGCTGATGCGATTGCCGGCCAGGCCCTCGCGCAGCGACTTGATCAGCGGGATGCCGCCGGCCACCGCGGCCTCGAACTCGACCCGCTGGCCGGCCGCCTGAGCGGCCTCGAAGATCTCCTGGCCATGCTCGGCGATCAGCGCCTTGTTCGCGGTCACAACCGACTTGCCGTTGGCCAGCGCACCCAGCACCAGTTCACGGGCCAGACCGGTGCCGCCGATCAGTTCGACAACCACGTCGACCTGCGGGTCGCTGATCAGGGCGCGGGGATCGGTATCCACGCGGATGCCGCTGAGGTCGCAGTCGCGCGGCCGCGCGGGATCGCGCACGCTGGCACGGACGATCTCGATCTCCTGACCCGCGCGCTCGGCGAGTTCGGCGGCATTCTCGCGCAGAACCTGCACCACGCCGCTGCCGACGGTGCCCAGGCCCAGCAGACCAATCTTCAGACTCATGGTGTTCCTATGCTTTTTCCATCATGCGGCGGATGCCGCGCAGGGCCTGGCGGGTCCGGTGTTCGTTCTCGATCAGCGCGATGCGCACGAAACCGTCGCCGTGGTGGCCAAATCCCACTCCGGGTGATACCGCCACCTTGGCCTCGGCCAGCAGGCGCTTGGAAAACTCCAGCGAGCCCTCGGCCTTGAAGGGCTCGGGGATCGGCGCCCACACGAACATGGTCGACTTGGGCTTTTCCACCGGCCAGCCCATGGCATTGAGACCGTCGCAGAGCACGTCACGACGGCTCTTGTACATGCGCCGGATCTCGGCCACGCAGTCCTGCGGTCCGTTCAGTGCGGCGATGGCCGCGACCTGTACAGGCGTGAAGGTGCCGTAGTCCAGGTAGGACTTGATCCGGCCCAGGGCGCCGATCAGCTTGGGATTGCCGCACATGAAGCCGATGCGCCAGCCCGGCATGTTGTAGGTCTTGGACAGGGAATAGGATTCCACCGCCACGTCCATCGCCCCCGGCACCTGCAGGATGGAGGGCGCCTCGTAGCCATCGAAGCACAGCTCGGCGTAGGCCAGATCCTGCACCACCCACAGCCCGTATTCCTTGGCCATCTCGACCACCCGCTCGAAGAAGCTGAGCTCCACCACCTCGCCGGTGGGGTTGGCCGGGAAGTTCAGCAGCATCATCTTGGGCGCCGGCCAGGACTCCTTGATCGCCACTTCCAGTTCGTGGAAGAAATCGCCGCCCGGCACATGCTTCACATGGCGCACGTCCGCGCCGGCGATGACCACGCCGTAGGGATGGATCGGATAGGCCGGATTCGGCACCAGCACCACGTCACCCGGGCCCAGGGTGGCCAGCGCCAGATGGGCCAGACCCTCCTTGGAGCCGATGGTGACGATGGCTTCGGTCTCGGGATCGAGATCGACGTCGTACTTGCGCTTGTACCAGTCGCAGATCGCCTTGCGCAGACGCGGTATGCCGCGGCTGACCGAGTAGCGATGGGTGTCGCCGCGCTGGGCGGTCTCGGTCAGCTTGTCCACGATGTGCTGCGGCGTGGGCTGGTCGGGGTTCCCCATGGACAGATCGATGATGTCCTCCCCACGCGCCCGGGCCGCCTTCTTCAGTTCGCCGACGACGTTGAAGGTATAGGGCGGCAGGCGCTCGATGCGCTGGAATTGATCTTGCATTGCAGCAAATCGGGGGAAAGGGGCGGAATTCTAGCGTGCGAAAGCCCGTGATAGCCAGCGATGCGCTGCGGAAACTACTCGCTGACCGGCAGCAGGCCCTCCGGATTGATCGGCTTGCCCAGCTTGCGGATCTCGAAATGCAGCAGCGGCCGGTTCTGCGGCCCCAGGCCCATGGTGGCGATGCTCTGGCCGGCCTCGACCTGTTCGCCTTCACGCACCTGCAGGCGGTCGTTATGACCGTAGGCCGTCAGGTATTCATCGCCGTGCTTGATGATCACCAGCTGACCGTAACCCTTGAGGGCGCCGCCGGCATAGACCACCTTGCCGGCCGCCGCGGCCCGCACCGGATCACCCACCTCGCCGCCGATATCGATGCCCTTGCGCCCCTTGGCCGCATCGAAGCGGGCCAGCAAGGGCCCCTGCACCGGCCACTGCCAGCGGCTGGGCCCTGGCGCCGGCGCGGTGCGCGGTGGCGGACGCTGCACGGGCCGCGGCGTCTCGGCCACCGGGGCACTGCTGGCCCGTCGGCTGCTGCTGGTGGCCGGCGGCGCATGCGCCACCGGGACCGCCGGCGCCTGCCGCAGTTCGCCGGGCAAGGGCGGGTCCAGGCGCAGGACCTGGCCGACGTGGATCTTGTCCTGGCGCCCCAGTCCGTTCCACCAGGCGATATCGCGATAATCCAGCGAATGCTTGAAGGCGATCTGATAGAGGGTGTCGCCCGGCTGCACCGTATAGGTGACCTGCTTGTCCTCCCAGCGCACCCAGGCACTGGAGCAGGCGGCCAGCGCCAGCACCAGGCCCAGCAGGCTCAGGCGAAGCGGTATACCAGCAAAGCGGCCACGATGATGGCGAGCAGGCTCCACCCGATCCGGTCCATGTAGGGTTTCAAGTGAGGCTCTACCTTAGGGCCCGCCCAGGACACGATCAAGGCGACCAGGAAGAAGCGCCCGCCGCGGCCGACGAAGCTGGCCAGAACGAACAGCGGCAAGGCCATGCCGGCGGCGCCGGCGGCGATGGTGAAGATCTTGTACGGGATGGGGGTGAAACCGGCCAGGAAGACCGCCCAGAAGCCCCAGTCCGCGAACCAGGCCTGGGCCCTGTCGTAAGCCGGCAGATAGCCCCAGGAGTCCAGCAGGGGCAGCACCGCATCCAGCAGCCAGACCCCGATGAAGAAGCCGAGCACCCCGCCGAGTACCGAGGTGATGGTGGTCAGGGCCGCCAGATACCATGCCCGACCGGGCTGGGCCAGCACCATCGGTGCGAGCAGGATGTCGGGCGGCAGGGGAAAGAAGGAGGATTCGGCGAAGGACAGACCGCCCAGCCAGGCCGGCGCGTGGCGATGCTTGGACAGGGACAGCATCCAGTCGTACAGGCGGGTCCACATGCGCGGCGTCCCTCAGTTGAGTGTATCGGCGAGCAGCGGCACGAAGCTCACCGCCGCCAGTTGCTGCTGGCGGAATCCGCCGGATTCATCGCGCCGGATGGCCACCAGCATCTGGCCGCCCTGCGGCCCCACCGGGATGATCATGCGCCCCCCCGGCGCCAGCTGCTGCAGCAGGTCCTGCGGCAGGCTTTCCGCCCCGGCGGTGACGATGATGCCATCGAATGGGGCCTGCTGCGGCCAGCCCAGGCCGCCATCGGCGTGATTCAGGTAGACCCGCATGTAATTGAGACTGCGCAGGCGCTCGCCCGCCGCCTGGTACAGCGGGCGGATCCGTTCCACCGAATACACCCGGTCCACCAGCTCGGCCAGGATCGCGGTCTGGTAGCCGCAGCCGGTGCCGACTTCCAGCACGTGGCGCAGCTCGGTGCCGGCCAGCAGCGCGGCGGTCATCAGGGCGACCACATAGGGCTGGGAGATGGTCTGACCGTGTCCGATCGGCAGGGCGGTGTCCTCATAGGCCTTGCTCAGGTCCCAGGCCTCGTCAACGAAGGCGTGGCGCGGCACCCGCCCCATCGCCTCCAGCACCCGCTCATCCGCGATGCCCTTGTCGCGCAGCCTTTCGATCAGCTTGCCGCGATAGAACTCCGGGGTCAGACCACGCCGCTTGCCGCCCTCGCCTCTCATCCGCGGTCCAGCCAGCCCGCCAGACCGTCCAGCGCAGCGTGATTGGTCAGGTCGGTATGCAACGGGGTGACCGAGGCGTAACCATTGCTGACGGCGTGGAAATCCGTGCCCATGCCGGCGTCCTGCTCCGGCCCTGCGGAACCGATCCAGTACAGCGGCCGGCCACGTGGGTCCTGATCCCGGATCACGTCCTCGGCGATATGGCGGTAGCCCAGGCGGGTGACCTCGACGCCCTTGAGCTCCTCCCAGCGCAGGTCCGGCACGTTCACGTTGAGAATGCTCTTGGGCGGCAGCGGGTGGGAGCCGATGTCGCGGATCAAATCGATCACCACCCTGGCGGCGGTCTCGTAATGGCGCGGCTGGTAGGCGACGTCGGAGACTGCGATCGCCGGCAGGCCCATGAAGCGACCCTCCATGGCGGCCGCGACGGTGCCCGAATACAGCGTGTCATCGCCCAGATTGGCCCCGGCATTGATCCCGGACACCACGATGTCGGGGCGCTTGTCGTGCAGACCGGTGACGGCCAGATGCACGCAATCGGTCGGGGTGCCGTCGACCGCGTACCAGCCCTGCTTCACCTCGGTCACCCGCAGCGGCCGCGACAGCGTCAGCGAATTGCTGGCGCCGCTGCGATTGCGGTCGGGCGCGACCACGGTCAGCTCGCCCAGCGGCTGGAGAAATTCGGCCATCACGCGCAGCCCGGGCGCGTGGATGCCGTCGTCATTGGACAGGAGGATGCGCATAAGCCGCGGGATATTAGCAAATCGGGCGCCCTGCAATCCGTGGCATCATCCCGAACCGACGAGGACTCTGCCGTGAATCACGACACGCCCGACAAGCCGGATGAGGATCTCGCGCTGTGGCGCGAGTCGGTGGCTGATGTCCAGCGCATCAGGCCACCCCGTCGCGCGCCGAAGCCGGCCCCGCCCAAGGATCCGGAGGCCCGCCGGCGCGCGGAAACGCGCGCGGTGCTGGACGAGGCCATGAATGGCGAAATCGCGCCGGAGGATTTCGAGACCGGCGATCAGAGCCAGTTCCGCCGCGACGGCGTGGCCCTGTCCACCTTGCGCAAGCTGCGCCGCGGCCAGTTCACCATCCAGGCCACCCTCGACCTGCATGGTCTGACCCGGGCCCGCGCCCATCAGGCGCTGAGCGAGTTCCTGCGCGAGGCCCGCAACAGGGACTGGCGCTGCGTGCGCATCATCCACGGCAAGGGCCTGCGTTCGCCACAGGGACGACCGGTGCTGAAGGCGCGGGTGGAGATCAGCTTGCAACGCTGCGATGAGGTGCTGGCCTACGCCTCCGCACCGAACTGGGCGGGTGGCCACGGCGCGGCGCTGGTCCTGCTGCGGCGGGCCGCGGCGCGCTAGACCGCGGCCTGAGCGCGCCGCCCGGCAGCGTCCAGGCCGGCCCAGCCTGTACACTGAAGCGGGGGCATGGGGCCAACCACAGGGCACGAACGATGAACCGAACCCGCTTGCTGATCGTCTTGCTGGGCGCCGTGGCGCTGCTGCCGGCCTTGGCCCAGAACGATGCCGAGGAACTCGACTTCCTGTTTGAAGAGCGCAGCGAACCGGCGCCCTCGCCCTCCCCGGACAAGACCGATCAGCGTGCGGCGCAAGCGTCTCCCGCCGCCGTGGTCCTGCCCGAGGAGGACACGCCCCCGGTCGATGCCCCTCGCCGCGGCCGCATGATCGAGGAGATCGTGGTCACCGCGCAGAAGACCGAGCAGACCCTGCAGGAAGTCCCTGTCGCGGTCAGCGTGGTGGACGGCCAGACCCTGCGCGATGCCGGCGTGTTCGGCGCCGCGGGCATCGAGAACCTGGTGCCCAACATCGAGCTGGACACCGACGCCCAGGCCCCCAACATCGGCGTGCGCGGCTTTTCCACCGATTCCTACAACGTGGGCCTGGAGCCCTCCGTCGGCATCATCGTCGATGACATCCCGCTGGGCCGCACCGAGTTCATCCCCGACGGCCTGTACGACCTTCAGCGGGTGGAGGTGCTGCGCGGACCGCAGGGCACCCTGTTCGGCAAGAACACCATCGCCGGCGTGCTGATCTTCGCCACCGGCGCCCCGGAGCCGGAGCCCGGCGGCTCCCTGCTGCTGACCGGCGGGGAGGAGCAGGAGCAGCGCCTGGAGGCGGTATTCAATCAGCCGCTGGGCGAAAGTCTGCTGGCGCGCGGCGCGCTGCTCGCCTGGAAGAATGGCGGCGAGATCGACAACAGCTTCCTGGACCGCCGCGAGCCGGCCTTCGAGCAGCTGGCCGGCCGGCTGAAGTTCAGCTATGACGCCGGCGACCGTCTGCAGCTGCGCTTCGGCGGCCAGCTGGCCGAGATCAGCACCCATTACCCGAACTGGCAGCTCTACGACCTGGACGAGGACGCGCTGGAGTATGCGCGCAGCAAGGACCCGGACACCGAGGACGACCCCTTCGACGAGCACACCAGCTTTGACCTGCCCGGTACGGTCGAGCATGTCACCGATCTGTACCATCTGGCGGCCGACTACCAGCTCGGCGACCGGCATGACGTGGTCGGCATTGTCGGCCGGGCCACCCTGGAAAACGAGTTCCGCGCGGATTTCGATGTCAGCGCGGCGGATCTGGCCCGGGTCAGCGTGCTGCACACCTACGAGCAGAATTCGCTGGAGCTGCGCTTCACCGGCAGCGCCGGCCTGTTCGGACGCGACTTCGAATACGTCGGCGGCCTGTTCGCCTTCGACAGCCAGATGTACATCCAGGTGGATGTGGAGCTGGGCGAGGACATCGTCGATTTCGGCCTCAGTCCGGCCGGCGCCGAAGCGCTGGGCGCCCCTGACGGCAATCCGCTGGGCCCCATCCTGATCGCCCGGCCGGTGCCGCCAGCCGACCTGATGGACGGCATCTTCCAGGTCTTCGTGCAGGACACCCGCTCCCTGGCCGCCTTCGGCCAGCTGACCTGGTCTCTGACCGATCAGCTGGACCTGATCGCCGGCCTGCGCGCCGGCAACGAGAAGAAGGATGCGGTGCTGTCCGTGACCAGCCGGGGCCCCGGCATCACCGCCTTCGTGGTGGGCGCCAACGACCCGCCGGACACCGATTTCGTGGCTCCGCTGGATCGTCGCGAGGACGAGATTTCGCCCAAGCTGGGCCTGCGTTACGCCTTCCACGACGATCTCTCCGTCTACGGCAGCTGGACCCGCGGCACCAAGAGCGGCGGATTCAATGCCATTTCCTTCAACAGCCAGGACCTGGAGTTCGAACCCGAGCGCGGCGACAACTTCGAACTGGGCATGAAGGCCCGCCTGTTCGATCGCTCCCTGGCGCTGAATCTGACCCTGTATCACACCGATGTCAGCGACATGCAGGTGGTGAACTTCAATGGCGTGAGCTTCGATGTGTTCAATGCCGCCGAGTCCGTGCTGGAGGGCTTCGAGGCGGACATCACCTGGCTGAGTCCCTGGGACTGGCTGGCCGTGAACGGCGCCCTGGCCATCGCCCGGGCCGAATACGACAGCTACCCGGATGCCCCGCAGAATGCCGAGCAGGCGGCCGACTGCAACCCGGATTTCGAGGACTGCACGCAGGATCTCAGCGGACGGACCCTGCCGCGCGCGCCCAAGATCACGGCCTCGCTGAGCCCGACGATCAGCCTGCCCCTGGGCCGTGCGCTGGGCATCGAACTGGCCGCCGACATCAGCCATCGGGGCGAGCAGTATCTGACCCTGGACCTGGACTCGCACGCCTTCCAGCGCGCCTATACCCTGGTCGGCGCGCGCATCAGCCTGGGCGCGCAGGACGAGCGCTGGGGCGTGACCCTGCGCGCCAGCAACCTGACCGACGTGGACGCGCTGGGCTTCGTGGCCGACCACAACCTGTATGCGAACTCCTATTTCGCGACCCAGATTCCGCCGCGCCACCTGAGTCTGACCCTCAGTGCGAACTGGTAGCCCGGTCGCGGACCTTGCCGCGCTCAGCCCGGCGCAGCTCAGGGCCGTACTGGGCTACCCGCGCAACTTCGCCCGGCTGACCGACTTCGCCGAAGGCGAGGCGGCATTCGCCTACGATCTGGATCGGACCTGCTGGCCCTGGCTGAGCCTGCCCGCCGGGCATCCGGTGGTGCTGGAGAAGTACCAGTACTTCACCACCGTGACCGCAGCCCTGGCCTTTGGCGACATGAAACCGGGGGTGCGCTCGGCCCTGACCGGCATGAGCTGGTCCCTGGGCCCGGCCGGACATGACGCCGGCTATGCGGATCGCTCGCGCTGCCAGCGGCATGCCGATGAACAGGGCAACCTCAATCTCAGCGTGCAGCTGGGCAACGCTCAGGGAGAGGATCTGGGACGTATTCTGTGCCAGGGGCGCAGCTTTCCCGACCGCGATTTCGCCAGCTGGCGCAGCGGCAGCCGCGACGCGGTCCTGTCGCGCGACGACAGTCCCGCCTTCATCCCTGCCAGCCTGGCCGATGGTCGCCCCGGCTTCGTCTCCGGCGCGCAACGGCAGGATGGCCTGGATTGCGTGCTGGCGCGGGTCAGCGCGGCCGAGGGCTTTCATCCCCGCCACCCCTTCCATACCGGCAGCGGGGATCATGTGAATGCGGCGCAGCTGTTCGACTGCGCGCTGCAGGCCGCGGAACAGTGGCCGGGCGCCGGCCCCCGGCTCTGCCTCGGTGGTGAGGCGCGATTCCTGCGCTTCGTCGAACTCGACGCCGGTTTCGAAATCCTGTGCACGCAGCGCGACGAGGAAGCGGACGGCGGGCTCAGGCTGGATCTGCTGTTCCGCCAGGGCGGCCGCGACAACACGAAGATCCGTCTGGCACTTGGGCCAGCGGTGGCCTGATCAGTCCAGATCGCCGACCAGACTCTGCCGTACCGGGGCCGGCACGACCGTGTGAACCTGATAATTGGGGTGTTCGATACCGGCCAGCAGTGGCGCGCCGACCTTCAGCGCGCTGATCATTTCAAGCGACAGTTCGAAGCGGAGGAAATGGACGGACGCGGTCTTGTCCGGTGCGCTGCGGTCCAGGTCCTCGTTCGCCACCGGGGTGACCCGGGCGCAGCCTTCGACCTGCAGCCAGACCTGTTCCTCTATGCCCACCAGCTGGGCCAGCGCCGCCTTGCGCTCGTCCACATCGGCATATTCGAGCATGAAGGTGGCCTTGAGATTGTGACCGTCCGGGATCAGCGGGTTGTAGACGTCCAGCTCCTCCTGGATCCCGGGCGCCTCGAAGATCTTCTCGATCCGCAGCATCTCCTGCACCTGGTACTGGATGGTCAGCGCATCCTCGAAGTACAGCGCCGCATGGTCGCCCAGGGCGAGCCGGCGCGTGCGCTTGTGTTCCATGACCCGCTGGCGGAAGGCCTCGCGCTGCTCGGCGTACTGCTCCAGGCTCATCAGGTCGGCGCGGCTGAGTGTCTTCATGCTGGGTCCGTTCAGATGCCGTAGGCCTGCCGCAGCAGGCTGATGGGATGCTCCGGCGCCCGCCCGTCCGCCAGACCGTTTTCGATGTGATGACCGGCCATGGCGCAGTCACTGCCGTAATGATCCACCCCGCCCTCGCGCACCTGGCGCACGACCGGCCGGGCGATCCTGGTCGCCGCCTCGTGAAACTCCGCCTTGACGGCATAGGTGCCATCGTGACCGGAACAGCGCTCGATGGATTCGATCTGGGTATCCGGGATCAGGCTGAGCAGCTCGCGGGTCTTGGGACCGATCTTCTGCACCCGCTGATGGCAGGCGGCGTGATAGGCGACCTTGCCCAGGCCCTGTTTGAATGCGGTGTTCAGCAGCCCCTGCCTGTGGCGCAGCATCAGGTATTCGAAGGGATCGAAGAAGGCCTGCTGCACCTTGGCGACCAGCGGATCATCCGGGTACATCAGGGGCAGCTCCTGCTTGAACATGAGCACGCAGGAGGGCACCAGGGCGGTGAGATCCCAGCCCTCGTCCACCAGGGCCGCCAGCACCGGGATGTTCTCGTCCTTGAGCCGTTGCACCGAATCCAGGTCGCCCAGCTCCAGCTTGGGCATGCCGCAGCAGCGCTCGCGCTCGGCCAGCCGCCAGGGGATCGCGTTGTGCTCCAGCACGCTGGCGAAGTCCTCGGCAATGCCGGGTTCATTGCGGTTGATGTAGCAGGTGGCGAACAAGGCCAGCCGACCGCGGGTGCGGCCAGCTGGCTGTGCATCGGCCTGTTGCTGCCGGCCGTTCAGGCGTGAGCGGGCAGATCGGCTGTGGAATTCGGGCAACCAGGCCTGGGCATGGATGCCGGCCGCCGCCTGCAGGGCTTTGCGCGCCGACTGGTTGCGATTGACTACATTGACGGTCTCCGCCACCACCGGAATCCCGGCCAGCGAGCCGACCGTATCGGTGCTGGTGAGCAGCTTGTCGCGCAGCCGCGCACGGCCCTGCCTGTAACCCACCGCCTTGGCCCGCAGCATCAGGTGCGGGAAGTCCACGTTCCACTCATGCGGCGGCACGTAGGGGCACTTGGTCAGGTAGCACAGATCGCAGAGATAGCAGTGATCGACCACCTTCCAGTAATCCTGGCGGTCGACGCCGTCCACTTCCATGGACTCGGATTCATCGACCAGATCGAACAGACTGGGGAAGGCCTGGCACAGGCTGACGCAGCGACGGCAGCCATGGCAGATATCGAACACCCGCTCCATTTCGTCGAACAGGGCCGGCTCCTCATAGAAGCCGGGTTCGTCCTGGCCCAGCGGATGCCGGGTGGGGGCCTCAAGCGAGCCTTCGCGAGGGGGGCTGGCCATGTGCTGCTCCGTTCACGGCCACTGGCACAGGTGCATTGCGCGGGGGGCGCATTCCACCAGCCGGGCCATCTGGCGACGGGCAGGCGGCCGGCCGGAGCCGGTCGCCGCGTCACGGTATGCCGGTCGAAGACCGGCCGGAATCAGGCGTCGAGTTCGTTCAGCGCCTTGGCGTAACGATTGGCGTGAGAGCGCTCCGCCTTGGCCAGGGTTTCGAACCAGTCGGCGATCTCGTCGAAACCCTCGTCGCGCGCGGTCTTGGCCATGCCCGGATACATGTCGGTGTATTCGTGGGTCTCGCCCGCCACCGCGGCCTTGAGGTTCAGCGCGGTGCCGCCGATGGGCAGGCCGGTCGCCGGGTCACCCACCTTTTCCAGGTACTCCAGATGGCCATGGGCGTGACCGGTTTCCCCTTCCGCGGTGGAGCGGAACAGCGCGGCCACATCGTTGTAGCCTTCGACATCCGCCTTGGCGGCGAAGTAGAGGTAGCGCCGGTTGGCCTGCGATTCGCCGGCAAAGGCGTCCTTCAGATTCTGCTCGGTCTGAGAACCTTTGAGTTCCATCGTCTGTCTCCTGCTGCGTGTGGTGGCCGGAGCGCCGGCCGATACCGGAGCTTTAGCATACGCCTGCTGAGCCCTATTTCAATATGCAATTCAATAGTTTATTTCTATCTATCAGACAGAAAAAAGCTATGAGCCAGGCGGCCATGCGGGCAGCGTCAGCCGGTCGAAGCGCCCCTGCTCCAGATCATGCAGCATCTGATCGAAAAGGGCCTGAGCCTCATCCCGCCGCTGATCTGGCAGCACCTGCCAGAACCAGGCCAGTGCGGATGCCGCCGCGCGACAGGGTTCCAGGGCACAGAATCTCTGTTGAAACCAGGGCGCGTGAAAGCGACAGTCCAGGCCGGCTTCGCAGGCCAGGCGTAACCAGGGCAAAGCCCGGGCCTGCCCCGGCAGGCTGTCGCGCTCGTAGGCCTGCAAGAAGAGCAGCCAGTAGACCTCCGGATCGCCACTTTCCAGCGCCTGCACGATGCGCTGGCGGCGCTCCGGTCCTGCCGTGTGGCCAGGACGGAACGCGGATTCCACCAGGGCGGGCGGATGACCCGCCCGGACCGCACGCAGGAACCAGGCACCGGCAAACTCCACGCTGACCTCGGGGCGCCCTGCCCCGAGGCTTTCCCCCAGGCTGCGCCAGTCGTAAACGGCGAAGCCGACGCAGCGATTGAACTGCTCGGCCCATTGAGCCTGTTCATGAGAATTGAGGGCGCTGCCGGTTCCCAGCATGCGCTCGTAAAGCAGATGGATGGACTGTGCATCCTGGCGCAGGAAACTGTGACACTCATCGAGCGCCAGATAGATAAGATAGGCGTGCACCGCGCTGCCGGCAGCCGCCTCCCCGACCACGCTCAGCGCCAGTCGATAGAGATCAGGGGCCTCTTCGAACTCGCGACGCGGATACCAGGACGGCACGACCGCTCCGCTGTCGAGCCAGCTCCAGCGATCGCGCGTCACCTGAGGGCCGGGCCAGGACGACGGCTGGCTCCCGCGGTAAGGATCGGGCGGAAAGCCGACCCCGGGCGTGGGAGGAATCGCCTGATTGTTGAGCGGAAGCGGCGCAGCCGGAAGCCAAAGCCAGAGCGCACCGACCAGAGCGGCCGGCAGTCCGAGCCCGATCACTGCACGCGCGTTCATCGCCGGACCATTCTACCCCGGCCTCCGGCTGGATTAGGCTAGGAACTGTCGAACCGGGAAACACGATCATGCGAACAGGAATGCTGATGTTCATGCTGCTGCTGACGCCGCCGCTACAGGCCGCGCCCCATGCAGATGAGCAGCTGACTGTGCTGCTGGACAGCGGACGCAGCCTGCAGATGCTGATTCGCGCTCCGCAGCATGCGCAAGGGCGCCTGCCAGCGGTGGTCCTGTTCGGCGGCTTCGAGGGGACGGCACAGATTCTTAATTACATCCAGACCGCTGAGCCGATCATCCGGGCGAGCTTCCCCTACCCCTGGGACGCGCCCGAGCAGGTCGGCCCGCTGCAGATTCCCCGTATCCTGGCGGATTTTCGCCAGGCGGTGGACGACACGCTCGCCGGCATCGCCATCCTGGCCGCCCACCTGCGCCAGCGGCCTGACGTGAATCCGGATCAACTGATGATCGTCGGTGCCAGTGCGGGCGCCCCCTTTGCGACTATCGCCGGGCACAGCGAGGCCATTCCCGGCATCGTGATCGTGCAGGGCTTCGGCCGGATCGCCGAGGTCATCGCCCGCCAGTTCGACCTCAAGCTGGTGCCCCGCTACGGCGAGTGGGTCCGGCCGTTCACCGCAGCCTTCGCGCGGGCCATCGTCTGGTGGATGGAACTGCCCGAGCCCGAGCAACACGCCGAGGCGCTGCAGCGCGGGCAGCAGGTGCTGATGGTCACCGCCGCCGCTGACGAGCGCATCCCGGCTGCGGCCAGCGAGGCCCTGTGGTCAGCCCTCACCCGCAGCGCTGCGCTGCCGACCCGGCTGGATCTGGAAGGCGGCCACCTGCGGGGTTACGGTGACCCGGCGATCGACCTGATCATGCAGCACGCCCTGGAATGGATGCGCGAGTGCGATCTGCTCGGCCCGGCACCCCCGGCGCTCAGTGACTGAAAGGCCAGGCCATGAAATAGCGCTTGATGCGCAGCCAGATGCCGTAGAGCCCGAGCGGCTCGAAGATCAGGAAGCCCATGACCAGGAGCGCGAAAAGCAGGGTCGATTGCTGGCTGGAATTGAGCTGATCCAGCAGCGGCAGGTTACGGCCCAGGGCTTCCATCAGGGGCGACAGGACGACGAAGGCGATCGGCCCCGCCACCGCACCGAACACGGTGCCGATGCCGCCGAGCACGATCATGGCGATGTACTGCACGCTCATCAGCAGGTTGAAGGGCGGCTCCACGGTCAGGAACTGCTGCTGGAAGGCGAACATGGCCCCGGCGATGCCGGCAATGAAGGAGGACAGGCCGAAGGCGATGATCTTGGTCCGGGCCGGATTCACCCCCATCACCGCCGCGGCGAGGTCATGGTCGCGCACGGCCATCATGGCCCGGCCCGCGTTGGAACGGGCCAGATTGCGGATGCCCCAGACACTGAGCAGCATCAGCAGGCTGAACAGCAGATACAGCTTGCGCTCGAAATTGAGTGCGAAATCGCCGATCCAGACGGTTTCGGTCAGCGCGCTCAGACCGCCCTGCCCGCCTTCGCCGAAGCCCGCGTACATGGGCACGGCGATGCCACCGACCCCACCCGTGTACTGCGGAAAGGACAGCAGCACGTGATTGACCAGGAAGATCAGGCCGATGGTGACAATGGCCAGGTACAGGCCTTCGAGACGCAGGGCGAAAGGCCCCACCGCCAGGCCCACCAGCGCGGCCACCGTGCCGGAGACCGGCAGGATGAGCCAGAACGGCCATTGCCAGTGACTGCCCAGCACCGCCGCGGTATAGGCGCCCAGGGCCAGAAAGGCGGCATGGCCCATGCTGATCTGGCCGGTGAAGCCGGTCAGGATCATCAGTGCCACGGAACCGACGATGGACACCATGGTGAGATTGGCGATCGTCACCCAGTTGGTGGTGGCCAGCAGCGGGAAGGCGAGCATCAAGGCAACCAGCAGGATCATCCCGCGGCGTTCCCAGCGGCCCAGCCAGAGCTTGCGCTCGTCGAGATAGTCGGCGGTCAGCGGACGATTCGGCATGCTCAGACCCGCTTCACTTCGGCCTGTCCGAACAGCCCGTAAGGCCGCACGATCAGGAACAGGATCATGATCACGTAGGGAAACACCGTATGGAAGTTGTGGCCGAACCCGCCCAGCAGCGGGTTGACGTAACCCTGTGCCCAGAGTTGCAGCACCCCCAGGGCCAGCCCGGCGATGACGGCGCCCAGCGCCGATTCCAGGCCGCCGACCAGCACGGCCGGAAAGGCCGCCAGTGCGATGTAGGCCAGATTGATCTCGACCTGACGCGGGAACATGCCAAGAAAAACCCCGGCCAGCGCCGCCAGCATGCCGGCGATCAGCCAGGTCAGCCCCAGGGTGCGCCCCACCGGGATGCCCAGGGTCAGCGCCGCCTCCTGGTCCGAGGCAGCCGCCCGCATGGCCACGCCAATACGGCTGTAGCGCATCAGGGCGAAATAGGCGGCCAGCGCGAGGGCCGTGGCCAGCAACGCGATCAGCGCATTGAGCAGCAGCTTGACGTCGAACAGGGCGATGCTGGCGGTGCTGTCCCAGGGGGTGGGCATGCCATGGGGATGCGCACCCCAGATCAGCTCCACCGCAATCCGGATCAGGTAACCCACGAAGATGGTCAGGATGATGGTGACGAAAACCGGCCGGCCCACCATGGGCCGGAGCACCACCCGCTCCACGCCCATGCCGACCAGGCCGGTCCCCAGCATGGCCGCGAACAGGGCCAGCAGCCAGGGCAGGCCCGCCTGACTGAAGCTGACCATCAGGAAGGCGCCCAGGGTGAGCAGGTCGCCATGGGCGAAATTGAACACCTTGGAGGCGCGATAGATGGCCACGAAGCCCAGCGCGATCAGCGCGTAGATCGCGCCCAGAGACAGTCCCGAGACGGTGAGCTGGATGAAGCTGGTCATGCCGCCTTGTCCTTGCTGTAAAGAGAGGCGATGGCCTCGGCGTAACGTTCGAAGACGACCTTGCGGCGCACCTTCTGGGTCGCGGTCAGCTCCTCGTCATCCTGATGCAGTTCCTTCTGGAGCAGATGGAATTTGCGGATCTGCTCGACCCGAGCCAGATGTTCGTCGTTGATGCGTCGGACCTCCGCATCGATCAGCTTGATCACTTCCGGCTGACCGGCCAGGTCGGCAAAGGAGGTGTAGGCCAGGCCGTGCTGCTGGGCCCAGTTGCCCACCATGTCGTAGTCGATCTGGATCAGGGCGGCGACGAAGGGACGCGCGTCGCCGATCGACACGCACTCCTTGATGAAGGGACTGGTCTTCATCGCGTTCTCGATCTTGGCCGGCGCGATGTTCTTGCCGCCGGCGGTGATCATGATCTCCTTCTTGCGCCCGGTGATCCACAGGTAGCCATCCTCGTCGATGCGGCCGACATCGCCGGTATGCAGCCAGCCGTCGGCGTCGATCGCCTCCGCGGTGGCTTCAGGATTGTCCAGGTAGCCCAGGATCACCGACGGCGTGCGGATCAGGATCTCGCCGTCCTCGGCAATGCGCTGCTCCACGCCCTGCACCGGGGTTCCCACGCTGCCCAGGCGGATGGCGTCGTAGCGGTTGTAGTGGCTGATGCCCGAGGTTTCGGTCATGCCGAAGCCCTCGCTGACATTGACCCCGATCGCATGCAACCAGACCAGCAGTTCGGGCGCGATCGGCGCCGCCCCGGAAAAGGCGGCCCGGCAGCGGCCCAGGCCCAGTCGTTCGCGCAGCGCGCCGAAAACCAGCAGGTCCAGCAGCCGGCGCAGCAGCCCGTCTGCCGGCCGCACGACGCCCTGCAGGCGGCGCTGCGCCAGTTCACGGCCCCTGGCCAGGCACCAGGTGTAGAGACCGCGCTTGAGTGGATCGGCCCGCTGCATCCGCACTTCCACGCTGGCCGCCATCTTCTCCCAGATGCGCGGCACGCCAAGAAAGGTGCTGGGCGACACCGCGGCCAGATCCTCGCGCACGGTGTCGATGGATTCGCCGAAATGCACCACCACGCCTTCGCTCAGCGGCACGAAGACGCTGTAGATCTTTTCCGCCACATGGCAGAGCGGCAGGTAGGACAGCACCGTGTCACCGGCCGCCGTGCCCATCTCCTCCGCGACCAGGCGGACCAGCGCCAGCGCGCTGCGATGGCTGAGCAGCGCGCCCTTGGGCCGTCCGGTGGTGCCTGAGGTGTAGATCACCATGGCCGGCTGCTCGGGATCCAGCTGCGCCAGGCGTTCCAGCGCCCGTCCCTGATCCACCAGGGCCTCACCGGCACTGATGAAGGCCTCCCAGGTCTGCAAGCGCGGTTCGCCGTAGCTCAGGGTGCCGCGTGGATCGATCACCAGAATATGTTCCAGCTGGGGCATCTCGTCCAGCCGTTCCAGCACCTTGTCGACCTGCTCCTGGTCCTCGCAGACGATCAGCCGGCAGTGACTGTGGTTGACCACATAGACCACCTCTTCCGAGGGGTTGGTCTCGTAGACACCCGCCGACATGCCCCCGAGCAGCTGGATGCCCAGATCGGCGTAGAGCCACTGGGGGCGGTTGCCGGACAGGATGGCGACCCGGTCTCCCGCGCCCAGCCCCAGCGCCGCGAACTGCTCGGCCACGGCGCAGACCTGGCGCCAGTAGGCCGACCAGCTGATCTCGCGCCACAGCCCCATGTGCTTCTCGCGCAGGGCCACGGCATCAGGCTGCAGCTGCGCCCAGGTGGCCAGTCGCCCCGGCACGGTTGCGCCATGCCGGCGGCCGAATTCGGTATCCAGCGGGTGGCTCATGCCGCCGCCTCCGGCGCGGCCACGCCGCCGATGTAGGCCTCGATCACCGCCGGATCCTGACGCACGTCCTGCGGACTGCCCTGGGCGATCTTGCGCCCGAAATCCAGCACGGCCACCTCGTCGGCCAGATCCATCACGAAGCTGAGGTCATGTTCGATCAGCAACACCGTGGTCTTGAGCTCGGCCCGGATATCCAGCAGATAGGCCGCCAGATCCTCGGTCTCCTCCTTGTTCAGTCCCGCCGCGGGCTCATCCAGCAGCAGCAGGCGCGGCTCCATGCACAGGGCGCGCCCCAGTTCGATGCGCTTGCGCACACCATAGGGCAGCATGCCGGCCGGGTACTGCCGGAACGCGGCCAGATCCAGAAAATCGATGATCTCCTCGGCACGGGCGCGCTGCGCCCGCTCCTCCCTCAGCGACGCCGGCAGGCCCAGCAGGTCCTGCCACCAGCGGCTGCTGATGCAGTGATGCCGCCCGACCATCAGATTGTCCAGCGCGGTCAGATTGTCGAACAGGGCCAGATTCTGGAACACGCGCGCGATGCCCAGCGCGGCAATGCGGTGGGCCGGCTCGCTGGTGATGTCACGCCCCTGAAGCAGAATGCGGCCGGCGCTGGGCCGGTACAGGCCACTGATGCAGTTGAACAGCGAAGACTTGCCCGCCCCGTTGGGGCCGATGATCGCCAGCAGCTGCTCGGGCTGCACCGCCAGGGAGACATCATCCAGCGCCTTGAGACCGGCGAACTGCAGGCTGATGGCCTCGAGCTGAAGCAAGGGCCCGGCGCTCATGACAGCCACCGCCGGCGCCGCCGGTAATGCTTGACCTCGCGAAAATTGCGCGCCCCTCCAGCCGAACCATGGCCCTGGCCCAGGTAGAACTCCTTGAAGTCGGGGTCCTCCAGCAGGCTCTGCGAAGGACCATCCAGCACCACCCGTCCGGATTCCAGCACGTAGCCGCGGCTGGCCAGGTTCAGGGCCATCGCCGCGTTCTGCTCGACCAGCAGGATGCTGATCCCGCGCTGCTGGATGTTGCGGACCAGCTTGCCCACTTCCTGCGTCATCAGGGGAGACAGGCCCAGGGAGGGTTCGTCCAGCAACAGCAGTCTGGGCTGCGCCAGCATGGCCCGCGAGATCGCCAGCATCTGCTGCTCGCCGCCGGACAGGTAGCCGGCCAGCTGGCGACGCCGTTCGGCCAGACGCGGAAACTGCTCGTAGACCTCCTGCAGCGCCGGGCCCACATTGTCGCTGCGGCTATGCGCGCCGGCCAGCAGGTTGTCTTCCACGCTGAGGTCGGCAAAGATGCGCCGCCCCTCCATCACCTGGACCACGCCGGCGCGCACGATGGCCTCCGGCCTCATGCCGCGCAGATCCGCACCGCCCAGCGTCATGCGCCCCTGGGAGATGGCGCCGTCATGGATGCCCAGCAGGCCGGTGATCGCGCGCAGCAAGGTGGATTTGCCGGCCCCGTTGGGGCCCAGCAGGGCGACCGTTTCGCCCTCCCCCACATTCAGGCTGACCCCGTTCAGCACCCGGGCGATGCGGTTGTACACCACCTCCAGATTGGCGACCGAAAGCATGCGCCGCTCAGTGCGGGGATTGCGGGGCGGCGAAGGGTGCCACGATGCGCCAGCTCCTTTTCTCCAGCAGCGGTTGCATCACCCGGGTTTCGACCCCCGCCACATAGGGCACGGCGTCGAAACTCACCGCATAAGGCACCGAATCGTTCATGCGGAAATCCTTGATCGACTGCAATGCGGCCAGATATCCGGCCCGACTCAGGTCGCCAGCCTTGATCGCCCGAACCAGTGCTTCCAGTTCCAGCGCCCCCTGCAGGTAGGACAGCAGGATGTAGCCATCCTGCTGCGCCTGCTGACGCCCGTAGGCTTCATAGGCGGCGAGGAATTGATCCATGAAATCGCTGGGCTCCCCCCAGTACGGCACGCTGGACACCAGATAGAAGCGCTCGAAGACCTTGGAGGGGATGACCTCGGGATCGAAGAAGCGATCAATCCAGGCCGGCGTGTTGCCGATCCAGACGGGCTTGTAGTCGAGCTGGGTGGCCGCCCCCAGAATGGGACCGGTGGCACTGGGCAGGGTGGTCAGCAGGACATGGGTGGCGCCGGCCTTCTTCAGCGCGGACACTGCAGCGGTGTAGTCCGCCTGGCCAGGCGCGTAGGTCTGCTCGGCCACTATCTGGATGCCGTGGTGGGCCGCCGCCTTGACCCAGCCGTCGTAGCCATCCTTGCCGTAATCGTCCTGCTGGTAGATCACGCCCGGGCGGAAATTCTCGCGGCTGCCCGCCTGCTCCAGCGCCCAGTCGAAGCCGCGCTGCGCCTCGACGATGTAGGAGGGCGCCACCGGTGGCGTGAACTTGAACTCGGCCATCTTCGAGGACAGTGACGCCGGGAAAGCCACGATCTGATGACGCTCCAGCATCGGCCGCAGCGGCAGGGTGTTCGGCGTGCCGAAGCTGGTCGCAATGAACAGCACCTGATCGCGAATCTCGTTGAACAGCTGCACCGAACGTTGCGGGTTGTAGCCGTGATCGCGCTCGATCAGCTCGAGCTTCCAGCCATCGGGCAGCAGGCCGCCCGCGTTGACCTGCTCCACCAGCAGGCGCTTGCCGACGGCGTAGGGTTTGCCGATGACCCCGGCCGGACCGCTTTCACCGTTGAGCGCGCCGATGCGGATGATCTTGTTTTCGACGTCCACACCCGGCAGGCGCTGCGCCTTTTCAGACCCACCGGGGCGCTCTTCCCCTCCCGAACAGGCGGCCAGCAGCAGTCCCATCAGCAGCACGGTGCCGCCCTTGTAAAGCCGGTGCATCGCTCTCCCCCAAGGCAATCCAGGGGGCTAGTTCTACCGGATTGCGGGCGCAGTGGCCAGTCCGGTTGCTGACGGGCAGCCCGCGCCCGACCCGGGCGCCGGCCCCGGGCGGAACAGGTCGCCCGACAGCGCAGGCGAGCCGGGCTCGGCCCGGTCTGGGCGCGACCGGTCTAGAGGGGTTCCAGCAGGGCCACGGCCTGGGCCGCCATGCCCTCGGCCCGCCCGGTATACCCCAGACCTTCCGAGGTGGTGCCCTTGACGTTGACCGCGCCGAAATCCACGCCCAGCAGGCTGGCGATGGTGCTGCGGATCTCGTCCCGATACGGCGAGACCTTGGGTCGCTGGGCGACCAGGACCAGGTCGCAGTTCACCACTTTCCAACCCGCCTCGCGCACCCGCTCGACCACCGTCTTGAGCAATTCGCGGCTGTCCGCACCGGCATAGCTGGAATCGGTATCCGGGAAATGCTGGCCGATGTCGCCCAGGCCCGCAGCGCCTAGCAGGGCATCGCACAGGGCGTGCAGCATCACGTCACCATCCGAATGGGCAATGACCCCGTTGCTGTGTGGCACCTTGACCCCGCCCAGCATCACATAGTCCCCCGGACCAAAGCGGTGAACATCAAAACCCAGGCCTACTCTCATGTCTGCTCCAGCAGGGCGGCCGCCATGGCGAGGTCGGCCGGCGTGGTGATCTTGAAATTGAGGGCGTCACCGGCAATCAGCCGGGGATGAAAACCCTGCTTCTCCATGCAGGACGCTTCATCGGTGATCTCGGTTCCCTTGGCCAGGGCATTGCTCAGCGCATCGCGCAGCCGGGCGTACTCGAAGTACTGGGGTGTCTGCGCCTGCCAGATCTGCCGGCGCTCCAGGGTACGCGCGCTGCGCTCGCCATCCTCGGTCCACTTCAGGGTGTCCTGGGCAGGGACGGCCAGCAGCGCGCCATCCGCGCCCGGCGGCTCGTCAACCAGCCTGGCCAGGGCCGCAGCCGGCAGCAGCGCACGCGCCGCATCGTGGACCAGCACCGCGCAGTCATCCGGCAGATCCGGTCGTTGTACCCGCAGGGCCAGGAGCGCGGCGAGCACCGAATCCGCCCGCTCCGCGCCACCCTGGCAGCGCAGAACCCGGGGATCCCGGGCGAATTCGCTGTGTGCCCAGTGCGCATCATCCGCCGCCAGCGCCAGCATCACGCCGCTGATGCGCGGCTCCGACAGCAGGCGCGCCAGGCAATGATCCAGCACGCTGCGCCCGGCCAGACGCCGATACTGCTTGGGCAGTTCTCCGGGCAGACGGCTGCCTCGACCGGCCGCCGGAACGATGGCCCAGAGCATCAGTCGCGACCGGGCGCTGCGGCGCCGCCTCGCCTCCGCTTCGGAGCGGAGTCGGCAGGCCGGACCGGCGACACGAACAGGCGGACGACAACGCGGTGGCGCAGCATCGGGAAGCGGGTTCTCAGCGGACGATCAGGTAGAAGGACTCGCCAGGCCGGATCATGCCCAGATCGGCACGGGCGTGATACTCGATGGCGGCGGGATCGGTTTCCAGGCGACGGATTTCGGCCTCGATCAGGTCATTGCGTTCCTGCAGACGGCTGTTGTGCGCCGCCGCCGCCGCGACGGCCTCGCTCAGTTCGCGGGCGTCAAGCCAGCCGCCCGGTCCCAGCCACAACCGGTATTGAAGGTAGAGGATGCCCGCTACCGCGATGACCCATGTCCCCTTCGGCATGCGGCGCAGTTTAGCAAATGCTGATAAAGGCCGCCCCGGCCGGCCAGAATCCGGCCGGGACGCTCTCCGCAGCCCGGCCTAGCGCTTCACCGGAAAGGCGGACAGGCCGGGGTAGCGCGCGGCATCGCCGAGTATCTCCTCGATCCGCAGCAGCTGATTGTATTTGGCAATCCGGTCGGAGCGGCACAGCGAGCCGGTCTTGATCTGGGTCGCGGTGGTGGCCACCGCCAGATCGGCGATGGTTGCATCTTCCGTTTCGCCACTGCGGTGGGAGACCACGGCGGAGTAGCCGGCCTTGTCCGCCATGGCGATGGCTTCCAGGGTTTCGCTCAGGGTGCCGATCTGGTTGACCTTGATCAGAATCGAATTGCCGACCCCTTTCTCGATGCCCTCCGCCAGGATTTTCGGATTGGTCACGAACAGGTCGTCTCCGACCAGCTGGGTGCTCTCGCCCAGGCGCTGCGTCAGCATCTTCCAGCCGTCCCAATCGTCCTCGGCCATGCCATCCTCGATGGTGATGATCGGGAAGGCGCCGACCAGCTCGGCGAGGTAATCGCAGAACTCGGAGCTGTTGAAACGCCGATTCTCCGAGGCCAGGGTGTAGACGCCGTCCTTGTAGAATTCGGAACTGGCCACATCCAGGCCCAGCAGCACATCGCCGCCCAGCCGGTAGCCGGCCGCTTCCACCGCCTCTGCCAGGGCTTCCACCGCCGCGGCATTCGAGGGCAGATCCGGGGCGAAGCCGCCCTCGTCACCTACCGCGGTGTTCAGGCCGCGCCCGTTCAGCAGTTTCTTCAGGTGATGGAAGATCTCGGTGCCGACCCGCAGCGCCTCGGAGAAGCTCGGCGCGCCCACCGGCAGGATCATGAATTCCTGGATGTCGACGCTGTTGTCCGCATGCGCGCCGCCATTGATCACATTCATCATCGGCACCGGCAGCGTGCAGGCCTGATCGCCACCCAGATGGCGGAACAGGGGCAGCTTGCGCGAAGCCGCGGCCGCCTGGGCCGTGGCCAGCGACACTGCCAGCAGCGCATTGGCCCCCAGCCGGCCCTTGTTGTCGGTGCCGTCCAGTTCGATCATGCGTCGATCCACCGCGGCCTGGTCTCGTGCATCCAGGCCGGCCACCGCGCTGGCGAGTTCGCCGTTGACGTTGGCCACCGCCTTGCGCACGCCCTTGCCCAGGTAACGGGCAGCATCACCGTCGCGCAGCTCGATGGCCTCGCGCGCGCCGGTGGAGGCACCCGATGGCACCAGGGCGCGACCAAAGCTGCCATCGTCCAGGATGACATCGGCCTCGACGGTGGGATTGCCGCGCGAGTCGATGACTTCGCGACCGCGGACTTGGGCGATACGGCTCATGTTCTACGTCCTTTTCTTGAATGCGAATTTTCCACAGATTTCACAGATTGACACAGATGGCAACAGCACGATCTCTGTGAAAATCTGTGTCAATCTGTGGAAAAAATGTGCTCCGCCAGCGACCTAATCCAGCAGGTCTTCGGCCAGCGGGCGGGACTTCACCACCCGGTCCAGTTCCGCCAGCTGGGTCAGCAGCGGCTCGGCCAGATGCAGCGGCCAGGAATTCGGCCCGTCGCACAGGGCCTCATCCGGCTTCGGATGGGTTTCCATGAACAGGCCGGACACCCCGGCGCCGATGGCGGCGCGGGCCAGCACCGGGATGTATTCCCGCTGCCCGCCCGAGGCGCTGCCCTGCCCCCCCGGCAACTGGACCGAATGGGTGCAGTCGAAGATCACCGGGCAGCCGGTGGCGCGCATCGCGGCCAGGCCGCGCATGTCGGAGACCAGATTGTTGTAGCCGAAGGAAAAGCCGCGCTCGCACAGCATCAGGGGCGTCTGCGGCGCCACCTCGCGCATCTTGGCCACCACGTTGCCCATCTCCCAGGGCGACATGAACTGGCCCTTCTTGACGTTGACCGGCTTGCCGGCCAGCGCCACGCGCTGCATGAAGTTGGTCTGCCGGCACAGGAAGGCCGGGGTCTGGATCACGTCGACCACCGAGGCCACCTCCTCGATCGGGGTGTCCTCATGCACGTCGGTGATCACCGGCACGCCGATCTGGCGCTGCACCTCGGCCAGCATCTTCAGGCCTTCGTCCATGCCGGGTCCGCGATAGCTCTTGTGCGAGCTGCGGTTGGCCTTGTCGAAGCTGCCCTTGAACACGTAGGAAATGCCCAGCTTCGCGGTGATCTGCTGCAGGGTGCCGGCCACCTCCAGCACCATGTCCAGCGATTCCAGCGTGTCGGGGCCGGCCAGCAGCAGCATGGGCTGATCCAGCCCGACCTTGTAGTTCGCGATGTCCGTCATTTCGATCGTCTCTGCAGTGACTATCCGCAGATTACGCAGATGACACAGATGCCATCAACAATCCGGAATCTGGGTCTTCTGTGTCATCCGTGGCAACGCCCTCAGGCTGCCGACTGCCGAGCCAGCTTGCGCTCGCGGGCGGCGGCGATGAAGCCGCGGAACAGCGGATGGCCGTCACGCGGTGTGGAAGTGAATTCCGGGTGGAACTGGCAGCCGACAAACCAGGGATGATCAGGCAGCTCGACGATCTCGACCAGGTGGTCCTCCGGCTGCTCCCCGGTGAAACGCATGCCGTGATCGGCCAGAGCCTGCCGGTACTGGTTGTTGAACTCGTAGCGGTGGCGATGCCGCTCGACGATCTGCTCCGCTTCGTACAGCTCACGCACCAGACTGCCCTCGCTGAGCACGCAGGCCTGGGCGCCCAGGCGCATGGTGCCGCCCTTGCGGTCATCGGCACCGCGATGTTCGATGCTGCCATCCGGGTTGTGCCATTCGGTGACCAGGCCAATCACCGGGTGCGGGGTCTGCGGATCGAACTCGGTGCTGTGCGCCCCGGCCAGGCCCGCCACGTCACGGGCGAATTCGATCGCCGCGATCTGCATGCCCAGGCAGATGCCGAGATAAGGTACGCCGTTCTCGCGGGCAAAGCGCACCGCCGCGATCTTGCCCTCGATGCCGCGCTCGCCAAAGCCGCCCGGCACCAGAATGGCATCGGCCTCACGCAGGCTGCCCAGACCCTTGCTTTCCAGCTGCTCGGAATCGACGTAGTTGATGCGCACCCGCGTATTGGTGTGAATGCCGGCATGGTGCAGGGCTTCATTGACCGACTTGTAGGCATCGGCCAGATCCACGTACTTGCCGACCATGGCCACGTTGACCTCGGCATCCTGCCGGGTCGGCGCCTCGGTCACATGCGCCCACTCGGACAGGTCCGCCGCCGGCGCGTCCAGGGCGAACTGCTTCACCACCAGATCATCCAGACCCTGTTCGTGGAAGTGGGTCGGGATGGTGTAGATGTCCTTGACGTCGGTGGCGCTGATCACCGCCTGCTCCGCCACGTTGCAGAACAGGGCGATCTTGCGCCGTTCATTGGCCGGCATCTCCCGGTCCGAGCGGCAGATCAGCACGTCCGGCTGGATGCCGATGCCGCGCAGCTCCTTCACCGAATGCTGGGTCGGCTTGGTCTTCATCTCGCCGGAGGACGCGATCCAGGGCACCAGGGTGAGGTGCAGGTACATGACCCGGTCGCGACCGTATTCGACGCCGAACTGGCGGATGGCCTCCAGGAAGGGCAGGCTTTCGATGTCACCCACGGTGCCGCCGATTTCCACCATGCAGATATCCGCGCCTTCGCCGCCCTGCAGGATGCAGCGCTTGATCTCGTCGGTGATGTGCGGAATCACCTGCACCGTGCCGCCGAGGTAGTCGCCGCGGCGCTCCTTCTCCAGCACGTTGGAATAGATCTGGCCGGTGGTGAAATTGCTGTGGCGGCTGGTCTTGCTGCGCAGGAAGCGTTCGTAATGGCCGAGGTCCAGGTCGGTCTCGGCGCCGTCCTGGGTCACATAGACCTCACCATGCTGGAAGGGACTCATGGTGCCGGCATCGACGTTGAGATACGGATCCAGCTTGATCATGGCCACGCGCAGCTTGCGCGATTCCAGCAGCGCCGCCAGCGAGGCGGCGGCAATGCCCTTGCCCAGCGAAGACACCACGCCCCCGGTCACAAATACAAAACGCGTGTCGCTGGGCTGGCTCATGGGGGCTCCGAAAGAATCCGCGCATTTTAACGCATGCGCGCCGCCCCAGACAACGCCGGAATCCCCCGGAACAGCTCACGAAAATGGCTACATGTATATGTTTTTATTGAACTTTCAAAGCCAATCCGGAATCTCCCACCGCCACAGCAAGGAGGCGGTGGCAGCAGACCGCCAGCGGTTCCCGACCGCCAGCAGCTGCTCCTGGCGCCACAGCAGCGGGGTGCGGCGACGCTCCCAGGGTGGCACCCCCGCCTGCTGGAACAGGCTCTTCAGGCGGCGTTGACGATCACCCAGCACAATCTGCTCGCCGCCCTGCGGCAGACGCACTTCCGCGGGACCATCCAGACGCCAGCGGAGACGACCGCCGTGGGGCCAGGCCGCCTCGCCCGCGGCGTCCAGCGGCCACCGCAGCGGGGTCACCGGAGTGAGCGGCGCCATGGCGTACAGGACGCCGCGATAACGGCGCAGTTCCGCGCCCGGCCAGGCCACGCGCGGCTCGGCATCCGGCGCGGCCTGCAGGAACTGCTGCCAGATCTGTCCCAGCATGCGATGGCGGGGCGTCGGCAGGCCCCGCCGTCGCAGCCAGGCGAACAGGACCCGGCCCCGCAACGCGTCCGGCGCCAGCGCCAGACGCTCCAGCGACAGGCCGCCCCCGACGGCATAGGCCTGCGGATCGATCAGGCCGGACAGCTCACCCAGCAATCCGGCGCTGCGCGCCAGATTGCGCTCCGCCCCGGCAAATCGGGTGCTCAGGCGCGGCAGGATCTCGCGGCGCAGGAAGTTGCGGTCAAAACGCAGCTCGGCGTTGGCCGGGTCCTCCAGCCAGCTCAAGCCCTGCGCCTTTGCGTAGGCCGCGATGCGCTCCGGCGCCACGGCCAGCAGCGGTCGCAGCAGACGGTGCGGCCCCAGCCTGCGCTGCGGCGCCATCGCAGCGAGCCCGGTCTCTCCGCTGCCGCGCAGCAGGTGCAGCAGCACGGTTTCAGCCTGGTCCCGGCGATGGTGGGCGGTCAGCAATTGCTCGCCGGGCTGCAGGGCCGCCTGCAGGGCCGCATACCGCTGCTCTCTGGCCCAGGCTTCAAGATTGGCCGTCGGGGCCGCGTCGAGGGTGAGCACCGCGCAGGGCACGCCCAGGGCGGCCGCCTGGCTCTGGCAGTGCCGCGCCCAATCGGCAGCCTGCGGCTGCAAGCCGTGATTCACATGCAGGGCGCGCAGTTCCAGGCCCTGGGCGCGCCGCGCCGCCAGCGCGTGCAGCAGGACACTGGAATCGATGTCGCCGCTGTAAGCCAGCACGTAAGGGCCGGGACAGGCCAGCCCGGCGACCGCATCGGCGACGTCGGGATCAGCTTTCGCGGAATTCCCCATATCCGGCGTAGCGCTTTTCGCGCCGTTCGACCAGCTGGGTCATCGACATCTGCCCCAGCTTGTCCAGGGTCCTGAGCAGGCTGCTCTTGAGGGTCTGGGCCTGTTCCTGGGGCGCACGGTGGGCACCGCCCAGGGGTTCCGGCACCACCTCGTCGATCAGGCCCAGCTCCAGCAGGCGCGGGGCGGTCATGCCCATCACCTCGGCGGCGGTCTGGGCATGCTCGGCGCTCTTCCACAGGATGGAGGCACAGCCCTCGGGCGAGATCACCGAATAGATGCTGTGCTGAAGCATCGCGACATGATCGCCCACCCCGATGGCCAGCGCACCGCCCGAACCGCCTTCGCCGATCACCGTGCAGATGATGGGAGTCTTCAGTCGCGCCATCTCGAACAGGTTGCGGGCGATCGCCTCGCTCTGATTGCGCTCCTCCGCACCGATCCCCGGATAGGCTCCGGGGGTGTCGATGAAGCTGATGACCGGCAGCGAGAACTTCTCCGCCATCTGCATCAGTCTCAGCGCCTTGCGATACCCTTCCGGCCGCGGCATGCCGAAATTGCGGCGGATCTTCTCGTTGGTGTCACGCCCTTTCTGCTGACCGATCAGCATCACCGGGCGACCTTCCAGGCGGGCCAGTCCGCCGATCATCGGCGGGTCGTCCTTGTAGTGGCGGTCGCCGCGCAATTCCTGGAAGTCGGTGAAGATCTCCTGCACGTAGTCCAGGGTGTAAGGCCGCTGGGGATGGCGGGCCAGCTGCGCCACCTGCCAGGCGCTCAGCTTGGAGAAGATCTGCTCGGTCAGGGTCCGGCTCTTCTTTTCCAGCCGGCTGATCTCCTCGCTGATGTTGACCACGCTGCCGTCCGCCACATTGCGCAACTCGTCGATCTTGGCCTGCAGATCGGCGATCGGCTGTTCGAAGTCCAGATAATTCAGATTCATGCCGCTTCAGATCCCCGTGCCGAGCCGAAATCCGGCCGCCGATACCGGATCATCGCCCTGCCCTTTCCACATAGCTTGTCCAGTGTGCGCATCAGGGCCTCGCTGACATCCACCCGCCAGTCGCTGCCCAGCTTGAATTCCGCCTGCTGCCCTTCGGCCCGCGCCGTCAGGATCACCGGCAGGCCCGGTTGCCCGGCGTGCTGGCGCAGCACCGGCGCCAGCACAGCATAGTCAAAGTCGGCCGGAACCGAAATCTGCAGGGCGACCGCGTAGCGCTGACGCGCCGTGTCCAGGTCCAGGATTTCGCTGGGCCGGATACGGTAGCCATCCTCGTAATCGTCGTAGGACAGCTCGCCGTAGATCAGCAATGGCTGTTCGCGCTGCAGGCGGTGGCGATTGAGTTCCAGCATCTCGCCGGACAGTACCGCGCTGAGCCGGTCGCTGCCGTCGTCCAGGGTCAGGAAGGCGCGAATCTCGCCCTGGTAACGCACCGACCACAGGATCCCGGCCGCCAGCACATCCCGCCCGCGGCGGCGGCGCCGGCCGCCCGCGGCGGGTGCCGCCCCCTCGTTCGCAATCATGCCGGCGATGCTGTTGCTGGCCAGCTGACGCAGTTCCGCGCGGTACAGGTCCATCGGGTGCACGGTGAAATACAGGCCCAGGGACTCCTTCTCCGCCTGCAGGATCTCGGCCGTCTCCCAGGGCGGCAGCTGCGGCAGTTCGATGCTCTGGGCCTGCTGCACGGTCTCCCCGAACAGATCGACCTGCCCCGCCTCGGCGGCGGCTGCGTCCTGCTCGGCGGCCGCAATGGCCTGCGGCAGCGCCGCCATCAGCACGGCGCGATCACTGCCGAATTCATCCAGCGCGCCGGCCTTGATCAGGGCCTCCAGCACGCGCTTGTTCATCTTCTTCAGGTCCAGCCTGCGGCAGAACTCGAAGATGTCCTTGAAGGGTCCACCGGCCTCGCGCTCGGCCAGGATCACCTCGACCGGCCCCTGGCCGACACCCTTCAGCGCCCCCAGGCCATAGCGGATCCGCCGGGCATCAACCACCGTGAAGCGGTAGTCGGAGCGGTTCACCGATGGCCCGTCCACCGGGATGCCGAGCTGCCGGCAGTCATCCAGCAGTGGCACCAGCTTGTCCGTGTTGTCCAGATCCGCGCACATCACCGCGCACATGAAATGCGCCGGGTAATGCGCCTTCAGCCAGGCGGTCTGGTAGGCCACATAGGCATAGGCCGCGGAGTGCGACTTGTTGAAACCGTAACCGGCGAACTTCTCGATCAGGTCGAAGATCTCGCCGGCCAGCTTCGGGTCCACCCCGTTGGCCTGCGCGCCATCGACGAACTTGCCCCGCTCGGCCGCCATCACCTCCGGCTTCTTCTTGCCCATGGCGCGACGCAGCAGGTCGGCGCCGCCCAGCGAATAGCCGGACAGCACCTGGGCGATCTGCATCACCTGTTCCTGGTACAGGATGACCCCGTAGGTGGGCTTGAGGATGTCTTCCAGCGAGGGATGCGGATAGACGATCTCCTGCTCGCCATGCTTGCGCTTGACGAAATCCTCGACCATGCCGGACTGCAGCGGACCGGGCCGGAACAGGGCGAGCAGGGCGACGATGTCCTCGAAGGTGTCCGGCTTGAGATCGCGCACCAGCCGGCGCATGCCGGAGGATTCGATCTGGAAGCAGGCGGCCACCTTGCCGCTTTGCAGCAGCTTGTAGACCGCCGCATCGTCCAGTTCCAGATTGCGGATGTCCACCGGCGCCTCGCCGCGCTCGGCCCGGGTGGCATTGACCAGCTTGGTCGCATGGTCGACCACGGTGAGGGTCTTGAGGCCGAGGAAGTCGAACTTGACCAGGCCCACGGCCTCGACGTCGTCCTTGTCGAACTGGGTGACCGGATGGCCGTCGGGGTCCACGTACAGCGGGGTGTATTCGGTCAGCGGCTCCGGCGCGATGACCACACCGCCGGCATGCTTGCCCGCGTTGCGTGACAGGCCCTCCAGCTTGAGCGCGGTGTCGATCAGCTCGGTGATCTCCTCTTCCTCGCGCCAGGCCTGGGCCAGATCGGTGCGGCTCTCGCGGATCAGGTCCTCCAGAGTGCGGCCCTGCTCCAGCGCCGCCGCGATCTCCTTGTCGTCCTTGCCGGTGAGCGCGCCGGACAGCGAAATGCCCAGCTCATTGGGCACCATCTTGGCGATGCGGTCGACATAGCCGTAGCCATGGCCCTGCACGCGGCCGACGTCGCGGACCACCGCCTTGGCCGCCATCGAGCCGTAGGTGATGATCTGCGAGACATGGTCGCGGCCGTATTTCTCGGCCACGTAGTCGATCACCCGATCGCGACCGGCGATGCAGAAATCGACGTCGAAGTCCGGCATGGACACGCGTTCGGGGTTGAGGAAACGCTCGAACAGCAGGTCGAACTGCAGCGGGTCCAGGTCGGTGATTTCCAGCACCCAGGCGACCAGCGAGCCGGCGCCGGAACCACGTCCCGGCCCCACCGGCACATCGTTCTCACGCGACCAGCGGATGAAGTCCGCGACGATCAGGAAGTAGCCGGGGAAGCCCATCTGGTTGATGACCCCGATCTCCCGCTCCAGCCGCTCCCGATAGTCCTCCTCGCTGGCATGCAGGCGGCCCAGCGAGAGGCGCCGCTCCAGGCCGGCCCGCGCCGCCTCCGCCAGATAGCTGTCTGCCGTGTGCTCCGCTGGCACGGGAAAATCGGGCAGCACGTTGTTGCCGAATTCCAGCTCCAGATTGCAGGACCGGGCGATGTACAGGGCATTGTCGATGGCAGCCGGAATGTCGGCGAACAGGGCCTGCATCTGCTCGCCGGACTTGAGGTACTGCTCCTGGGTGTAGCGTCGCTCGCGCCGGGCGTCGTCCAGGCGATCGCTGTCGTGGATGCAGACCCGCGCCTCGTGCGAGGCGAAATCATCCGGCGACAGAAAGCGCACCTCGTTGCTCGCCACCACCGGCAGATCCAGCCCCAGGGCCAGTTCCAGCGCCGCCGGAACCAGGTGATCCGCACGGCCGGTGCGCTGCAGATCGACGAACAGGCGCTCGTCGAACACCGCACGCCAGGGTTCCAGCAGCGCCCGGGCGGCGTCCTCGTCCCCCTGCTGCAACAGCCCGCCCAGACCCGCCTGCGAGGATACGGCGACCGCGATCAGCCCGTCGGCATGCTCGCGCAGCCACTCCGCCCGCAGCCGCGCCCGCCCCTGCTCGCGTCCCTTCAGCTGGGCCTGGGTGAGCAGGCGCGACAGGTTGCGATAGCCCTCCCGATGCTGGCAGTACAGGCCGAAGCGCAGCGGCGGTCCATCCTCCTGCAGCACCTCGATATCGGTGCCGATCACGGGCTTGATGCCAGCCGCGTGGGCCGCCCGGTAGAACTTGACCAGGGCGAACAGGTTGGCCTCGTCGCACAGGGCCAGGGCCGGCAACTTCAGCTCCCGCGCACGGGCGAACAGCGGCCCCAGGCGTACGGTGCTGTCGACCAGGGAGTATTCGGTGTGCAGCCGCAGGTGCGCGAAACCGCTCATGGGTCGAATGTCAGGGAATGCTGGGCCACGGGCGCGTAAGAATACCGATGTATGGGCGAGGGACCTACCCGGCGCAGCGCGTCCAGGTGCGCCGCGGTCGGATAGCCCTTGTTCTGCGCGAAACCGAAGTCCGGATAGACCCGGTCCCAGCGGCACATCTCCGCGTCGCGCCACTGTTTGGCCAGGATCGACGCCGCGCTGACTTCAGCGATCTGGGCATCAGCGCCCACCAGCGCGCGCGCCGGACAGGCCAGGTCCGGGACGAAACGGCCGTCCACGATGCACTCGCCCGGGGTCACGCCGAGCCCCTCCACCGCCCGGCGCATGGCCAGCAGGGTGGCGTGGTGGATGTTCAGTTCATCGATCTCCGCAGGCAGTGCCCAGGCCACGGCCCAGGCCAGCGCGTGCTCGCGGATCACCGGCACCAGGGCTTCCCGCCGGGCCGCGCTGAGCTTCTTGGAATCGTCGAGACCGGCCGGCCGCTCCCGCAGGATGACGGCGGCGGCCACCACCGGACCGGCCAGGGGACCTCGGCCGGCCTCGTCTACCCCGCAGCGCACAGATCCAGCACGGCGCGGGCCGCGATCTCCCCGCTGGGCTGGCGCAGCTGCGCGGCCAGCGGCCCGAAAACCTCGCGCTGTTCGCGCGCCAGGTGCGGCCGCTCCAGCAACTGATAGGCCGTGGCCGCCAGGCTGGCGGCTTCGGCATCGCCCTGCAGCAGTTCCGGCGCCACCGCGCGGCCGGCCAGGATATTCGGCAGGGCCACGTGCTGGATCCTGAGCAGGCCAAGGCCACGCAGCAGCCACTCGGTCAGCGGCGAGGCCCGGTAGGCCACCAGGAAGGGGGTGCCCAGCAGCATGGTCTCCAGGGTGGCGGTGCCGGAGGTGACCAGCGCCGCATCGGCGGCACGCACCACCTCGCGCATGCGCCCGGACACCAGCCGAACATCCTGCGACAGATCCGCGGCCTGGAGGAGACCGGCAAAGGCCTCGCCAACCCGCTCGTTGGCCGCCGGCACCGCGAATTCCAGCCCCGGCCGGCGACGCTTGAGCTCCACCATGGCCTCGACCAGCACCGGCCCCAGGGCCCGGATCTCGCCCATCCGGCTGCCCGGCAGCACGGCCAGCACCTCGGCCTGGGAGTCCAGGCCCAGACTCAGGCGGCAGGCCGGCCGATCCGGCACCTCGACGATCTGGGCGGCGAAGGGATGGCCGACAAAGACCGCCTTCGGGCCGCTGGCGCGAAAATAATCGGGCTCGAAGGGAAACAGGCAGAGCAGCAGATCGGCTGCCCGCGCAATGGTCCTGACCCGGCCCGGTCGCCAGGCCCAGACCGTCGGACTCACATAGTGCACCGTGCGCACGCCTCGGCGCTTGAGGCGACGCTCCAGACCCAGATTGAAATCCGGCGCGTCGATGCCGATGAACACATCGGGCGGCTCGGCGTACCAGTGTTCCAGCAGGCGCTTGCGCAGGGCCAGCAGACGCGGCAACTCCCCCACCACCTCGGTGATGCCCATGACGGCCAGGCTCTGCATGTCCTCCAGGCTTGCGCAGCCGGCCGCGCGCAGCGCCGGGCCGGTGACCCCTTCGGCAGTGATGTCGGGAGCCAGCTGGCGCAGCGCGGCCAGCAGATCCGCGCCGAGCAGGTCTCCGGAGGCCTCGCCGGCAACGATGGCGATTCTCATCTGAACAGCGCGACCGGGGGTGACACTAGCGCACGATGCTGCGCGAGGAATTGTCCAGGAACTCGATGTAGCGCTGGATGTCCGGATCGTCGCCGCCGAACTCGACCAGGCGGTCGTAGGCCTCTTCCAGACTCAGGTCCATGCGGTAGAGGATCTTGAAGCCCTCCCGGATGCGCCGGATCTGCTCGGCCGAGAAGCCCTGTCGCTCCAGGCCCACCTTGTTCACGCCGCGCGGGCGGATCGGATAGTCGCTGAGCATGACGTAGGGCGGCACATCGCGCACCACCGCGCCACCGTGGCCGATGTAGCAGTAGGAACCGATGCGGCAGAACTGGTGCACCGCGGTCATGCCACCACACAGGGCGTAATCGTCCACCCGCACATGGCCTGCGAAGGTGGTGTTGTTGGCCAGCACCGTGTGATTGCCAACCGAGCAGTCGTGCGCAATGTGCACGTAAGCCATGATGAAGTTGTGGCTGCCGATCCGGGTGACCCCGTCCTGCTTCAGGGTGCCGCGATTGAAGGTGACGAATTCGTAGATCGTGTTGTTGTCGCCGATCTCCAGCCGGGTCGGCTCGCCGCGGTAGGTGAGATCCTGGGGATCACCACCGATCGACCCGAAGGAATGGAACACGTTCTTGCGGCCGATGCGGGTCGGGCCCTGGATCACCACGTTGGCGCCCACCCGGGTGCCCGCGCCGATGCTCACGCCCGGACCGATGTGGCTGAACGGCCCGATGATCACGTCCTCGGCCAGTTCCGCCTTCGGATCGACATGGGCCTGCGGGTGGATTTGCGCCATGGAGCCTTTCCCTCGTGTGCTGTGTCAGTCCTTGCGGCTGATCGCGCACATCATATCGGCCTTGCAGGCCACCGCACCATCCACGGTCGCGGTGGTGCTGAAGCACCAGATGTCGCGCTTGCGCTTGATCAGCGCCCCTTCCAGCAACAGCTGATCACCGGGCACCACCGGACGTTTGAAGCGGGCCTTGTCGATGCCGGCGAACAGCAGGATCACGCCTTCGGCCGCGCTGGTCTGCGCCGTTTCCGAGGCAAGCACGCCGCAGGCCTGGGCCAGGGCCTCCAGAATCAGCACCCCGGGCATGACCGGCATGCCGGGAAAGTGCCCCTGGAAGAATTCTTCGTTGAAGGTGACATTCTTCAGCGCGCGGACCCGTTCGCCGGGCACGCATTCCAGCACCCGGTCCAGCAGCAGAAAGGGATAGCGATGCGGCAGGATCTGCTGCAAGCGTGCGAAATCAATAGTCGTGCCACCCGTCATGAGCGCCCCCCTCGTTCCAGTTTCTTGAGCCGCGGATCCAGGCGTCCCAGGGTCGCCATCAGGCGTCGCCAGGCCATCACCGGCAGCAGCGGCGCACCGGAGCCGTACTGCCCGGCCTGCTCCACCGACTGCAGCACGTTGGAGCCGCCATTGATGATGACACGATCGGCAATGCGGATATGACCGTTCACCCCGACCTGGCCACCCAGCAGGCAGTCGCTGCCGATGACCGTGCTGCCGGCGATGCCCACCTGCGAGGCCAGCGCCGTGCGGGCGCCGATCTTCACGTTGTGGGCGATCTGACAGAGATTGTCGATGCGCACGTTGTCGCCGATCTCGGTATCGCCCAGGGCGCCGCGATCGATGGTGGTGTTGGCGCCAATCTCCACGTCGTCACCAATGACCACCGTGCCGAGCTGGGGAATGGCATGCCAGCGGCGTCCATCATGCACATTGCCGAAGCCACGCGAACCGATCACCGCGCCGGGCAGGATGAGCACCCGTGCGCCGATGCGCACCCGGTCGCCGATCCGCACCCCGGCGGCGATATCCGCATCGGCACCGATCTGCACCTCTTTGCCGATCACGCAGCCAGCGCCCAGGGCGCAACCATCGGCGATCTGAGCGGCCGGCCCGATCACGCACTGGGCCCCGATACGCAGGCCCTCGCCCAGCCGGGCCGAGGGGTCGACCACCGCGCTGGGGTGGATGCCCGGCTCGGGCCGCTCATCGGCGGCGAACAGGGCGGCCGCCCGGGCGAAGGCGAGCTGGGGATGGGGCGCGATCAGGCCATGCGCCACCACCGCGGCCAGGGCCTCGGGCACGATGACCGCGGCGGCCTGACTGGCGGCCGCGGCCTCGCGATACTTCGGCTCGCCGGCGAAGGCCAGGCAATCCGCCTGACCCGGGCTCAGCGGGCAGACCCCGTGGATCTCGCGCCGGCCGTCGCCAATCAGGCCCAGCTCGAGCTTGGCGGCGATCTCGGCCAGCGTGTACGCCTTCACGGCCAGGTGCTACTTGCCCTTCTGCAGGCGCTTGAGCACCGTTTCGGTGATGTCCGCGTTCTCGTCGGCGTAGACCGGATCCTGGATCACGATGTCGTACTTGCCTTCCTTGGCCACCGACTTGATGACCTCGGAGATATCGGCCAGCACCTTGTTGAACAGTTCCTGCCGGCGACCGGCAAAGTCTTCCTTGAACTGCTGTTCGGCGTAGCCGGTGTCGATACGGCGGGTGTTGAGTTCCTTCTCCCGCTTGGCCCGCTCGGTGCCGGACAGGATGTCGGCGTCACGCTTGAACTTCTCGATGTCCTCGGCCAGCTTCTTGACGTCGGTTTCCAGCTTCTTGGCGCGCTCCTCGAACTCCTTGCGCATCGCCTCCTCGGCGGCCTTGTACTGGGGCGAGCCGGTGACCAGCTTGGCGGCATTGATCACCGCGATGCGGCTCTGCGCCTGCGCGCCGGCACTGAAGGCCAGCATGGCGGCCACGGCCAGGGCCAGGATCGGTGTGCGTTTCATTCTCTTCCTCATGACAACTTGGCCGCTTCTCCGGCCTTTTCCAGTTTAGAAGCCGCCGCCGAAATTGATCTGGAAGCGGTCTTCGCGGTCCACGCCTTCGACGATCTCGATCGGGAAAGCGTAGCTCAGCTCCAGCAGGCCCAGGAACGGCGTGAACCATTCGAAGGCGAGGCCGGCGGAACTGCGCAGCTCACCCGCCTCCCAGTCTCCCGGCTCGGCAAACACGTTGCCGATGTCGTAGAACAGGGCCAGGCGCGTGGTCTTGTTGTTGCTCTCCATCGGCGTGGGGATGATCAGATTGGTCTGCACCGTGGTCCGCAGCTTGCCGCCGAAGGAATTGTTGAATGGCGTATCGCGCGGCCCCAGCGAGCCGGAACGGAAGCCACGCACGGTGCCGGTGCCGCCGGCGAAGAAGTGCTCGTAGGGCGGCACCGAATCGGTGTCCCCGTAGCCTTCCACCAGGCCCAGGCTGCCGTTGATCTCGGCGAACAGATCGCCCCAGATCGGCTGGTAGTACTGCAGCTGGTAGGAGGCCTTGTAGAACTCGATGTCGCTGCCCGGCAGGATCAGGTCCAGATTGATCCGGTGCAGGGCGCCGCGGGTGGCGAAGATCGTCCGGTTGCGCGTATCCCGGGCGAAGCCGGTGCGCAGTTCGGTGGTGAAGAACTTGGTGCCGTTGTCCGCGACAAAGCGCAGGATCTCGTCCGCCGAGGCGGTCGGGAAGGTGGTGATGGCGGTTTCTTCCAGACCCAGCCCCAGGCGGATGCTCGAGTACTCGCTGATCGGCAGGCCATAGGTGGCGGCCACGCCATAGGAATTGGAGTCGAAGCCGGAAGAGAAGCGGATCACGCCCTCGGACTTGCGATAGAAGCCCGACAGGGTCTGGGAAATCCCGTCCTGGGTGAAGTAGGGATCGGTCCAGCTCAGGCTGACCGTATCGGAGATCTGGTTGTTCTCCAGCTCCAGCGCCACCCGGTTGCCGGTGCCCAGGAAGTTGGTATGGGTCAGGCTGCCGTTGACCAGGAAGCCCTGCGCGCCGGAAAAGCCCACGCCGAACTGAATCGAGCCCGGCGGCCGCTCCTCGATCTTGAAGCTGACATCGACCAGGTCCTCGCTGCCCGGCACCGGCACGGTGTCGACCTCGGCCTGGGCCACGAAGGGCAGGCGCGCGATACGGGTGCGCGAGCGCTCGACCTGGGCACGGGAGAAGACGGCGCCTTCCAGCTGACGCATCTCGCGTCGCAGGGTCTCGTCATTGGTCTTGAGATTGCCGGAGAAGCTGATGTGGCGCACGTAGGTGCGCTTGCCCGGCAGGATCATGAAGTTGACCGAAACCTCGCGGCTGTCCGGCTCCAGTTCCGGTGCCGGGTTGACCTTGGCGAAGGCGAAGCCGATGTTGGCCAGCGCCCCTTCCATGAATTCGGCGGACTGGGTGGCGTCCTTGCGCGAGAAGGTCTCGCCCGGCTTGACCAGCACCATGCGGCGCAGGAAGTCCTCGGACAGCTCCAGTTCGCCCGAGAACTTGATGTCCTTGACCGTGTAGGGCTCGCCTTCGTGCACATTGATGGTGACGTAGATGTCACGCTTGTCCGGGCTCAGCGAAACCTGCACCGACGGCACGTCGAAGCGCAGGTAGCCGCGGTCCATGTAGAAGGAGCTCAGGCCTTCCAGGTCGCCCAGCAGCTTCTGCTTGGAATACTTGTCGGAGGACTGGAACAGGCGCCAGGCCTGCGACTCCGCCAGCTCGAAGGCACCGCGCAGGGTGTCGTCGTCGAAGGCCTGGTTGCCGACGATGTTGATCGAGCGGATCTTGGCCGGCTTGCCCTCTTCCACCTCGATCTTGATGCTGACCCGGTTGTTGTCCAGCTCGGTGACGCTGGCTTCAATGGCCACGCCGTAGAAGCCGTTCGCGTAATACTGGCGCTGCATCTCCTGCTTGACCTGATCGAGCAGGGACTGACGGAACAGCTCGCCCTCGGCGAGCCCCGCATCGGCCAGCGCCTTGTCCAGTTCCTCGCCACCGATCTTGTCGTTGCCGTCGATCTCGAAGGAGACGATGGCCGGCCGTTCGTCCACCCGCACGATCAGGGTGGCGTCATCGCGCAGCAACACGACATTGCGGAACAGGCCGGTCTGGTACAGCGCCCGCATCGCCTGGGCGCTGGTCGCGTCATTCAGCTCGTCGCCCACGGACAGCGGCAGATACGACAGCACGGTCGCCAGCTCCAGGCGTTGCAAGCCCTGCGCCTCGATCGCCTCGATCTTGAAGGGCTGAATCGCGGTCGCCAGACCGTGCATCAACAGCAGGCCTGCCAGCAGGCCCAAGCGCTTAACCAAACTCATTACCCTTAATGTCTTGATGGCCCGCCATGCGGGCACGTTCCTGTCGACCTATCCGACCAGCCGAACGATGTCGTTGTAAAAGGCCACGCTCATCAACATGAGCAAGGCGGCCATACCGAACTGCTGCCCGATCAACTGGGCCCGCTCGGACAGCGGCGAACCCTTCAGCCATTCGATCAGATAGAACAGCAAATGCCCCCCGTCCAGTACCGGAATGGGGAGCAGATTCAATACCCCGAGACTGATGCTGATGATCGCCAGAAAACTGAGGAATGCGATCATTCCCACGGCGGCCGTCGTACCAGCATACTGAGCGATGTGAATCGGGCCGCTGATATTACGGACCGACACCTCACCCGTCACCATGCGGCCGAGCATCTGCAAGGTCAGCTGCGACATCTCGACCGTCTGGGTCACCGCAGCCGGCAGCGCCGCCCATGGCGTCAGGCTCCAGTGAACGCGCAAATCCTGCCACAGTTCCGGCTGCGCCGCCACGCCGGCGCCGAAACGACCGATGGTCACGCCCTGATCATCCTGCATGCCCAGGGCCATTTCCAGCTCCAGGGTCTGGCCGTCACGCCGGTAGCGGACCCGCACGATCTCGCCCGGATGCTCGCGCACCCATAGCCGCAGCGCGTCCCAGCTGCGCATCTCCTCGCCGTTCAGGCTGAGGATGCGGTCGCCGGATTCCAGCCCGGCCCGCTCGGCGGATTCGCCGGCCACGATGGCCCCCAGAATCGGCGCATAGCGCACCCGCGGCAGGTCCAGTCCGACCTGACCGAAGACCTGCTGAGGGTCGATATCCACGCCCGCCAGGTTCAGCCTGACGTCCAGTTCGGTGCCGTCACGCCGGACCAGCAGGGGCACCTGCGCGCCATCCAGCGCCGCATCCAGAATGGCTGGCCGCAACTGATCCCAGGCGCGGATGCGCCGATCGTCGAAGCGCAGGATTTCGTCTCCGGCCCGCAGGCCGGCCTGGGCCGCACGGGTCCCGGCCTCGACCTCGCCCAGGATCGGGCGGATGCCATCCTGTCCGAGCACGAACATGCACCAGTAGGCGACGATGGCAAACAGGAAATTGGCCGCCGGCCCCGCGACCACGATGGCGATGCGTTTGCCCACGGACTTGCGGTTGAAGGCGCGGTCCAGCCGCTCCGGCGGCACCTCGGCCTCGCGCTCGTCCAGCATCTTGACGTAACCACCCAGCGGAATCGCGGACAGCGCATATTCGGTGCCGTCCCGGCCGCGCCGGCTGGCCAGCACCGGACCGAAGCCGATGGAGAAGCGCAGCACCTCCACGCCCATCTTGCGGGCCACCCAGAAGTGCCCCCATTCATGGAAGGCGACCAGAAAGCCCACCGCGACGATGAAGGCGCCAGCTGACCAGAGCACCTCAAGCATGGGTCAGCCCCAGCCGGGCGCGGCTGTGTTCCCGTGCCCAGGCGTCCGCGGCCAGCACGGCCTCCAGGGAGTCGGCCGGCGCCAGATCCGCCGCGCCCATGGCCTGCAGCGCCGCATCCACCGTGGCGGCGATGTCGGTGAAGCCGGCCTGCCCGGCCAGAAACGCATCCACCGCGATCTCATTGGCCGCGTTCAGCACCGCGGGCGCCGTGCCGTCGGCCTCCAGGGCCTCGCGAGCCAGGCGCAGGCAGGGAAAGCGCGACAGATCGGCCTCGGCGAAATCCATCCGCGCCACCGCGGCCAGGTCCACCGATGCCGCGCCCGACTCGAAGCGCTCCGGAAAGGCCAGTGCGTGGGCAATCGGAATGCGCATGTCGGGACTGCCGAT
Organism: Oceanococcus sp.; assembly: GCA_041625325.1. Classification (GTDB taxonomy): domain Bacteria; phylum Pseudomonadota; class Gammaproteobacteria; order Nevskiales; family Oceanococcaceae; genus Oceanococcus. Next base: position 9,664 of record JBFJTN010000002.1, on the reverse strand, counting down.
CTGGGCCAGGAAGGAAGCATCCTCGTACTCGACCAGGGAATGGATCACGCTCTGCGGATGCAGCAGCACGTCGATGCGCTGGGACGGCAGCTCGAACAGACGCGCCGCCTCGATCAGTTCGAGACCCTTGTTCATCATCGTGGCCGAATCGACGGAAATCTTCTGTCCCATGGTCCAGTTCGGATGCGCCACGGCCTGGGCCGGCGTCACATCTGCCAGTTGTTCCAGCGGCAGGGTCCGGAACGGCCCGCCCGATGCGGTCAGGATCAGGCGTCGGACCCCCACGGGCCGGATGCCGCAGCGGCTGCCAGCAGGTAGACACTGAAAGATGGCATTGTGTTCACTGTCGATCGGAATCAGTTCCGCATCGCTTTCGGCCAGGGCATGCAGAAAGACCGCGCCGCTCATCACCAGGGCCTCCTTGGTGGCCAGCAGCACCCGCTTGCCGGAGCGGACGGCGGCGAGGGTCGGCAGCAGGCCGGCCGCGCCGACCACAGCTGCCATCACCGTGGTGGCCTCGGCCAGCGCCGCCAGCTCCTCCAGGGCCTGGGCGCCGCGCAGCACCCGGGTCGGCAAGCCCCGCGCCTTCACCGCCGCCGCCAGCTCTTCCGCGGCGGCGGCATCGGCCATCGCCGCATAGGGCACCTCATGTCGGGCGCAGATGTCGAGCAGCGCCTGCGCATTGCGGTGGGCGGAGACACCCAGCACGGTCAGCCTGTCCCGATGGCGGGCCGCCACATCCAGGGTATTCTGGCCGATGGTGCCGGTGGCGCCGAGGATGACGAGTTGCTGCATCAGCGCCCCACACCCAGCAGCCAGCAGCCGGCGAGCAGGACCGGGGCGGCCGACAGCAGGCTGTCCAGACGGTCCAGCGCGCCGCCATGACCGGGAAACAGGCGTCCGGTGTCCTTCACCCCGCTTTGCCGCTTGAACATGCTCACGGTCAGATCCCCGACCACCGACATCAGGGCGACGACCAGGCCGAGCAGCAGCAAGGTCCACCAGGGCGCGGCGATCACCAGCGCGGCGAGCGCGGCGAGGGCTGCCGCCAGGGCCACCCCGCCCCACAGACCTTCCCAGGTCTTGTTCGGACTGATCTGTCGCGCCAGCTTGCGCCGACCGAAGCGCTTGCCGGCGAAGTAGCCACCGGTGTCGGTGGCCCAGACCACCGCGAGCAGCAGGTAGACCAGCCAGCGCCCCTGTTCCAGGGCATGCAGATTCCACAGCGCGAGGTAGCAGCCCAGGGTCGCCAGCAGACCCAGCAGCATGCGCAAAGGCGCCTGCCAGCTCCCGGAAAAACCACGCGGGTAGGCCTGCAGCCAGAGCGCCGCGGCCAGCCACCAGAGCAGGACCAGCGACAGCAGCATCGGGCCCAGCGCCTTGCCGTACAGGGCCGGATGCAGCAGCACCAGGCCCAGCCCGCAGATCGCCGCATAGGCGTAACGACCGCCTCCGGCCAGGGGCACGAAAGCGCCCCATTCCCAGGCACAGCCCAGCATCAGGGCCGCCACCAGCGCGGCCACCCAGGCCGTGGGCAGGGTCCAGATCGCCAGAATGACCAGCGGCACCAGGATCAGTGCAGTGATGACACGCAGCCTGAGCATGGGAGCCCCGAGCGCCTAGGCCGAAACCGCCGACAGACCGCCGAAGCGGCGGTCGCGCGCACCGAACCAGTCGATCGCGCGGTGCAGTTCACGGGCGTTGAAATCCGGCCACAGCGTGTCGGTGAAATACAGTTCCGTGTAGGCCAGCTGCCAGAGCAGGAAGTTGCTGATGCGCAGTTCCCCGCCGGTGCGGATGAACAGATCCGGCGGCGGCTGATCGCCCAGCGCCACCTCGCGGTTGAACCGGGCCTCGGTGATCTCGTCCGGCTGCAGGCGGCCCTCGGCGACCTCGCGGGCCAGCTTGCGGGCGACCTGGGTGACATCCTGCTGGCCGCCATAGCTGACCGCCAGATTCAGCTGCAGACCACTGTTGCCGCGCGTCTGATCTTCCGCCCGCTGCATCTCCTGGCGCAGCGGCTCGGCGAAACCTTCCCGATCCCCGATGAACTGCAGCCGGGCATTGCGCCGATGGAAGTCATCCATGCGCTCGCGCAGGGTGGAGAGGAACAGATCCATCAGCACACCGACCTCCTGCTTGGGCCGGGTCCAGTTCTCCGTGCTGAAGGCGAACAGGGTCAGACACTCGATGCCGAGATCGTGGCAGGCCTCGATGATCTTGAGCGCGACCTTGCCACCGGAGCGATGCCCCATGGTGCGCGGCATCGCCCGCTTCTGCGCCCAGCGGCCATTGCCGTCCATGATGATGGCAATGTGTCGCGGCAGCTTGCCGGCTGGACGGCTGTCAGGCATCCGGGTCTTGGCGCGGCGCGAGCTCAAACCGCCATCGTCTCGCGTTCTTTCTCGTCCAGCAGCTGCTCCACCTCTGCGACGTACTTGTCGGTCAGCTGCTGCACCTGTTGCTCGCCCCGATGCTCCTCGTCCTCGCTGATCATCTTCTCCTTGACCAGCTCTTTCAGATCGTTGTTGGCGTCGCGGCGCACGTTGCGAATGGCCACCCGGGCATTCTCGCCCTCCCCGCGCATGACCTTGACCAGATCGCGCCGGCGCTCTTCGGTGAGCGGCGGCAGATTGATCCGGATCACGGTGCCGGCGGTGGTCGGATTCAGGCCCAGATCGGAGGTCATGATGGCCTTTTCGATCTTGGACACCATGTCCTTTTCCCAGGGCGCGATGCTCAGGCTGCGCGCGTCATCGGCGTGGATGTTGGCGCACTGGCTGAGCGGCACCTCACTGCCGTAGTAATCCACCGTGATGTGGTCGAGCAGGCTGGGATGCGCGCGTCCGGTGCGCAGCTTGGTCAGGTTCGCCCGCAGCGCCTCGATGCTCTTCTTCATGCGGGTTTCGGCGTCCCGCTTGATGTCGTTGATCATGCAGAGTCTCCATTGTCCACCCAGGTTCCAATCCGGGTGTTTCCGCACAGTATGTTCAGCAGATTGCCCGGCTGGCTCATGTCATAGACACACAGGGGCATGCGGTGATCGCGGCACAGCACGATCGCGGTCTGGTCCATGACCGCCAGGCGGCGATCCAGGACCTCATCATAAGTCAGGTGATCATAACGCTTGGCGTCCGGCACCTTGGCCGGATCCGCATCATAGATGCCGTCCACCTTGGTGGCCTTCAGCATCAGCTCGGCGTTGATCTCGATGGCACGCAGGGCGGCGGCCGAATCGGTGGTGAAAAACGGGTTGCCGGTGCCGGAGGCGAAGATCACGATGCGCCCCTTCTCCAGGTGACGAACGGCCCGGCGCCGGATGTAATCCTCGCAGACCTGGTTGATCCGCACCGCGGACATCACCCGGCAGTAGTGCCCGTGCTGTTCCAGCGCATCCTGCATGGCCAGGGCATTCATCACCGTGGCCAGCATGCCCATGTGATCACCCGTGACCCGGTCCATGCCGGCGCCCGCCAGCCCGGCCCCGCGGAAGATGTTGCCGCCACCGACCACGATCGCAATCTCCGCACCGGTCTCGGCCAGCTCGCAGATCTCGACGGCCAGCGCATTCATGACCACGGGCGAGATGCCGTAATCGGCATCGCCCATCAGGGCCTCGCCGCTGAGTTTGAGAAGAATTCGCTTGTACTGGAGTTCGGCTTTACTCATGGGCCCTGGCACCTGAAAAAAGGCCCCGGAAACGGGGCCCTTTTCATTATCGCTGATTTGGCCGCCGAAAGTGGCGGCCGCAGGAAGAAATCAGGCTCCGGCGGCGCTCGCCTGGGCGGCGACCTCGGCGGCGAAGTCGGTTGCTTCCTTCTCGATGCCCTCGCCCACTTCAACCCGCACGAAGGACGTGACCTTGGCGCCGGCCTTGGCCAGCAGCTTCTCCACGGTGGTGTCCGGGTCCTTGACGAAGGGCTGGCCGTGCAGGGTGATCTCGGCCAGGAACTTGCGCAGCCGGCCTTCGACCATCTTCTCGATGATCTCCATCGGCTTGCCGCTGCCTTCGGCCTGGGCGATCAGGATTTCGCGCTCCTTGGCGCGCTGATCGGCGGGCACGTCATCGGCCTGCACGTACTGCGGGGCGCTGGCGGCGATGTGCATCGCCACATCCTTGCCCAGCTCCTCGTCACCACCTTCCAGCGCGACCAGCACGCCGATCCGGCTGCCGTGCAGGTAGCAATGCACCTGGCCGGCACTCTCGATGGCCAGCACGCGGCGCAGGGCCATGTTCTCGCCGAGCTTGGCGATCAGATTGCGGCGGGCTTCATCCAGGGACTCGCCACCGGCGGACTGCTGCAGCAGTTCGGCCGGGTCGGTCACGCCACTGGCCAGCGCCGCGTCGGCGGCCTGCTGGGCCAGGCCCTGGAACTCGTCGCCCTTGGAGACGAAGTCGGTCTCGCAGTTGTACTCGACCAGCACGGCCTTCTTGCCGTCGGCACTGATCGCCACCTTGAGCACGCCCTCGGCCGCCACGCGGCCGGCCTTCTTGTCGGCCTTGGCCTGGCCGTCCTTGCGCATTTTCTCCAGCGCGGCGTCGATGTCGCCATCGACCGCTTCCAGCGCGCGCTTGCAGTCCATCATCGCCGCGCCAGAACGTTCGCGCAGCTCTTTCACCATTGCAGCTGTAATTGCCATGTCTTATTCGGCCTCCTGCTCCGCCGCGGGGGCTTGTTCTTCCTTCACTTCAACGAATTCGGCCTTGGCCTTGGCGGTGGTCACCGAACCACGGCCGTCGAGGATGGCGTCCGCGATCACCTGGGTGTACACGGAAATGGCGCGGGTCGCGTCGTCATTGCCGGGGATGATGGTGTCCACGCCTTCCGGCGAGTTGTTGGTGTCGACCACGGCGATCACCGGGATGCCCAGCTTGCGGGCTTCCTTGATCGCGATGCTTTCGTAGCCCACATCGATCACGAACAGCGCGTCCGGCAGCGAGCTCATGTTGCGAATGCCATGCAGCGACTTGTGCAGCTTGTCGTATTCGCGCTGCATGGTCAGCTGTTCCTTCTTGGACAGCTTGTAGTTGCTGGCCTCGCCGACCTTCTCTTCCAGGTCTTCCATCCGCTTGATCGACTGCTTGACCGTCTTGAAGTTGGTCAGCATGCCGCCCAGCCAGCGGTGGTTGACGAAAGGCATCTCGCAACGATCCGCCTCGGCCTTGATCACGTCCTGCGCGGCGCGCTTGGTGCCGACGAAGAGGATACGCCCGCCGTTGGCCGCGATGCGGCTCGCGATATTGGCGGCGTCCTTGAGCATCGGCAGGGTGTGCTCGAGGTTGACGATGTGAATCCGGTTGCGCGCGCCGAAAATGTACGGCGCCATCTGCGGATTCCAGTAGCGGGTGCGATGCCCGAAGTGCACGCCGGCTTCCAGCAGCTGGCGCATCGTGACTTGCGACATATTGTGTAACTCCTGTGGGGTTTTTGGCCTCCACATGCCCCGCCACCGGCCTCTGACGAGGACCCCCGGGAACGGTTGCGGCATGTGTGCGGATTTGCCGACGAATCGGCGGCTTGGTTTCCGGCCGCGAGGGCCGGCGCTCTTTCGAGCGGCGCGCTTTATAGCACATCCACCACCACCGGACAACGCAAAAACACCCTCTGCGCCCTGTGCGGAAGCCTCCCGGGGCCGGCGGCGGCCGGCGCGACTGCAACCGGCGGCTGATTTCTGCGATCATATACGGTTGTTCCTACCCAGGCAGCCGCCCCGGCCTTGTGCCCGCGGCGCCGACCAGCAGATCGATGCCCATCACTATCAAGACCGCCGACGAAATCGAGCGCATGCGCGTGGCCGGCCGCCTCGCCGCCGAGGTGCTCGACATGATCACGCCACATGTGCAGCCCGGCGTCAGCACCGAGGAGCTGGACCGCATCTGCCATGACTACATCGTCAATCAGCAGCAGGCCATTCCCGCGCCGCTGAATTACCACGGCTTTCCGAAGTCGATCTGCACCTCGGTGAATCATGTCGTCTGCCACGGCATCCCCGGGCCCAAGAAGCTGAAGAAGGGCGACATCGTCAATATCGATGTCACCGTGATCAAGGATGGGTTCCACGGCGACAACAGCCGCATGTTCGTGCTGGACGGGGCGCCGGTGATGGCCCAGCGCATCTGCCAGACCGCCCTGGATGCCATGTACGCCGGTATCGAGCTGGTCCGGCCAGGCATCCAGCTGGGCGACATCGGTCACGCCATCCAGACCCTGGCGGAAAAGGCGGGCTTCTCCGTGGTCCGCGAATACTGCGGCCATGGCATCGGCCGCGAATTTCACGAAGACCCGCAGGTGCTGCATTACGGCAAGCCGGGCACCGGCGTGCGCCTGGAGCCGGGCATGACCTTCACCATCGAGCCCATGATCAATGTCGGCCGGCGCGAGGTGAAGCTGCTGCAGGATGACTGGACCGTGGTCACCCGCGACCGCTCGCTGTCCGCGCAGTGGGAACACACCCTGCTGGTCACCCCGGACGGCTACGAAATCCTGACCGTCTCGGCGGGCTCGGCATGAGCCTGACATCCGCCGGGCTGAGCGGCACTGCCAGCGCCCTGGAGCTGCAGCAGGCACTGGACGCCGCACCCGACGACGCCCGGGCCTGGCGCAGCCTGCTCAAGGATGTGCGCGAGGCCCAGTTCGAGGACTTCCGCAAGGGCACGGCGGCCAGCGAGCTGATCGCTCAGTACACCGGGGTGGTCGACCAGATGCTGCGCACCGCCTGGGCGCGCATCGTGCCGGAAGACGCCCCCGCAGCCCTGCTTGCCGTCGGTGGCTACGGTCGCGGCGAACTGCTGCCCCGCTCGGACATCGACCTGCTGATTCTCTACGCCGATGCGGCCCTGGAGGAGATTCAGGACGCCCTGGGACGCTTCGTCACCTTCGCCTGGGACATGGGCCTGGAGGTCGGCCACAGCGTCCGCTCGCCGGCGGAATGCGGCCGCGAGGCACAGGCTGATGTCACCGTCGTCACCAACCTGATGGAAAGCCGCCTGCTGGCCGGGCGGGCGGACCTGGCCGAGGCCATGCAGGCCGAGATCGGGCCTGACCGGATCTGGCCGGACGAGGCCTTTTTCGAGGCCAAGCATGCCGAGCAGCGGGCCCGTTACCGGCGCTACGACGACACCGCCTACAAGCTGGAGCCGAACGTCAAGGAAAGCCCGGGCGGCCTGCGCGACATCCAGATCATCGGCTGGGTGACCCAGCGTCACTACGGCACGGCAGGGCTGGAGGAGCTGCACGCCCGGGGCCTGCTGCAACCCAACGAGATCAACTACCTGATCTCGGGTCGCGCCTTCCTCTGGCAGGTGCGCTTCGCCTTGCACATGCTGACCAACCGGCCGGAAGACCGGCTGCTGTTCGACCACCAGGTCAAGGTGGCCGAACTGTTCGGCTACCAGGACAAGACCCACAACCTGGCGGTCGAACAGTTCATGCAGATGTACTACCGCACGATCAAGGGTCTGTCGGCGCTGAACGATATCTTCATGCAACTGATGGATGAGGAGATCTTCCATCGCCGCCAGACCGCCGACCCACAGGTGCTGGACGAGCACTTTGCCCTGCGCCACGGCTTCATCGAGACCCGTGAACCGGACCTGTTTCAGCGACGGCCGCTGGCCCTGCTGGAAATCTTCCGCAGCTGGGCCCAGAACCACCATCTCAAGATCAAGGGCATCAGCGCCGACACGCTGCGCCAGATCCGCCGTGATCGCAATCTGATCGAAAGCGTGCGCGAATCGGTGGAAGCGCGTGATCTGTTCATGCAGATCCTGCGCATGGAGCGCGGCGTGCTGCACAGCCTGCGCCGGATGAACCGCTACGGCATCCTCGGCCGCTATCTGCCGGCCTTCGGCAAGATCATCGGGCGGATGCAGTACGACCTGTTCCACACCCTGACGGTGGACGAACACACCCTGTTCGTGGTGCGCAACATCCGCCGCCTGGCCGTGCCCGAGTTCCGTCACGAGTTCCCCCAGCTGTCCGATCTGCATGGCGAGCTGAAAAAACCGGAGCTGCTCTACATCGCCGGCCTGTTTCATGACATCGCCAAGGGCCGCGAGGGCGATCATTCCGAGCTCGGGGCCGAGGATGCCCGCGAGTTCTGCACCAGTCATGGCCTGTCCAGCCAGGACGCCGACATCGTGGCCTGGCTGGTACGCAATCACCTGCTGATGTCGATGACCGCCCAGCGCCAGGACGTTTCGGATCCGGACGTGGTCAATGCCTTCGCCGCCAAGATGGCCAGCATGGATCGCCTGGCCTACCTCTACCTGCTCACCGTCTGCGACATCCGGGCCACCAACCCCAAGCTCTGGAACGGCTTCCGCGAGGGCCTGCTGCGCTCGCTGTACAGCTCGGCCCGGCGGGTGCTGGAACGGGGCGACCCGGTGGGCACCGCCGAACTGATCAACGAAACCCGTCGCGACGCCATGATCCTGTGCCTGGAAAACGGCCTGGTGGAGGAGCGCATCGCGGCGATCTGGGAGCGGGTGGACGAGGATTACTTCCTGCGCCACGCGCCGGAAGAGGTCGCCTGGCATACCCAGGCCATCGCCAATGCGCCCAGCGACCGGCCCAGCGTGCTGGTGCGGGACTTCCCGAACCGCGGCACCGCCGTGTTCATCTACATGCCGGATGCGCCCAAGCTGTTCGCGATCACCTGCAGCTGCCTGGCCCAGCTGGGTCTGAGCATCCTGGATGCCCGGATCAGCTCCAGCTCGGATCACTACACCCTGGACACCATCATCGTCAGCGAGGCGGACGGCCGCGCCATCACCGATGCGGCCCGGCGCAAGGAGATCGGCGATACCCTGGTCCGCGCCCTCGGCAACAACAGCGGCCAGGTGCCGGCGGTGAGCCGCCGGGTACCGAAGAGCCGGCGGCATTTCTCCACACCGACCCAGATCTATTTCACCCCGGACAGCGCCAAGCAGCAGACCGTGATGGAACTGGTCGCCGACGACCGACCCGGCCTGCTGGCCCTGGTGGGCAGCGCCTTCGCCGAATCGGGGGTCGACGTCCACGCCGCCAAGGTCGGCACCATTGGCGAGCGGGCCGAAGACGTCTTCTACATCACCGACCAGCAGGGGCGGGCCATCGATGATGCCGCCCTGCTGCATCAGCTGCGCGAACGAATCACCGAAAAACTGCGAACCACGGAAGAGCCATGACTCAGGAAGAACTCAGACAGAAGATCGAAGCGGCCTGGCAGGATCGCGACAATCTGCGACCCGACAATCGTGACCTGCAGATGGCCGTCGGCCTGGCCATTGACGGCATCGATGCCGGGGAATTGCGGGTGGCCGAACCCGCCGCCGACGGCTGGCAGGTCAATGAGTGGCTGAAAAAGGCCGTGCTGCTGTATTTCCGCCTGCACGCCAACACCACCATCGAAGGTGGCGAGACCAACTATTTCGACAAGGTGCCGGGCAAGTTCACCGGCTGGCAGGATCCCGACTTCGCCCGCCTGGGTGCACGGGTGGTGCCGCCGGCCATGGTGCGCAAGGGGGCCTACATCGCCTCCGGCGTCGTGCTGATGCCCAGCTACGTCAACATCGGCGCCTACGTGGGCAGCGGCACGATGGTCGACACCTGGGCGACGGTGGGGAGCTGTGCGCAGATCGGCAGGAACGTGCACCTGTCCGGCGGCGTGGGCATCGGCGGTG
>JBFJTN010000001.1:0-69233 GCA_041625325.1 Oceanococcus sp. | reverse complement strand
GTCTGAGCCGACCCTGCTGGCGGGCGTGGCCGCAGGGAACCGCGAAGCGGCGCGGGGGACAGCGCCCGGAACAGGCGGCAGGGCCCGGCGTGAGCTCCCATGGAGAGCATCCGGCAGCAGGACGAACCCAGGCGCCGCCGTTTTCCCCCAATGAACCCAGGGGGCCGTGCCGAGGGCCTCGCAGCGAGAGGAAGGTCCGCTAAGGGACACCACCAGTCATTTCAACGCGCAGCAACGGCTCAAGCAAGGGCCACACGGTGTCGAGCAGGCGCGGCTGCGCCTGTGCCGTTGGGTGGATGCCATCGTCCTGAAACGCACCGGGATCCTCCGCGATGGGCATCAGAAAGAAAGGCACCAATGTCGCGCCGGTGTCCTCGCTGAGCTGCCCGAAGCTCCGCTGAAAGGCTTCCGTGTAACGCGGACCGTAGTTGGGCGGGATGCGCATCTCGAACAGCAGCACCCTGCTCCCCGCCGCCTGCGACAGCTCGATCATCTTCCGCAGGTTGTCTCGCATCGCGCTCAGGGACTGCGCTCGCAGGCCATCATTCGCGCCCAGTTCGATCAGCACCAGCTCCGGCCTGTGCCGGTCCAGCGCCTGCGGCAGCCGGCGCAGGCCACCGCTGGTCGTTTCACCGGAAATACTGAGGTTCACGACCTCGTGAGGGAACGCCTGCTCTTTCAGGCGGTCTTGTAGCAGGGCCACCCAGCCGGCACTCTTGTCGATACCGTAGGCGGCCGACAGGGAGTCGCCGAACACCAGCACCCGGGGTGATCCCGCAGCCGACGCCGGCATCACGACCAGACACAGGACCAGCACAGATATGAAGTTCGCGATTCCCAAGCGCAGCGCCCGGGCGCCCGGCCCGCGCGCCAGACCAGCCCTTCGCTGCCGGTGAACCGACATGATTGAAGCCACGGGCGTCAGCAAGCGGGTCAGTAATGGCAATGGCTGGCTGGACATACTTTCGAATCTGGATCTGGAGGTGGCTGCGGGCGACAGTGTAGCGATCATCGGTCGTTCCGGCGCCGGCAAGACCACCCTGCTCTCGATTCTGGCCGGACTGGATCTCCCCACCGCCGGCAGCATCGCGCTCAGCGGCCAGGACATCACCGTGCTGGACGAGGAACAACGCGCCCGGCTGCGCGCCGGTCGGGTCGGCTTCGTCTTCCAGGCCTTTCAACTGCTCGACAGCTTCACCGCGCTGGAGAACGTGCGGCTTTCCGCCGAGCTCGCCGGGCTGCCCCGGCCCGACCAGAAGGCCCGTCAGGCCCTGACCGAAGTGGAGCTGTCGCACCGCCTGTCGCACATGCCGCGCCAGCTGTCCGGTGGCGAAAAGCAGCGCGTGGCCCTGGCCCGGGCCTTCGCCGGAGAACCCGACATCCTGTTTGCCGACGAACCCACCGGCAACCTGGACGATCAGACCGGCGCGCACATCTGCGACCTGCTGTTCGATCTCAACGCCCGGCGTGGAACGACCCTGGTGCTGGTCACTCACGACAAGGAGCTGGCGGCGCGCTGCCAGCGCCAGCTCCGGCTGACGGATGGCCGCCTGGAGCCGGCATGAGCGACGCTGAGGCGACGGCCGCGGACGAGCGCCCGGCAGCGGCGGACCACGCCAGGGGCTCGCTGGCCAGCAGCTGGCGCTGGCGCTGGGCCGCCATTCAGCTACGCGGCCTGCTGGTCGACGGCGAATTGCGGGTCCTGGGCCTTGCTCTCATCTGCGCCGTGGCGGCAACCAGCGCGGTCACCCTGTTCAGCGACCGCATCGCCCGGGCCATCGCGGCGCAGAGCGGAGAGACCCTGGGCGCCGATCTCATCATCAGCAGCCGGACGCCGATCGACCCCGGGCTGCAGGCGGCACTCGACGACCTGCCGCTGCAGCAGAGCCCCACGGTGCACCTGCCCTCGGTGGTCTGGCACGGGGAACACAGCGAGCTGGTCGGCCTGAAGGCAGTCCTGCCCGGCTATCCGCTCAAGGGCGAGCTGCGTACCAGCACGGGCCCGCTGCACGCGGAGACGGCGACCGGGGATGTGCCCCGGCCCGGCGAGGCCTGGGTGGACAGCCAGCTCTGGTCCCAGTTGCGCCTGCAGCCGGGCAGCAGCATCGAGGTTGGCGCCATCAGCCTCACCGTCACCCGCCTGCTGAACTACGAACCCGATCGCGGTTCCGGTTTCGTCGACATGGCACCGCGCCTGCTGATTCACCTCGACGACCTCGAACGCACCGCCCTGCTGGGCCCCGGCAGCCGGGTGCAGCATCGCTTGCTGCTCAGCGGCCCGGAAGCGGCACTGGCACAGGCCAGTGCGCTGCCGCTGCCGCGCGGCACGAAGCGCCAGGATCCGGCTGGCGCGCGCCCGGAAATTCGCAGCGCGATGGACCGGGCGGGCAATTTCCTGGCCCTGGCCGCGCTCTGCGCCAGCCTGCTGGGCGGCGTGGCCATCGCCCTGTGCGCCCAGCAGTACGGCCAGCGCCTGCAATCCGACGTCGCCCTGCTGCGCTGTCTGGGTGCCGGCCGGCGCGACATCAGCTTCGCGCTGTGCGGCAGCCTCGTGGCCATCGCGCTGATCGCCGGCGGCCTCGGCGCCGCCATCGGCCTGGCATCGCAGTGGGGCCTGGGTGGACTCGCCGATGTGCTGATGCTGCAGCAGCTGCCTCCGGCGCGGCTGGGCGCCGTGGGCCAATCCTGGCTGATCGCGCTGATCCTGCTCGGTGGATTCGCCCTGCCGCCCGTCCTGCGCTCCGCCTCCAGCCCGCCCATAGGGGTGTTTCAGGATCGCCTGCCCGCCCGCGGGCGCCAGTGGCTCTGGTCGCTGGCCGCGCTGGCCGCCTTCCTGGGACTGCTCGCCCTGCAGCTGTCGGATCTGCGCCTGATCGGCTATGTCGCACTGGGACAGCTGGTGTGCGCCGCCCTGCTGGCGGGTCTCGCCCTGTTGCTGATCCGTCTGATCACTCCGCTGCGCGGCGGCGCGATGCGCGGCTGGCGCATCGGCCTGGGCAATCTGCTACGCCGCCCCGCGCTGACCCTGGCCCAATGCGTGTCTCTGGGTCTGGGCCTGCTCGCCCTGCTCCTGCTCGGCGTGGTCCGCAACGACCTGCTGGAAGCCTGGCAGGACAAGCTGCCGCCACAGACGCCCAATCAGTTTCTGATCAATATCCAGCCGGATCAGGTCGAGCCGCTGCGCGGCTTCCTGAACGAGCGCGGGGTCACGGCCGAGCGGATCTGGCCGATGGCGCGCGCCCGCCTGAGCGCGATCAATGGCGATCCGGTCAGCGTCGATGACTTCGAGGATCCGGAAACCCAGCGCTGGATCAACCGGGACTTCAACCTCTCCTGGACGGACAGCCTGGGTCCGGACAACAAGCTGCTCGCCGGCGAATGGTGGGGGGCCTCCGGCCAGGGCCAGCCCTGGCTGTCCGCCGACAGCTACGCCAGGGAACGCCTGGACCTGATGCTGGGTGATCGCCTGACCCTGGACTTCGCCGGCGAAGAGGTCACTTTCGAGGTCCGCAGCTTTCGTGAGGTGGACTGGGAATCGTTCCAGCCCAACTTCTTCCTGGTCTGCCCGCCGGGGGTGATCGACGACAAACCCGCCACCTGGCTGACCAGCGTGTATCTGCCCACCGGGCAACGTGCCGCCCTGCGCGATCTGGCCCGCCACTTCCCCAACATCACCGTCATTGACCTGGACGCGATGATGCAGCAGGTGCGCTCGATCATGGACCGCATCGTCGGCGCGCTGGAACTGGTATTCGGCTTCACCGTGCTGGCCGGCCTCACCGTGCTGCTGGCCGCCATGGAGGCGGGTCGTGGCGAACGCGCCCGGGAAATCGCCCTGATGCGAACACTGGGCGCCGGCACGGCCGAGATCCGGCTGGCGATGCTCGCGGAATTCGCCGCCCTGGGCCTGCTCAGCGGCCTGATGGCCGCACTGTGCGCCCAGGCGGTTGGCTGGCTGCTGGCCCGCTTTGTCTTCGAGTTTCCCTACCAGCTGAATATCGCGGCCCTGCTGCTGGGCGCCGCGCTCAGCGCGGCGCTGGTCTGTGGCATGGCCTGGCTCAGCCTGCGTCGTCTGCTGAACACGCCACCCGACCGGGTTTTGCGCGGCTGAGGGCCGAACGGCTTCTCTTCAGGGCAGGTGCCGGTTAACATGGGCATTCGCCGTCACACTTCGGAATTCATGGGCATCAGCATTGATGAGCGGGGGAGCCTCCAGGTCGTCACCATTGACGGCGAGCTCGATTCCCTCGAAGTGCAGAACATTCGCGGGCAGCTAGAAGATGCGCTGCAGGCCGGTTCCAGTCTCTACGCTGTCGATGTCAGCGAGCTGAGCATGGTGGATTCCAGCGGCATCGGCCTGCTGGTCTATCTGTACAAGCGGGCCACCGCCAATGGCAACCGCCTGGCCCTGGTGGGCCTGCAGGGTCAGCCGGCCGACATGATCAGCTTTCTCAAGATCGACCAGATCGTGCCCATTTACGAAAGCGTGGACGCGGCACAGAGCGCGCTGAGCAACTGAGCCCGACCCGCCAGTCGATCCCCGTCCCGACTCCCGTCGGGGCCTGACCCAAGCCATGCCCCCAGCGGAACGAAACAAGGCCATACAGTCCGCGCTGGTCGTCCGCCTGCGCGACGAGCTCGCGGCCGACCTGCCCGAGATGCTGCGCCAGCTGGATCTGTTGCTGCTGGACAGCTGGCCCGGCCTGACGGATGAGGCGCACAGGAGCGCGGCACGCAATGCCCAGCGCTGGCTGCATGGCCAGGTCGAGACGCTGGCCGGCGCACTGATCGAGCGACTGGTCCGGGCTCTGCAGGCGAAGCCGGGCGCAGGTCAGGAAGTGGACGCCAAGGACCTGAGCTTTCTGACCCTGATGGATGAACGCGGCCTGGATCTCTCGGCCACCCGGATCAACACCGTCAATCAGATCCTGAGTCGATGCCGCCTGGTCTACGGCGAACTGGAAGCACGCCTGGATGCACTCAATGGCGATGGCCCGCTGCTTGACACACGGAGCCTGGCGCCGGGCCGCGTGATAGACGAATTCCGGACGGCGGCACAGGACATGGGTGCGAGCACGGACATGCAGGCCGCGCTGCTCAAGGCCCTCAGCCGACTGGCGCCGGACCTGCTGCTGCACCTGTATTACCAGCTCAATTCCCAGCTGGCCGGGGCCGGGCTGCTGCCCGAGCTGGAGGTCACCAATGTGCACTCCCTGGCCAGTGCCCATCAGCTGACCCCCGGGCAGGTGGCCCGCAGCCTGGAAGTGATGCTGCGCGACATGCAGCCGGCACTGGAGAGCCTGCCGGGTCAGGACTGGCACCCTGGCCAGCTGCGCCAGCTGGTCCAGAAGCATTTCAATGCGGACGCCTACGCCTGCCTGAGCGCACGCCAGAAAAGTGCCATCAGCGAGCTGGAGTCGAGCTTCCGGCGCATGTTGGACACACCCGAAATCAGCCTGCGCTTTCGCGCCCAGCTCAAGCGCCTGCTGCTGCCCCTGCTGACCCTGCGCCTGACCCAGCCAGGGCTGTTCGAGAATCCGCACAGCCCGGTCCGGGCGCTGATGCAGCAGCTGGCCGTGCTGGGCACCCTGGATGAATTCGATCCCATCGAGGATTTCTACCGGATCGTCGCCGTGGTCGATCGCATCGTGAGCGAGAACGGCCAGGAGCAGGAAGGCTTCCGCGCCGGATCACAGGCGCTGTACACCTTGCTGCATGGCACGGCGACGGGCACGCGGCGCGGCAGCCCCGCCACCGTCAAGGCCCGTGAGGCGGTACTCAAGGATCTGAAGATCCTGCACCTGCGTCCGCCCCCGACGCCGCCGCTGCAGCGGATCGTCGACGCCCTGATGATTCCGTGGATGATCAAGATCTATGAGAGCTTCGGCGAGGAGAGCAAGGCCAGCATCAGCGCCCTGGTTTCGGCCCACCTGTTTTTCGACGCCATCGACAGCACTGGCGTGTCCCTCAGCGAGCAGGAGCGCCGCGAGCTGGGTGAGGAAGTGCTGGAGGATGTGGAGTCCTGGATCAGCCAGTCCGAATTGCCACGCCCGGAACTGGACGAGATGCGGCGCGAGCTGCGCCGCTCGCTGGGTTTCTGAGACCCGCGATCCCCGGCCTGCGGTTGGCGTCACGGGACAATGCTTCGCTAAGATCTCAGGTTGTCCTCATGGATGAGGGTCACGGAGCCTGATTCAGCCATGCCCGCGTCGATCTTTCCCGCCATTACCGCTGCACGCGCCAGCCGCTGCCTGGGCGCCGTTCTGGCGGGCGCGCTCGGCCTGTGGACGCCACTGGCCTTCGGCTTCAGCCTGGGCGATGCCGAGGTGCTCAGCCACCTTGGCGAACCGCTGCGGATGCGCGTGGTGCTGCGCCAGGACCCGGTGGCGCTGCCGATCCGGGCGCAGCTGCCGGATGAGTCCAGCTACCCCGCGCTGGGTCTGCCCGTACCGGAACATGCGGTGTCCGATCTGAGCCTGAGCGTGAGCCAGCGCAGCGCCAGCGAGTCGGTGATCCACCTGCGCAGCACGGCGCCGGTCCTGACCCCGGTGCTCAGCCTCCTGTTGCAGCTGGAGGTCGGCTCCGATACCTGGATCCGGCGGCTGGACATGCTGCTGGATCCGCGCCCGACGCCGCCGCCTCCCGAACCCGCCCCGCCGCGCTCTGCCGCCAGGGACCCGCAACCGGAAAGCCGGCCGGCGCCGCCGCAAACCGCCCCGTCACCGGCCCCTGCCAGGCTGCTCCTGGAGCGCCGCTTGCACGCGGCGGCAAGCCGACCAGCTGAGCGTCCGTCCGCGACGCCGCTGCCGGCCTATCGTTTCGACTGGGAGCTGCAGCGCGGGCCCGGCATTCGTCCCCTCGGTCCGGACACCGGGCCCGCGCAGCTTGCCACGACGGCGCCGGAACCGGCCGCTGCCAGCGACTCCGCAGCCCGCTCCGGGCCAGCGCAGCTTCCGGGCCATGCGACCACCCCGGCGCCCGCGAATCCCGCTCCTGCCGCCCTTGCGCAAGCGGCGAAGCTGGCGTCGGGCGCGCAGGATTCGGCCGGGAAGCCCAGCCCGGGCCCCGGCACCACAGACCCGGTCGGGCCGGGCTGGCCGCTGATCCTGCTGCTCGCCACCCTGCTGCTTGCCGTGCCCTGGGCCCTGCGTCAGCGCCATGCCCGATACGGCCGCTGGCTGGCCGCGCGCATCCGGGGTCTGGTGCCCTGGCCTGCCGAGTCCGACAGGTTGATGCCGGCGGATGCGCCCTATCCCATCGACTGGTCCGCCGGCAGCAATTCGGCCCTGGGCCGTGAGATCGAGCAGGAGATCGAGCGCCAGGGCGATGCCCTGGACCGACGGCTGCTCGTGGTCCAGGCCCTGATCGAACGCGGCCGGGAGAAGGACGCCAGACGCGTGCTCAGACAGCTGCGCGGCCAGGACCAGGAACGCTCGGCCAGGCCGGCCTGGACCCCGCCCCGCAGCGCCGGTCCGCTGCCGGAGCCGGCGCAGGCGCAGGAACCGACGGGCAACGAATCCACACCCGACCCGGGAGCGGACCGGGAACAGCTGGATCGGCGCCTGGCCGACATGCGCAAGGGCTACCTCAGCAGCGAGGTCTCCAGACAGCTGCAGGTGGTAGAGGCCTTTCTCAATCGCGGCCGCCTGGAGCAGGCTCGGCGCCTGCTGGACACGCTGTCCGCCCGGGTCTAGTAGATGGGCCCCAGGCCCGATCCGCCGCGGGCGACGAGTGCGACGCCGCGGGCGTGCCACTGCCTGGCGATGTCTCTGCTGGCGGGTTCGGCAATCCCCACCCGGCAACCCAGGGTGTCCGCGCAGTTCGCCAGATAGCGCAGGCCCATGTCCGACAGCGGCGAGGCCTGGCCGGCGTAGACGCTGGCATGCAGGAGCAGCAGCTCCGGTTCCAGCTGCGGCAACAGGTCCTGCGCGCACGCGATCCGGCAATTGCTGATCGCCAGTCCCACCTCCTGCTGTCGCATGCGCTCCAGCAGTCCGGTGAGGGATGACGCGCGACTGCGGCAGACGGCCTCGTCGACCGCGAGTATCAGGCGGCTGCCCGACAGGCCGGTCGCCGCGATCAATGCCGCGAGATCCTGGGCGAAACCCTCGTCGATCACTGAATCCTCGCTGATCGGCACCACAAGCTTGGCGTAGTCCTGCTGCGCCCTGGCATTGCCACGCAGGGCCGCCAGGCTGCGTTCGATCAGCCAGCTGTCGATGCGCGTCATCAGGCCGTGACGACCTGCCGACGACAGGAAGGCGACCGGATCGATCCAGAAACCGTCCTGCATCTCCACCCGCAACATCGCGTGGATCAGCGGTTTGCCTGTGGCCTCTTCCGCCAGCAGCAGCGCCCGGGACTGCAGATGCAGCCGCGAGCTGTCCTCGCTGCCGTCCAGCCAGGCCAGCAGCTTGTGCTCGATCTCCCGTGTTTCGGCCAGCAATTCATCGTCTGCGGGTTCCATCACCCGGTTGCCGCCCAGATCGCGCCCCCGGCGCAGGTTGGCGTCCACCTGCTCCATCAGGTTGACGCTGCCATCGACCTGGGAATCGATCGCGGCAACCGCGACGGTCAGGCTGGCCCGGTAGCTGCTCTGCTGCCAGGAAAACGCGTGGCCCTCCACCGCAAGCCGCAACTGCTCCGCCCGCGCCAGCGCGGCCTCCAGGCCTTCGAACGGCAGGAGCAGGGCAAAATGGACTGCCGTGATCCGGAACAGCTCCGTGCCCGGACCGAGCTGATCCCGGATCAGGCGGGCGCACTGCCAGAGCAGTTCCTCACCCGCCCAGTAGCCCAGACTGTCGTAGATGGATTGCAGCTCGTCGAGCTGCAGCAACAACAGTCCATGGGTGGCCGACTGACTGCCCGCGATCCGGATCAGCTCCTCCAGCCGCCTGTCGAACTGCTCGCGCAAGGGCAATCCCGTGGTGGCGTCAAGCTGCACGGCCCGCGCACCTGCGGCCAGGGCGCCGGCGTCATCCAGCGGCTCCAGGCGCAGCAGCGCGCCCGAGACCTGCCCGCGTGAAGACAGGATCGCTTCCACGCTGGCCATGAGCCGCTTCTCCCGGCCTGCCTGATCGAGCAGCAGCACCTCCTGCAGCGACGGCATGGTCGAGGCACGCGCCATGACATCCGGCACCAGCTGCGTCAGCGGATACTCCAGGGGCTGCTCCTTGCTGGCATCGAACAGCCGCAGGCACTGGTCCAGTGGCGCGGCCGTCACATCCGCGGCCCGCACGCTGAGCAGATTGGCCATGCCGGGCGACAGGACCAGAATCCTGCAATCCTTGTCGATGAGCATGAGGCGCTCCGCCGATCCACGGATCAGAGCCTGCTGCCGGTCCCGCTCGAATTCCAGTTCCTGGCCTGCGCGCTCCAGGCTGTCGCGCAAGGCCAGATTGTCGTCCAGGGTGGCGTCCAGCTGACGGGTCAGCTTTTCCCGGTGGCGGGACAGAATCTCCAGCTTCTCCCGAGGCTCTGCCCGCGACAGGTCCGCCTCCAGCATCTGGCGACGCCGCTGCACGGGCAGGATCAGACCGAAATGAATGAGCAGGCCGGCCAGGACGATGGTCAGCGCGGCGAATCCCAGCATGGACGGGTACAGCCAGTCCAGCGCGCTGACCGGCGAGACGCCGGCCGGCATGGCGGCGAGCCGGGGCCGGTACACCAGCTCGGTCAGGATGAAGACCGCGCTGCCGCAGGTCACGGCGAAGGACAGCAAGGTGATCCACAGGCCGACTCGCATCCGGCCATAGCGCTGATACAGCAAGCCCAGCATAGGCATTCGACCGCTACTCCTCAGAGGTTCAGAAGGCGTCTTCGGCGCTGTAGGCCAGGCCCATGCCACTGGCATGAAAGGCCAGCTGCAACTGATCATCCGCCCGCTTCAGCAACCGCGCCAGGGTTTCTCCCGGGTGATACAGCGCGATGGCCATATGCGCGATCCGCTGATCAGGATCGGTGGCATTGCGATTCAAGCCTTCCAGCACCGCAAGACAATGGTTGGAAGCCTCCGAAACCGTGATGTTATGCATGACCAGTGCCAGCCGCCGCAGGGACCAGCGCCCCACCACCAGCTTGCCCTGGGGTATCTGCTCGGAAAGGCGCGAAATCGCCTGGCGCAGCAGGTCGTCCAGCTCGTCGTGCGGCACCGTCGCCGACAGCTCGAGATAACCCACGGTCAGTTCGAAGTGCTTCAGTTTCGCCGCATCCAGCGATTCCTCCAGCACCCGGCCAATGCCGGCGCGATTCAAGGCCATCGTCGCGCTGTCGGTCTCCTCGATGCCGGCGCTGTAGGACCGCTGCCCACCGCTGTGAATCTGCGCCAGCACCTGGACCCGCACCAGCAACCAGGCGATGGCGAAGGTCAGCGGCGCCTGCAGCAGAGCCAGATGCATCAGATCCAGCAGGCGCGGAGAACGGCTCATGTACTCCAGATGCGCCAGCACATAGAAGGCGGTTGGAACGCTCAGGGCGCACAGGAAAATGGCACTGGAGATCAGGGCATCGCGGCCGGGCTGGAAGGCAAAGAAGGCCAGCAGCATCATCGGCAGGTAGCCCAGCGCGGTGGGCAGCGCCAGATCCGGCGGGTTGTGCCAGCCCGGACCGAACAGCGCAAGATACAGGCGGCCCAGCTGACCCGCGCAGGCAATCAGCAGCAGCCCCATCAGCGAGCGCTGAATATGGCTGCTGGGATTCACCACATGCCAGGCCAGCACGCCGAGAAAGCCCATGCCCATCAGCAGCTGCAGCAGCAGGTCGAGCGGAGAGGTCAGAGGAACCGCCTCCTGCCAGGCCATGTCGATGAAAACCGCGCACAGGGCAAGCGCCGCGATCAGGATCGCGGTCCGCCTCTCCTGCTGGACCACCCGCGCAAACAACGCCCGCTGAGCGTTTCGATCCGGCTGGCTCAAGCCCGTCTCTCCCCTGCCGCCTGCATGACAAATGTCCCGCGGCAACAGCTGCCGCTATACTGGCCGGTCTGCTGGCGGACGCAAAAGCAGGGACTATAAGGCGTCTGACCACAATTGCAATGTGCCGGGGACACTTTGAATCAGGACACGCTCAATACGGCCATCCAGAACAAGGCGCTATGGCTGGAGCACTTCAACCGGGTCGAGATCGCCCTGCTGCTGTGCGCGCTGGTGATCCAGCTGACCCTGCTGTTGCTGGCCTATTCCCGCGTCCGCAGCGCCGCCAGCACGAATGCGGCACGGCAGTGGCGCCTGGGCATGTGGCTCATTGCCGCCGGGAGCATGGTCGCCCTGATCCTGCTCTATGCCCTGTTGCACGACTTGCAGGATTGGCTCAAACCGGCCCTGATGGCAGCCGCCGCGGTGTATCTGGCCATCGTGATCAGCTGGACCCGCAGCGGCGTGGCGATCGACGATTACGTCAACCGCCTGTGGCGCCAGCTGTCCGATTCCCGTCGGGCCGTCGAGGAGCACCGGACCCGCCTGGACCAGATCGTCAGCCGCCGCACCCAGGCTCTCAACCGGGAAATTGCCGAGCGTCGGCGCGAACAGCGCCAGCTGAATGCCGCCCTGGAATCGCAGGCCGCCGAACTCGAATTCGCCAGCGACCTGCAGAAGGCCCTGCTCAGCCCGCCGCCGGCCCTCCCCTTCGCCTGCATCGAGGTCAACTATCAGTCGGCCAGCGAGGTATCGGGCGATACCTACAGCTTTGTCTGGGACGACAACGGCGTGCGGATCGTACTGGCCGACGCCATGGGGCACGGCGTATCCGCCGCCCTGATCACCCAGCTGGTCATGGCCACCAGTCTCGAGATGCCACTGGACAGCAGCGCCTCACAGTTGTTCGAACGACTCAACGGCATGATCCACAACAATCGTCAGCATGCCTATGTCACGGCCTCCTGGCTGCGCCTGGACCACAGTGGTCAACTGGAATTCTGCGGCGCCGGCAACGCCCCGCTGCTGATCTGGCGGGCCCAGCGGGAAGAACTGGAAATCCTCGACGGCGCGGGCCAGCCACTGGGCATGTTCGATTCCATCATCGCCCCGCACGAAGTCCAGGTCAGTCAGCTGGCTCCGGGGGATCGGGTCGTGCTGGTCACCGACGGCCTGCTGGAATGGAGCAACGACCAGGGCGAGATGTTTGGCGTCAAGGGGATAGAGACAGTACTGCAGGGCTGTTCCGGCGATCCGCTGGACTACGCCATGGCCGGTCTGTACGCCTCCGCCTGGGAATTTGCCGACATGCGGGCCTGTTCGGACGACGTCACCGTCATCGGTCTGGAGCTTACTGAAGCACCGGACCGAAGCTGATCCCGGCGCGACCCTTGGGGCAGGTCACTTCGAGCACGAACTGTTCCGGCTCGTCATCACAGGCCGGCGGCTGATAGGTGGCATCGGGAAAGTAGCGCCCCACCATCATCAGGCCACGCCCCCGCTCGGACAGCACGTCCTCCACATCCTGCTTGAGGTGGGCGCGAAAATCTCTGGCTGCGGCAAAGCTGTGCGCCTGCGCCTTCAAGCCGAGTCGGATTTTCCGCCCCTGACGGCGGACCTCCACCTCGAAGCACTCGGGGCAGCGCGGGCTGTGATCCACCAGATTGGTGGCCAGTTCGGCCAGGCTGACGGCGAAGGCACTGATCAGCGCCTCCGGCACCTGCGCGGCCTGCAATTCCCGCTGCAGCCAGTTACGCGCCTGGCGTGCGCCCGCGAGGGTGGCCGGGAAGGAATGGCTCAGGACGTCCTTGTTGCTGATCTTGGATTCCGGCACCACGGGCCTCCGCATTACCTTGTTTCTTTTCCGGAATGTCGAGGCACCGACGACGGCGCACCCGGCATGCACTGGACTGCCGGTTGTTCTGGCCCCATTTGAGCCCAAGCCGCAGTTCAGCGCAAGTCTGACCCGGGGGGCGTCAAAAAAATGTCACGATTCCGCTGATTTACTGGGCGTCGATACCGGCCAGCCGGTGCGACAGCTTCTTCTTTTCTTCCAGCTCCATGCCCCGCAGGATCTGGATGCGCTGGGCCTGCGGGCTGCCGGCGCCGTGCATGGACTCGGTCAGATAGCCGACCGCGTTGCGACCCAGCGTCATGTTCTCGATCAGACGCATGATGCGCATGCGCGCCTCGGTGGAAATCTCCGGCCGACCACGCAACAACTTGTCGATCAGGGGGCCGACGTCCTCGCTGCGGAAGTCCTGCTCCGAGGGCATGGTGACCATCAGGCCGCCCGCCAGATCCTGCGCCAGGCGCGCGATCTCGTAGGGAAAGCGGGTGACATTGTGCTTGCACACATTGGCCAGCATGCTGTCGTTGATCACCGCTCCGCTGTCCAGTCGCTTGGCTTCATGACCGGAGGCGATGCCGGAGGAGTAGATGGTCTCGTTCAGATGCACCATCTCCACCAGCTTGTCGCGGATATGACTGACCTTGTCGACCCCGTTGAAGTCGGCCACGGTGGCCGCCGCGCCGGTCAGCACGTCGCCCAGGCCGGTCTTGCACACGTAGCTGGCCCGGTGATACTGGGTGAAGCGTGACACCATCTCCTGGGCGAACTCGTATTCGCCATCCATGAACACGTGCTCCCAGGGGATGAACACGTTGTCGAACCAGACCAGTACCTCCTGGCCGCCATATTCGGCGTTGCCGACATCGATGCTGCCGCCTTCGGCCGCACGCGTGTCGCAGCTCTGCCGGCCGTAGATGAAGGTCAGACCCTCGGCGTCGACCGGCACCATGCCGACCACGGCATAGTCGCGATCCTTCTCCGACAGGTTCATCGTCGGCATCAGGCAGATCCAGTGCTGGTTCCAGCCACCGGTCATGTGTGCCTTGGCCCCGCGCACGAACAGGCCCTGCTCATTCCGCGCGGTCACATGCAGGAACATGTCCGGATCGGCCTGCTCGTGCGGCCGTTTGGAGCGGTCCCCTTTGGGGTCGGTCATGCCGGCGGAGATCAGCACGTTCCTGGTCTGCGCTTCCTTGAGGAACGCCAGGAAACGCTGGTGATAGCTGGTGCCATGCCGGGCATCGATGTCGTAGCTGATGCTGTGCATCACGGACAGCGAATCCAGCCCGGTGCAGCGCTGGAAGCAGGTGCCGGTGATCTGGCCCAGGCGGCGCTGCATCTTCTGCTTCTTCACCAGATCCAGGGGCTCGGTGGGAATGTGCAGGAAACGGTTCACCGGCCCATCGATGTAGGGGCTGTGCGCCGTGGCCAGATCAGGCTCGGCCAGGGCCAGGTCATAGGTCGCGCGCAGCGCATTCAGCGAGGGCTTGACCAGCGGATGATCCGCCGGCTCGTCGATCCTCTCGCCAAACAGGTAGAAATCGCTGCCCCGCCCGCGCACGCTGGCCAGGTAGTCCTCGCCGTTGCGGATCTGCGGCAGGCGCTCCCAGCGCGCCCGGGCGGACTCCATGCGGGATTCGGGAATGGTCTGGATCGGCAGGTTCATCGCTTGCCCTTCGCTGGCTGAAGCTCGATCTCCAATCTACAGCAAACGGCGCATCGGGGCCTGTCCCGATACGCCAAATTCACGGCCTGATGCGCCAATGGCGCAACGGCGAACGGCGTCTCAGACCTGGGCGCCGGAATCGTCCATGGCCTGCGGCAGCTCTTCCGGGATCAGGTCATTGCGCTTCAGTCCCAGCGCCAGCGAGAAGCTGCCGGCCACATAGATGGACGAATAGGTCCCGATCACGATCCCCACGATGAGAGCCAGCGAGAACCCGGTGAGCGTTTCACCGCCCAGGAAGAACAGGGCGATCAGAACGATCAGGGTGGTCCCCGAGGTCACCACGCTGCGCGACAGCATCTCGTTGATCGAATAGTTGATGACCGCCGGCTCGTCTCCACCGGTCTTGCGCCGGAAGTTCTCCCGACAGCGGTCGAACACGACAATGGTGTCGTTCAGCGAGTAGCCGATCACGGCCAGCACCGCGGCCAGCACGGACAGATCGAACTCGATCTGGAGGACGGAAAACACCCCGAGCGTGATCAGGACGTCATGCATCAGCGCCGCCACGGCCCCGGCCGAGAACTTCCAGTGGAAGCGAAACACGATGTAGAGAAAAATCAGTCCCAGGGCCCAGAGCATGGCCAGGCCACCGTTGATGGTCAGTTCCTCGCCCACCTGCGGGCCGACGAACTCGACCCGGCGCAGGTCCACTTCCGTGCCCCCGCTGCGCAGGGCGGCGTAGACCTCGTTGCTGAGCCGGGCGGAATCCGCGGCATCGCTCGGCGGCAGGCGGATCAGTACGTCATTGCTGGCCCCGAAATACTGGACGATGGCGTCGCCGAACCCATGTTCGCCCAGCACGCCCCGCACCTCGTTGAGGTCGATCGCATCGGGATAGCCCACCTCGACCACCACGCCGCCGGTGAAATCGATGCCAAAGTCCAGGCCACGGACGAACAGCGACAGGGCTGAGGCGATCATCAGGATGATGGACAGCGCCGCCGCGATGCGGCGAACGCCCATGAAATTGATGTGAGTCGGTCGGGACAGTGCGCGCATGGGCTTATACCGGTAGGTCCGCGAGCCGGCGCTTGCCGTACAGCGCGTTGACGATGATGCGGGTGCCGAAGATGGCGGTGAACATGGACGACAGGATGCCGATGGACAGCGTCACCGCGAAACCCTTGATCGGCCCGGTGCCGAAAACAAACAGGGTCACGGCAGCGATCAGCGTGGTGATATTGGCATCGGCAATGGTCACGAAAGCCTTCTCGTAGCCGGACTTGATGGCCTGGGAGCTGCCACTGCCGGCGAACAGTTCCTCGCGTATGCGCTCGAAGATCAGCACATTGGCGTCCACCGCCATACCCACGGTGAGCACGATGCCGGCGATGCCCGGCAGGGTCAGCGTGGCCTGCAGGGCGGACAGCACCGCGATGATCAGAACCAGGTTCAGCAACAGGGCCAGATTGGCGATGATGCCGAAGACCCGGTAATACAGCACCATGAAGACCACCACGGCCAGGAAGCCCACCGTCACGGCCTTGATGCCCTGATCGATGTTGTCCTGCCCCAGGCTGGGGCCGATGGTGCGCTCTTCCACGATGGCGATCGGTGCCGCCAGGGCGCCAGCCCGCAACAGCAGGGACAGATCGTGGGCTTCCTTGCTGCTCAGGCCGGTGGTCTGGAAGCGCTTGCCGAAGATGCCCCGCACGGTGGCGACGCTGATCACCTCTTCGGTGTCCACCCGCTCACGCAGCGCCTCGCCCTTGGCGTTGTAGCTGACCCGGATGTCGCTTTCCTTGAACAGCACCGCCATCAGGCGGCCCACATTGTCCTCGGTGAAGCGGAACATCTTCTTGGCGCCGGCGCCATTGAGGGTCACGGAGACCGCCGGCGTGCCACTCTCCTGATCGATGGTGGCGGCGGCATCCACGATCTGGCTGCCCGTGGCGATGACTTCGTCCTTGAGCAGAATCGGCCGTCCGGTGCCGCGCTCGTAGAACAGCTCGGTACCCGGCGGCGTGAAGCCGCTGCGCGCCGCGCCTGCCGCGTCCTCGCCCTCGGCCACTGCACGATATTCCAGGGTGGCGGTGGCATCCAGGATGGATTTGGCCTGGGTGGGATCCTTGACCCCCGGCAACTGCACCAGGATGCGGTCACGGCCCTGACGCTGCACCACCGGTTCGGCCACCCCGAGCTGATTGACCCGATTGCGCAGGGTGGTCAGGTTCTGCTTGACCGAGAAGTCGACGATGCGATTCACCTCCTCCTCGGACAGGCTGGCGCGCAGGGTCAGGCCGCTGCCCGGCGCAGGCTCGAGGGTCAGCTCCTGGAACTCCTCTCGCAGGACCTTCTCTGCCGCCTCGAAGGTCTGCTGGTCGGCGAAATCCAGCTCCACCGCGCCGTCCACCAGACGCCGACCGCTGTAGCGAATCGGCGGTTCCTGCCGGCGCAGGAAGGATGGCAGGTCCTTGGCGTACTGCTCGGCCGCGCTCTGCAGCACATAGTCCACGTCCACTTCCATCAGGAAGTGCACCCCGCCGCGCAGGTCCAGGCCCAGCGCCATGGGCTGGCCGCCCAGCCCCACCAGCCAGGCGGGCGTGCGGGGGATCAGGGTCAGGGCAACGATGTAATCGTGACCCAGCGCCCGCTTGAGGGCATCGGCGGCCTGCAGCTGCTCGGATTCCTTCTCCAGGCGCACTTCCACCCGCTGGTTCTCATCGAAACGGCTGCGGAAGTTGCTCAGGCCGGCGCCGTTCAGCGCCCGCTCCACCCGGGCCAGATCCTGCGGCGAGCTGGGCTCGCCGCTGTCCAGGGACACCAGCAGGGCCGGGTCCTCGCCGAAGACATTGGGCAGCGCATAGATCAGGCCGCAGCTGACCACGGCGATCAGGGTCAGCACTTTCCACAGGGGGGTCGTGTTCATTCAGACATCCGTTGGGGGGCGGGCCGGACCAGATCGTGCCGACACGATGCTCCGAAGATGGGGTGGATCAGAGCTGTTTCAAGGTGCCCTTGGGCAGAATCGACGCCAGCGCGGCTTTCTGGATCTTGACCTGCACGCCTTCGGCGACCTCCACCGTCATGTAGACCTCACCGACCGAGGTGACCTTGCCGGCCAGACCGCCATTGGTGACGACTTCGTCGCCCTTGGCCAGACCGCCGGTCATCTGCTTGTGCTCCTTGTTCCGCTTCATCTGCGGGCGGATCAGCATGAAGTAGAACAGCACGATCAGCGCGATCAGCGGGAACAGCTGGGCCATCAGCGAGGGCTGCTGGGCGCCGGCCTGCTGGGCGTGGGCCGCGGAAATCAACCAGTCCATAGGATTTCAGAGTCGAAAAAAGGGCGCGGATTATGCCACGAAACGGGCCCGGAACTCATGGCGGAAGGTATCGAAGCGCTGCGCCTCGATGGCTTCCCGGATGCGCGCCATCAAGCGCAGGTAGTAATGCAGGTTGTGAATCGTGTGCAGGCGTGCGGCGAGAATTTCTCCGCAACGCTGCAGGTGATGCAGGTAGGCGCGGCTGTAGTGAGTGCAGGTGTAGCAGTCGCATGCGGGATCCAGCGGGCCGGTATCCTGGCGGTGCCGCGCATTGCGGATGCGGATCACCCCCTCGCTGGTGAACAGGTGCCCGTTGCGCGCATTGCGGGTGGGCAGCACGCAATCGAACATGTCGATGCCGCGGGCCACCGCCTCGACGATATCCAGCGGGGTGCCGACGCCCATCAGATAGTGCGGGGACTGCGGCGGCAGCACCGGCTGCAGGCCATCCAGCACACGGGTGCGCTCGGCCTCGGGCTCGCCAACGGACAGTCCGCCGATCGCGTAACCGTCGAAGCCGATCTCGCTCAGCGCGGCCAGCGACTCCCGGCGCAGGCCGTCATGCATGCCGCCCTGCACGATGCCGAACAGGGCCCCACCCTGCCCCGCGTGTTCGTCCTTGCAGCGGCGCGCCCAGCGCGCCGACAATTCCATCGAGGTCCGCGCCTCCGCCTCGCTGGCCGGATAGGGCGTGCACTCGTCAAACTGCATGATCACATCGGCGCCCAGCGCCTGCTGGATCCGGATCGATTCCTCGGGGCTGAGGAAGACCTTGTCCCCATTCACCGGCGAGCGGAAATGCACCCCCTCCTCGGTCAGCTTGCGCAGCTCGGACAGGCTCCAGACCTGAAAGCCGCCCGAATCGGTGAGGATCGGCCCCTCCCAGTGCATGAAATCGTGCAGATCCCCGTGTGCGCGAATGATGTCGGTGCCGGGTCGCAGCCACAGGTGAAAGGTGTTGCCCAGGATGATGCTGGCACCCAGGCCCTTGAGCTCCTCCGGCGTCATCGCCTTGACCGTGCCGTAGGTGCCCACCGGCATGAAGATCGGGGTCTCGACCACCCCGCGGGCAAAGTGCAGGCGTCCACGACGGGCGCCGCCATCCTGGCCCAGCAGTTCGAACCTCATCGTGCCCGCTCCAGCCACATGGCATCTCCGTAACTGAAGAAACGATAGCGCTGAGCCACGGCGTGACGATAGGCGGCGAGCACCGGTTCGTAGCCGGCGAAGGCGCAGACCAGCATCAGCAGGGTGGATTCCGGCAGGTGGAAGTTGGTCAGCAGCGCATCGACCACCTGAAACTCGAAGCCGGGCGTGATGAACAGACGGCTGTCGCCGTCATAGGCCCGCAGGCCTCCGTCGGCCGCCGCGGTTTCCAGCGCGCGCACCACGGTCGTGCCCACCGCCACCACCCGGCCACCGGCCTGACGGGTGCTGGCAATCCGGTCCACCAGCGCCTGGCTGACCACCAGACGCTCCGCGTGCATCCGGTGCTCGCTCAGATTCTCGCTGCGCATCGGCATGAAGGTGCCGGCGCCGACATGCAGGGTGAGGAAATCGCGCCGGGCACCACGCGCATCGACTGCCGCCAGCAGTGCCTCATCGAAATGCAGGCCGGCGGTGGGCGCCGCCACCGCACCGGGCTCGCGCGCAAACACGGTCTGATAGCGCTGCCGGTCCGCCGCATCCGGGCTGCGACGGATATAGGGTGGCAGGGGCACTTCCCCGTGCTCTTCCAGCAGCTGCCACCAGTGCCCGTCCTGCAGGCGCAGGCGGAACAGCTGACCCTCGCGACCGTCCACCGTGATCCGCGCATCGCCAAGATGCATCACGGCACCGTCGCGCGGGGTCTTGCTGGCGCGCACGAAAGCCAGTGCCTGATGCGGGTCGAGCACCCGTTCGACCATGATCTCCACCGCGCCGCCGCTGTCCTTGCGCGCATGCAGCCGGGCCGGGATCACTCGCGTGTCATTGAACACCAGCAGATCTCCCGCTTGCAGCAGGTCGGGCAGGTCGGTGATTCGCAGGTCGCATCTGGCACCGCCCGACAGGGCCAGCAGACGCGCATCGCTGCGCCCCGGCAAGGGCTGCTGGGCGATCAGTTCGGGGGGAAGCTCGAAATGGAAGTCGCTGCGTTTCATCGGCTATCGCGCAGGGGATACCAGGCTTTGGTCGGCACGGGGGCGCGAATTCTAGCCTGAACCGAGCCGGCCCTATGTCACGGCACCGGCAATGGCTATAATCGCGGCCCGCTGCCGGAGTGGCGGAACTGGTAGACGCGCCGGACTCAAAATCCGGTTCTGGAAACAGAGTGCGAGTTCGATTCTCGCCTCCGGCACCAATTGGCATTGCGCATGTCGGCGGGCTCCTGCCCCCCACCCTGCCGCAGTCCCGCTGCGGCGGCCCCGGACCGGCAGTCCCGGAATGCTGTTTGGCCACGACTTGCCGATTGCGGTAGATTTGGCCCGATGCCTACGCTTGGGGAGCGTTGATGAAAGCCTTTTTGTTCCGTCCGGCCCATCTGGTCGGTTTCTGCCTGCTTGCGACCGCACAAATGAGCCCGGCCCAGACCATGAACGTGGCCGACCGGATCGCGGCGGCGGAAGACCGGGCCGCGGCCTACAAGGCGGAAAACGACAACCTCAAGAGTACCGTGGCCTCGCAATCCGCCGCCTTGCGCCGCCTGGATCAGCAGGTGATGGACCTGCAATCGCAGTTGCTCCAGTTGCAACAGGACAGCAGCAGCCTGCAGCAGGCTCTGGCCAGCAACGAGGCCGAGCTGCAGGAAACCCGGGCCCGGCAGGCCAGCTGCGCGGCGGAAACCCAAGGCCTGAATCAGGAGCTGGCTCGGCAGCAGGCCCTGCTGCGCCAGCGGGCGGCAGACGCCGATCAGGCCCGCGAGGCGCTGCAGGCCAGCCGCGAGGAGCAAGGCCAGGCGACGTCCCGCCTGACCAGCTGCCTGGCCGAGTCCGAGGAGATGAGCGCCACGCTCAAGCAGCTGAACACCCAGCTGATGAGCTATGCCCAGGATGCCCGCAACCGCGAGCAGCAGGCCCAGGCGGAGCAGGACAGCATGGCGGCGATGCAGCAGAAACATGAAAAGAGCATGGCCGAGATGCAGAGCGCATATCAGCAACAGCTCGGCGCACTGCAGCAGCAGGCCACGGAACTGTCTGACCAGAACGTCCGCCTGCAGGCCCAGCTGGCGCATGTGGCGGATCGCAGCCAGGCCCTGCAGGCCGCCGTCAGCAGCTGCGAGTCGCGCGCGCGGCCCGCGACGCCGGGGCCGCGCTCCGACAATCCTGAAGTGGCCGCACTGCAGGAAGCCCTGGCCCGGGCCAATGCCGAAATCCGTGATGCCAATCAGCGCCTGAGCAAGGAGCTGCATGTGGAGCGCACCCTGCACGCCCGCGCTGAAGCGGAAATGGAAAGCAGCTACCGGACGCGCATCCAGGAGCTGGAAACGAAGCTGAAGAACTGCCGCTAGGCTGCGCCGCTCGCGCGGCGCGTTGACACCGCCTTCACCTGCCCGGGTTCATGCTGGGCGTCGATCACATCGACTTCGCGGGAGGCGCGACGTGCAGCAGCCATTGGCAGACCCTTCGGTGGCTCTGACGCCGGCCTATTGCCTGACCTACCGGGGCATCGCCCCGGATGCGGATCGGCCCCGGCTGATCGGCTTGTTCACGAAGCTGCTCCGGGTGCCGCCGGCCGAGGCGGAGCAGGCGCTGAGCTCCCCGCCGGTGCAGCTGACCTGCGATACCGAGCGGGACAAGATCCGGCGCCATCAGCTCGGCCTGGCCAAGATCGGCTGCATCACTAGTATCGACGATGCCTGGACGTTCAAGCGCTGGAGCATTCCCGGCATTCTCAAGGCGCGCTTCGATCACCATCCGCAGCAACCGCGCGTCTACGCCCTGCTGCAGATTCAGCCCGCGCCCGGCTTCGGCCGCCTGCACGCGATCAGCGCCATGCTTGACGACGTCGATTGCCACGCCCTCAATCATGGGGAGTTACTGCTGGACAGCAGCGCCGACCATCCCGATGGCGCAGGCCACTGGCTGCGGCGCGTACGCAAGCGCCTGACCCCGATGCTCGAGGGCTGGGGGCGAGAGTTCGCGCTGCGCAGCAGCTTCGCCATGATCCCTCAGGATGGCGACTACCTGGGGGATCTGCTGGAGACCCTGGAGCTGCGGCTCAGACAGCCGGCGACCGGCCAGCGCGACACCAGTCTGCGCCAGCCCGCCTGGCCCATCGCCGGCTCCCGCTGGCACCAGCTGATGCAGCTGCCCCACTCCGCCCTGGCGCAAACCACGGTGCCACAGCCGACGCGCAACTGGCTGGAGGACCACTGGCCCGCCGGCGGCGGCAGCAGCGAGATCCGCGCGCAAGACCTGCACCGTGTCCCGCAGTGGCTGGGAGAATTCGCCGCCCGCGCCGAGGAGCGGCGTCAGCGCGGCGCGCGGCTCCTGGAGCGCTTTTCCTCGCTCGACCGTCTGCCCAGCCTGCCCGCCGTGGCCATGAAGATCCATCGCCTGGCCCAGGACGAGCGCAGCAGCCCGGCAGCGCTGACCGAAACCGTGGAGCAGGACCCCAGCCTCAGCACCCGGCTCCTGGCGATCGTGAACTCGGCCTACTTCGGTCTGCGTTCCCGGGTGGATTCGATCGCCCACGCCCTGGTCATACTCGGGCGGGAAGAGCTGTCCCACCTGGCTTTGCTGGTGAGCAGCGAAACCCTGTTCCGGGGCCTCAGCAGGGACAGCGGCCAGACCCTCTGGCGGCATTCGGCCCGGACCGCCGATCTGGCCCGGCTGCTGGCCAGGAATCATGCCCACCCGCAGCCGTCCACCCTGTACACCGCGGCCCTGTTGCATGATGTCGGCAAGATATTCCTGCTCAGTTTCGCGGAGGATGAGGTACGCGACATCCGCGACAAGGCGCGACGCCACAACCTGCCCTCCTACGAACTGGAACGCGAACTGTTCGGGATCGACCACGCCAGCCTGGGCGCGGCCATGCTGCGACGCTGGGACCTGCCGGAGAACATCTGCCGCTGTGTGGAACAGCACCACGGCATTGCCCCCGAGGTCACCGCGCTGGACCCCGATGCCGCCCTGGTCGCCCTGGCCGACCATCTGGCCCATCGGGTGGAGGACGACGAGGTCTGGGCCGATCAGAGCCGTCTGCGCCGCGTTCAGCTGCTCGCCGTCAAGCCGCTGCTCGGCACCCAGGACCTGGACACCCTGGAGCTGATGGCCGAGGACCTGCGCGGGCAATTGCGCCCCGCGCCCTGATGTCGTCCCGCCGCAGTACCCTGCGGCACGCGCCGCCGATGGAGGCCCACCGGGCCTGATCGCCATCATCCGTGATCCCGCCGCCGGCTGCGCGGCGGGAAGCGGGCCTCATGACTGCAGCCCCCGAGGCGACCCAGACCGGCGCGGCCCGTCGGGGGGAATGGATCCCCCGCGCGCCTGTCTGGCGGGCTACCAGTCGGCTTTCAATACCACCCGATAGCGTGCGCGCCCCTGACGCAGATGCTCGACGGCCTCATTCACCTCGCTCATGGCGAATTCCTCCACCCAGGGCGCGATGCCGTGGCGCGCGCAGAACTGCAGCATCTGCGCCACCGTGGCGGGCCGCGCCATCGGCGAGCCGGATACGCTTTTCTGCCCTCCGATCAGGCCGAATGCCGGCAGCTGCAGCGGCGCCAGCACGGCGCCGACAAAATGCAGGCGCCCGCGTGGCGCCAGGGCCTGCAGATAGGCCATCCAGTTCAGCTCCACGTTGACCGTCACCAGCACGAAGTCGTAGCGGCCGGCCTCGGCCTTGAGGGAACCCTTGTCCCGGCTGTTG
Source organism: Oceanococcus sp. (assembly GCA_041625325.1). Taxonomy (GTDB): domain Bacteria; phylum Pseudomonadota; class Gammaproteobacteria; order Nevskiales; family Oceanococcaceae; genus Oceanococcus. The sequence goes on along the minus strand of JBFJTN010000001.1, from coordinate 45,623 downwards.
ACGATGCGGTGGGCGCCGAGCTGACGGGCCTCCTCCGCCTTGGCCTCGCTGGAGGTGAAGGCGGTGACCTCGCAGCCCCAGGCGGCCAGGAACTGCACCGCCAGATGACCCAGCCCGCCGATGCCGACCACCCCGACCCGGTCGGTGGGTTTGATGCCGAACTCCACGATCGGACTGAATACGGTCGCCCCGCCACAGAACAGAGGCCCCACAGCGGCGGGGTTCAGCGCCTCCGGCAAGGGTTCGGCCCACAGCCAGTGGGCGCGCACGCGCTCGCCGAATCCGCCATGCCGGCCGACGATGGTTTCCTGGGTCGCGCCACACAGGTGCTGCTGGCCGGCCACGCAGGGCGCGCAGTGATTGCAGCTGCCGACGAACCAGCCGATCCCGACCCGGTCGCCGATGCGGACCCGCTGAACTGCGGGCCCGGCGGCCACGACCCGGCCCACCACCTCATGCCCGGGCACCAGTGGAAACTGACTGCGACCCCACTCGTCGTCCAGCATGGACAGATCGGAGTGGCAGATCCCGCAGTACTCCACTGCCACCTCGACCCAGTCATCCGGCAGCGCACCGGCGCTGTACTCGAAGGGCTGCAATGCCTCTTTCGCCGCGCTGGCAGCCCAGGCCCTGATCTTTTCGCCCATCGTCGTCTCCTCGTCTCGATGCCGCCATGCTGCCCGCGCCGGCGCTTTGCATCAAGTGACCCAGCAGGTACTATACATTTCTGTATTACACTTGCCCCGCAGTAGGCTGGGCATCACGGAACACCGGAGGAGACCCCATGGACACCACGCCCAATCCGCTGAACACCGACGGCTTCGAGTTCGTGGAATTCACCGCGCCCACCGCCCAGGGCATCGAGCAGCTGCATCAGCTGTTTCGCATCCTCGGCTTCGCCCCGATCGGCCGGCATCGCAGCAAGGATGTCACCCTGTATCGGCAGGGCGACATCAATTTCATGATCAATGCCACCCCGTACACGCATTTCCATCAATTCGCCCAGGCCCATGGCCCCTGCGCCTGCGCGATGGGCTGGCGGGTTGCGGACGCGCCGGCGGCCCTGCGTTACGCGATCGACCACGGTGCGCATGAATTTCCGGCGCCATCCGAATACATGGAACTGAAGATTCCCGCGGTCTACGGCATCGGCAACAGCGTGCTCTACTTCACCGATCGCTACGGCGAGCGCAGCATTTACGACGTCGACTTCGTGCTCGACGAGGGCGTGGACCTCAGCCCCCGGGGGGTCGGCCTGCATACCATCGATCACCTGACTCACAATGTCGAACGCGGCAACATGAACGTCTGGGCGGGTTTCTACGAGAAGATCGCCAACTTCCGCGAGATCCGCTACTTCGACATCGAAGGCAAGGTGACCGGCCTGTACTCCAAGGCCATGACCTCGCCCTGCGGCAAGATCCGCATTCCGATCAACGAATCCGCCGACGAGCAGTCCCAGATCGAGGAGTTCCTGCGTCAGTACCGCGGCGAAGGCATCCAGCACATCGCGCTGGCCACCGATGACATCTACGCCACGGTGGAGGCGCTCAAGGCCAATGGCGTGGTCTTCATGGACACGCCGGACACCTATTACGACAAGGTGGATGAACGGGTGCCCGGCCATGGCGAGGACGTCTCGCGCCTCAAGGATCTGCGCATCCTGATCGACGGCGCGCCCACCGCCGGTGGCGGCATCCTGCTGCAGATCTTCACCAGCACGGTGATCGGTCCGATCTTCTTCGAGATCATCCAGCGCAAGGGCGACGAGGGTTTCGGCGAGGGCAACTTCCGCGCCCTGTTCGAGTCCATCGAGGAAGACCAGCTGCGCCGCGGGGTGATCAAGGACAGCGACGATGCGTAAGTGGATCCCTGTCAGCCACCGGGAGGGCGAGATTTCCCGCCAGGCGCATGCCGATCTGCCGGCGGATGCCCCCTACGAGCGCGAGATGGGCAAGTCCGGCTTCTTTGGTCCCACCGCGCATTTCCACCACCGGCGCCCGCCGACCGGCTGGTCCGGCTGGGACGGCCCATTGCGGCCGCGCGCCTATGACCTGACCACGCTGTCCGCGCGCGAGCAGGCTTCACCCTGGGCCGCGCCGGTGATCCTGTCCAATGCGCACTGCCAGATGCGCTACTGGCAGCTGGACGTGGACATGCAGGCCCTGGCCCGCAATGCCGACGGCGATCAGCTGCTGTTCGTGCACGCCGGTGCCGCCGAGCTGTTCTGCGATTTCGGCCATCTGTCGCTGCGCAACGGCGACTATCTGGTGCTGCCGCGCGGCACCATGTGGCGGCTGGAACCGAAGGACAGCATCACGCTGCTGATGGTCGAGGCGACCAACGACAGCTTTCAGCTGCCGGACAAGGGCCTGCTTGGCCCCCAGGCGATCTTCGACCCGGCCATGCTGGACCGGCCGTCCATCGACCAGGCGTTCCGGGATCAGCAGGGCGACGATCCCTGGAGCATCGAGATCAAGCGCGCCAACCAGCTGTCGCGGGTGCACTACGATTACAACCCGCTCGACGTGGTGGGCTGGCACGGCGACCTCTCGCCGGTGCGCATCAACTGGCGCGACATGCGCCCGATCATGTCGCACCGCTACCATCTGCCACCCTCCGTGCACAGCAGCTTCGTGGCCCAGCGCTTCGTGGTCTGCACCTTCGTGCCGCGCCCCATCGAATCCGACCCGGGCGCGCTCAAGGTGCCCTTCTTCCACAACAACGACGACTTCGACGAAGTGATCTTCTATCACGCCGGCGACTTCTTCTCGCGCGACAATATCGATCCCGGCATGCTCACCTGGCATGGCGCCGGCTTCACCCATGGCCCGCATCCCAGGGCCTTTGCCACCGGCGCGAAACACGCCCGGCAGATGACCGACGAGGTGGCCGTGATGATCGATACCCGCGACGCCCTGCAGGCCAGCGCCTCGCTGGAGAAAGTCGAACAGGAAGGCTACGCTGAATCCTGGGCCGAGAAGGGGGACGCATGAAACTTGCCAGCCGCAAAGATGGCAGCCGCGACGGCGCCCTGGTGGTGGTCAGCCGCGACCTGAGCGCCTGCATGCCCGCCGGCAGCGTGGCCGAGACCCTGCAGGCCGCACTGGACAACTGGACGGACTGCGCCCCGCTGCTGGAGCAGCTCTACCAGCGCCTCAATGACCAGCCCGCCCTGGGCGAAGCCTTCGACCCGGCCGGTTGCGAGGCCCCGCTGCCCCGCGCCTACCAGTGGGCCGACGGCTCCGCCTATGTCAATCACGTGGCCCTGGTGCGGCAGGCCCGTGGCGCCGAGATGCCGGACAGCTTCTGGACCGATCCCCTGATGTACCAGGGCGGCAGTGACGGTTTCCTCGGCCCGCGGCAGGACATCAGCGCCGGCGACGCCGACTGGGGCATCGACCTCGAGGCCGAGATCGCGGTGGTCACCGACGACGTGCCCATGGGCGCCACGCCTGACCAGGCCGGCGGCGCGATCCGGCTGCTGATGCTGGTCAATGACGTGTCGCTGCGCCATCTCATTCCCGGCGAACTGGCCAAGGGCTTCGGCTTCTTCCAGAGCAAGCCCGCCTCGGCCTTCTCGCCCGTCGCGGTCACCCCGGACGAACTGGGCGATGCCTGGCGGGACTACAAGCTGCATCTGCCGCTGCACAGCTGGATCAACGATCAGCCGCTGGGCCGGCCCGATGCCGGGGTCGACATGACCTTCAACTTCGCCCAGCTGGTGGCGCATGCGGCACGCACGCGCTCACTGGGCGCCGGCAGCATCATCGGCTCCGGCACGGTGTCGAACCGCGATGCGCAGGGCGGTCCGGGCAAGCCGATCGCAGAAGGGGGGCTTGGCTACTCCTGCCTGGCGGAGTTGCGCACGGTGGAAAAGATTCGTCTGGGCGAGATCCGCAGCCCCTTCCTCCAGTTCGGAGACAAGGTGAAGATCGACATGCAAGATACTGACGGCAATAGTATTTTTGGATCAATCGAGCAAACGGTTGTGCGTGCTGCGCTGCCGGGGTCAACGGACGCGTGAGCCTCGAGCTCTACAGCTACTGGCGATCCAGCGCTGCCTGGCGCGTCCGCCTGGCCCTGAATCTCAAGGGCCTGGACTATCAGATCCGGCCGGTCCATCTGGTCGAGGGCGGCGGCGAGCAGTTCAGCCCGGCCTATCGCAAGCTCAGCCCCGAATCGCTGGTACCCAGCCTGGTCCATGACGGCTGGCCCCTGTCCCAGTCACTGGCCATCTGCGAATACCTGGAGGCGACCTGGCCGCAGCCCGCCCTGCTGCCCGACGACGCGCGCGCTGCCGCGGCGGTGCGCAGCTTCTGCGCCCTGATTGCCTGCGACACCCATCCGCTGAACAATCTGCGGGTGCTCAAGTATCTCGGCGAGGACCTGCAGCTCGACGACGCCGCGCGGAACGCCTGGTACCGGCACTGGATCGGCCGCGCCTTCGGCGCGCTGCAGGCCCGGGTAGCGGGGCGCAGCACGGACTTTGCGTTCTCCGATACGCCCGGCATGGCCGAATGCTTCCTGGTGCCGCAGATTTACAATGCGCGGCGTTTCGACTGCCCGCTGGCGGATTACCCGGATCTGCTGGACATCGACGCGCGCTGCGCGGAGCTGCCCGCCTTCAGGGCCGCCCATCCCGACGCCCAGATCGACAAACCCGCATGAGCCAAGCCCTCTGGCAGCCGGATGCCCGACGCATGGACGCCGCCCTGCTGACCCGTTTCCGCGGGCAGTTGGCGCGGCGCCATCCGGAGCTTGCGGCAGCGGACTATCCCGCCCTGCAGGCCTGGTCGGTGAGTCAGGATGAAGCCTTCTGGAACGCGTTGTGGGAGTTCTGCGAGGTCATCGGCGAGCGCAGCGGACCGATCCGTGACGGCAGGACCATGCCTGGCGCCCGCTATTTTCCCGGGGCGCGACTGAATTTCGCGGAAAACCTGCTGGAGCGCGGCGCCGACGCGGACCCGGCCCTGCGCTGGCGGGACGAAACCGGCCAGGCACGGCGCCTGAGCCGCGGCGACTTGCGCGCAGAGGTCGCCCGGGTGGCCGCCGGCCTGCGCCGGCTGGGTCTGGCGCCGGGAGATCGAGTCGCCGCCATGCTGCCGAACCGCCCGGAGACCGTCATCGCGATGCTGGCCACGACCAGCCTGGGCGGGGTCTGGTCATCCTGCTCGCCCGATTTCGGCGAGGCCGGTGTGCTGGACCGCTTCGGCCAGATCGAACCACGCGTGCTGCTCGCCTGCGCGGACTACCCCTATGGCGGCAAGCGTTTCGACGTGCGGGACAAGGCCGCCGCGGTAAGACGCCAGCTGCCGGACCTGGACGCCGCCTTCATGCTCGGTGGGCAGGCCGAGGGCTTCGCCGGCTGGGACGCCTTGCGCGGCGAAGTGGAGCCGATCACCTACCGGCGCCTGCCCTTCAACGACCCGCTGTACATCCTCTACTCCAGCGGCACCACCGGCGCACCCAAGTGCATCGTGCACGGCATTGGCGGCACCCTGCTCCAGCATCTGAAGGAGCATCAGCTGCAGGCGGACATTCACCCCGGCGAGGCGGTGTTCTACTACACGACCTGCGGCTGGATGATGTGGAACTGGCTGGTCTCGGCCCTGGCCAGCCGGGCCGAAATCCTGCTGTTCGACGGCTCGCCCTTCGCCCCTGCGCCCTTGGCCCTGTTCGAGTACATCGCCGAGGCCAAAGCGAGCTTCTTCGGCGTCTCGGCCAAATTCATCGATGCGCTGAAGGCCCGCGGGCTGGAACCGGGCAGCGCCCACGATCTCGGCCATCTGCGCAGCATCGCGTCGACCGGATCTCCCCTGGTCGCCGAATCCTTCGAATATGCATATCGCGCGATCAAGCCGGACATGGCCTTGCAGTCCATCTCCGGCGGCACCGACATCGTCGCCTGCTTCGTCGCCGGCAACCCCTGGCAGCCGGTCTATGCCGGCCAGATTCAGGGCCCGGCCCTGGGCATGGCGGTGGATGTCGTCGACGAACAGGGGCGAAGTCTGCCGCCGGGCCAGAAAGGCGATCTGGTCTGCCGTGCGCCCTTCCCGTCCATGCCCATCGGCTTCTGGAACGATACGGACGGCAGCCGGTACCGGCAGGCCTATTTCGAGCGCCTGCCGGGTTTATGGCATCACGGCGACTACGCGGAAAGGACCGCCGAGGGCGGTTTCGTGATCCACGGTCGCTCCGACGCCACCCTGAACCCGGGCGGCGTGCGCATCGGCACCGCCGAGATCTACCGCCAGGTGGAGCAGATTCCGGAGGTGCTGGAATCGCTGGCTGTCGGCCAGCCCTGGGATGACGATGTGCGCATCGTGCTCTTCGTGATTCTGCAGGACGGCCTGCTGCTGGATGACGCTCTGCGTGAGCGCATCCGCCAGCGCATCCGCCAGGGCGCCAGCCCGCGCCACGTGCCGGCCAGGATCCTGCAGGTCACCGACTTTCCACGCACCCGCTCGGGCAAGCTGGCCGAACTGGCGGTGCGCGCGATCATCCAGGGCGAGGAAGTGAAGAACCGCAATGCGCTGGCCAATCCGGAAGCCCTGGACCTGTTCCGCAACCGAGCCGAGCTCAGCCGATAGGCCGGCGCCGGCCTGGCGCGCTCCCGGCCACGGCTGCGACCCGGATCCCGACCTGCCCCAGAACAGACGGTAACTGATGTTACCTTACGTTCCCTGTCCCCACCGGCGACATTGTGTTTGAATGCAGGCCCGCTGCCTGAATCATTCCGACCATGCATAGCCCTTACTACACCGCAGAGCACGAAGCCTTCCGCGAGCAGATCCGGCGCTGGGTGGAAACCCGCATTACCCCGAATCTGGCAGACTGGGACGACGCGGAACGCATTCCCCGCGCCTTGTATCGCGAGTGCGCCGAACTGGGCTTTCTCGGCCTGGGCTATCCCGAGGCCTATGGCGGCATCGAGACCCCCGACAGCTTCTATGCCCTGATCTACGCCCAGGAACTGGCCCGCAGCGGCTCCGGCGGCATCGTGGCCGCCCTGGGCAGCCTGGGCATCGCGATTCCGCCCATCGTCGCGCTGGGTTCCGAGGAACTGAAGCAGCGCGTGCTGCCCGAGGTGCTGGCGGGCGAGAAGGTCGCGGCCCTGGCCATCACCGAGCCCGGCGGCGGCTCCGATGTCGCGAACATCCGTACCCGGGCCGAGCGCGACGGGGACGACTACGTGGTCAATGGCAGCAAGACCTTCATTACTCAGGGGGTCCAGGCCGACTGGCTCACCGTCGCGGTGCGCACCGGCGGACCCGGCATTGGCGGCATCTCGCTGCTGGCGATCCCCGGCGACAGTCCGGGCCTGTCGCGCACCAGCCTGCGCAAGATGGGCTGGCAATGTTCGGATACGGCCACGCTCTACTTCGACAATTGCCGGGTGCCCGCCGCCAACCTGATCGGCGTCGAGAATCAGGGCTTCATGGGCATCATGCGCAATTTCAACAGCGAGCGCCTGGCTCTGGCCGCGCAGGCCTGCGGGCTGGCCCGGGTCTGCATCGATGAATCCCGCCGTTATGCCCAGGAGCGGGAAACCTTTGGCAAGCCGCTGATCCGCCACCAGGTGATCCGTCACAAACTCATCGACATGGAGACACGCTACCTGGGCGCCCAGGCCCTGCTGGAGCAGCTGACCTGGCAGGTCGACCAGGGCGCGGTGCCCATCGCGCAGCTGTGCATGCTCAAGAATGCGGCGACCGAAATGCTCGAGTACGTGGCCGGCGAAGCGGTGCAGATCCACGGCGGGGCCGGCTACATGCGCGGCTGCGCGGTGGAGCGCATCTTCCGCGAGACCAAGGTGCTGTCGATCGGCGGCGGCGCCAGCGAAATCATGAAGGATCTGGCGGCGCGACAGCTGGGCCTCTAGGCCGCCTCGGCGGCGCGACTCAGCGGGAGGCGACGCTGCCCAGTCGCCACAGCGCGAGCAGGCCCAGCGCCGCCGTTGGCGCCAGCGCCGCGACCGGTGCCGGCCAGTGGTAGACCTGGCCCAGGCTGCCCATGACCTCGTTCAGCACGTAGAAGCCGATCCCGATCATCACCCCGATGAACAGACGCTCGCCGGCGCCGGTGTCGCGCAGCGGCCCCAGCACGAAGGGAACGGCGAGGAACACCATGACCAGTACGGTCAGCGGCGCGGCCAGCTTGCGCCAGAGCGCGTACTGGGGCGCCGTGGCATCGAGGCCATTGTCGCGCAGGTAGCGGATGTACTGATACAGCCCGCGCAGCGACAGGCCCTCGGATTTGAGCACGAACAACTGCAGCAGCTCCGGCTCCAGACGCACGTTCCAGTCGGCCCGCTCCTGGTGCGTGACCACCACCGCATCGCGATCGATCTCGGTGATGCGCACATCGCTGGCCTGCCAGTGGCCATCCACGTAGACCGCCCTTTCCATGCTCACGCTGCGCACCAGCTGATGGGTCTCCGGATCCAGACGCAGCACCTGCAGGTGGCTGATGCTGTGAGCATCGTCCAGCGCGCCGATGCGGATGTACTCCTCGCCCTGGCGCAGCCACACGCTGTGACTCACGCTGCGATCCGCGCCAAAGCGGGCCCGGCTGGCGATATCATCGGCCGCCCGCTGGCTCATCGGCACCAGAAATTCGCCCAGCAGCAGCACCAGCAACCCCAGCAACAGACCGGCTTTGCCGGCCGACCAGGCCAGCCGCCGTACCGAGATGCCGGCGGCCTGCATCACCACCAGCTCGCCTCCGGCCGCCAGCCCGCCCAGCCCCAGGATCGCTCCCAGCAGGACGATCAGGGGAAACATGTTGTACAGCAGCTCGGGCAGCTTCAGCAGGGTGACCAGTCCGACCAGGGCCAGGCCATACTCGCCCTCCCCCAGATCATCCAGTTCCTCGACCAGGGTCACGAAACCGCTGATCCCGGTCAGGGCCAGTGCCACCACCAAGCTCAGGCCCAGCAGGGCGTTGCGCAGATGGGCGTCCAGAATCCTCATGCTTCGGCCGCTCCCCTTTGCAGGCGGATGCGCTCGATCCAGCCGCCCCGCACCGCATACATGCGCAGCACCACCAGGGCCAGCACCAGATGCACCCACCACAGGCCGATCCAGGGCGGCAGCTTGCCGGACTCCAGCCAGGCCTGGGCCACGCCAAGCAGATTGAAATACAGGATGTAGACCACGATGCCGAGGGCGACCTTGCTGTAGCGACCGGAGCGGGCATCGATGCGCGACAGGGGCACCGAGAGCAAGGCCAGCAGCAGCACCGCGATGGGCGCGGACAGCCGCCACTGCAGCTCGGCGATATCCTTGAGGTCGGCAGATCCGATCAGCTCGAAGCTGGCCTTGGTGGCCTGCTTGCTGGAGCGGTAGATGAACTGCGGCGGCTCCATGGTCACGCCGTGTTCGGCGAAACGCGTGATGCGCAGGCGGGCCTCCCCGGGCACTCCGTCGACCCGGTAACCATCCAGCAGCACCAGGCTGCGGGCGCCGCTCTGCGCATCGGTGCGCTGAACCCCACGCGGCGCGGTGATCACGCTTTCACCGGCCGAACTGTTGAGCTGGACGAAAACCTCGCGAATCTCGGAGCCGTCCTCGTTCAGGTCCTCGACATAGAACACGCCGCCTTCATCGGGCAGCTCGCGAAAGCGCCCCGGTTCGAGCACGCCGAATTTCAGCTCCTGGGCCGCCTTCTTGGTCAGGTAATCGACGGTGCGACCCGCCTGCGGGCTCAGATAGAGGCTGAGCACGCCGGTCAGCAGGGCCAGGGCGAAACCCAGGCGCACGAAGGGTCGGTACAGACGGCCCAGCCCGACCCCGCAGGCATGCATGGCGGCGATCTCGCTGTCGCGGTACATGCGCCCCAGGGCCAGCATGGAACCGAGCAGCAGGGAGATGGGGGTGAGTATGGTCAGATACTGCAGGCTGGACAGGGCCACCACCTTCCACAGCAGCTCGGGCGGAATATGACCCTTGGCCGCTTCGCCCAGAAAGCGCGCGAAACGGGTGCTGAGCATGATGGCCATCAGCACCGCGGTCACCGCCATCCAGGTGCGGCCCGCTTCGACAAACAGATAGCGCTCCAGAATCTTCTGGCGCAAGAGCATCTCCGGGGCGGTTCGGGGCCGGCGCGATGGCGCGCCCGCCGGTGTCTGGTGCGTTATGATTTTATGACACTTTCCTGTTCCAGGCCTCATGAAATATCAGATCAAGGCGGGCGCCGCCGACAAGCAGCGCACCGACTGCCTCATCCTGGGCGTGTTCGAACGCCGCAAGCTCAGCGAAGCCGCCCAGCTGGTGGACACCGCCAGTGACGGCGCGCTCAGCGACATCCTGGCCAGCGGCGACATCGACGGCCGCGCCGGCCAGAGCCTGCTGCTGCCGACGCTGCCGGGCACTGCTGCCAAACGCATTCTGCTGATCGGCTGCGGCAAGCCGAAGAGCTTCTCGCCGAAGATCTACCGGCAGATCCACCGGGTCGCCGCACACGCGCTGGACAAGCTGGGCGCCAAGGATTGCTTCAGCACCCTGAGCCTGCTGGACGTGCCCGGTCAGGACGCTGCGTGGGCTGTCGGCCAGGCGGTGCAGATGCTGGAGACCGGCTTCTACCGCTACGAGGAACTCAAGCAGGAGAAAGCGCCCGCTCGCAAGCTCAGGACGGTCAACCTGGCGATCAAGGCGCGCAGCCCGGCGCTGGACGCCGCCCTCAAGCTGGCCGTGGCCACCGCCGCCGGGGTCAGCCTGACCATGGATCTGGGCAACCGCCCCGGCAATCTGTGCACCCCCAGCGATCTGGCGGAACTGGGTCTGAGCCTGGCCCGGGAGCACAAGTCGATCAAGACGAAGGTGCTGGAGGAAAAGGACATGGAGAAACTGGGCATGGGCGCCCTGCTCTCCGTCTCTCGCGGCAGCCGTCAACCCGCCAAGCTGATCATCATGGAATACAGCGGAGGGGCGAAGAAGGACAAGCCTGTTGCCCTGGTCGGCAAGGGCCTGACCTTCGATGCCGGCGGCATCAGCCTCAAGCCGGCGGCCAAGATGGAAGAGATGAAATTCGACATGTGCGGCGGCGCCACCGTCTTCGGGGTAATGCGTGCGGTGGCCGAAGCGCAGCTGCCGATCAACCTGGTTGGCGTCGTCCCCGCTTCGGAGAATCTGCCGGACGGCGACGCCAACAAGCCCGGTGACGTGGTCACCAGCATGGCCGGCATCACGATCGAGGTGATCAATACCGATGCGGAAGGCCGCCTGATCCTGTGCGACGCCCTGACCTACACCCAGCGCGAGTACGCGCCGGAAGTGCTGATCGACATGGCCACCCTGACCGGCGCCTGCGTGGTGGCCCTGGGCTCCCACGCCACCGGCCTGTTCGCCAACCATCAGGAACTGGCCGATGCGCTGCTCGCCGCCGGCGAGATCAGCCAGGACCGGGCCTGGCAGCTGCCGCTGTGGGACGAGTATCAGCCGCAGCTCAAGAGCACCGTGGCCGACGTGGCCAACGTCGGTGGCCCCGGCGGCGGCGCGATCACCGCCGCCTGTTTCCTGCACCGCTTCACCAAGGAGGCCAACTGGGCCCATCTGGACATCGCGGGCACCGCCTGGGATGCGAAGAAGTACGGTACCGGCCGTCCGGTACCGCTGCTGATGCAGTATCTGTCGTCCCGGGTGTGACGCGGGTCAGCTTCTATGTGCTGAACGATCCGGCCGCGGACCGCGAGGCCTTCATCTGCCGCCTGCTCGAGCGCGTCTACGAGCAGGGGCAGCTGGCCTACGCCTACGCGCCGGATCCCATCGCCCAGCGTCAGCTGGACGAGCGTCTGTGGACCCAGCGCCAGGGCAGTTTCATCCCACACGATCACGAGGGCACGGACAACACCAGCCCGATCGTGATCGGCAATGGCGGCGCCCTGCCCGCCCAGCGCGATGTGCTGCTCAACCTGGACTTTGCCACCGCCGAGCCGCCGTCCTTCTTCTCCAGCTTCGAGCGCATGCTGGAGATCGTCGCCGGCGCAGAGGCCGAAAAAGCGTCGGCCCGCAGACGCTTCGGCTACTACCGCGACCGCGGCTACGAACTGGACACCTTCCAGATTTCCTGAACCGGCGGATCAGGAAACGCCGAACCGGCGCACACGACACGCAGCCGACAGAGATCGGAATGATGGCTGCCGCATCGAGGTCCCTCCTCGCGAGGAGCAACGGGACTGCGTGCCAGGCCGCGGCAGCAGTGCGAACGGCCCCGGCGTTACGGTGACGAAGCGTCCGCCGCCCTGTAGCGGAGACAGCTGCCGGTATCGTGCAGCGACCGTATATGGGGTCCGGACACACTGTCGCCGAGCTCAACCTGGAGCAGCTTGAAAGCGCAACCGCCCCCCGGGCCGGTGTCGGCCGCTGATCCCTCTCCCGGCGGCGCCGCGCCGGCATTGGTGCGGCTGCCACCTTCAAACACCAGCACCGCCGGATCGGGTGCGGCGCCGCTTTCGGACCAGGCCACCGCTTCGTCGATGGCCTGTATCAGTTCGCCAGGATGGCTCTGGTGCTTCCAATGCCCCCCGTCAACCGGACGCTTCCACATCAGCTCGTGGAATTTTTCCTTGCCATCCCAGTAATACGGCGGAACATAGGTGTCATCCACGGGCATCACCGCCTGCATCAGAGGCAAGCCCGGGACGTGGCTGAAAGTGGGATTCTGGCTGCGCTCGGGAATGTTTTCCCGATACAGATTCGACAGGTTCGACCATTGATGGTCTTCAAACTCGGCGCTGTTGTAATCGCCGTCGTCGAGGGCATATTGCAGCTGCACCAGAAAGCTGGTGACGCCCGTCTCGGCGAGCAATTCCGGCAGCGCCGGCGCCATCAGCACGGGGATGTACCAGATGTGCGCCAGGTACAGATAGGCGCCGGGCGATTGCGGATCGAAGTATTCGGGCGTGAAGCCCTGTGAGACCTGATCCACGGACGGCCCGCTGATGTTGGTGAAGGTCAGCATGCGATCGCGGACATCCGGGGTGACGCTGGCCTCGTAGCCGATGGCGCCGCCCCAGTCGTGACCGACCAGGTGAAATGCCGGCAGGTCGAGGTGATCGACGAGCGCCCGCAGGTCATCCACATTCCGGGCGAACTTGTAATGCCCTGCATCCGCAGGCGGCTTGTCACTGCCGCCAACGCCGCGCAGATCATAACGGACCAGGTGGTAGCGGCCGGCCAGCCCATCGACCGCGGCATCGAACACATGATGATTGTCCGGCCAGCCATGCAGCATGACGATCGATGGTGCTTCGCAAGGGCTGAGCCCGTCCTGATAGTAGGCAATCTGGACGCCGTCGGGGCCAACGGACAGGCCATCAGACATGTCGTGGCCACAGGCCTGATGGCCGGCCCTGGCCGACTGCGCGGATTCGTCCAGACACCCCCCGGTCAAGAACGCTGCCAGCGCCAGTCCGGAGATCTTCGCCGCTTTTCGCATGACATCGATCATGGTCTGCTCCTCCCCTGACTCAGCCATGACGTCAGGCTTACTCCACTCTCGGGGAGGGATCTGTCCAGATTTGATCACTTGCGCCGAACGCTGGGAGGGGCCCCGGGACATGCGCAGGTGACGCAATCCCGATTGACTTCGCAGCCCGCGGCTTCGAACGCGCTGATCCCGGCTGTCCTGTGCGCAGCCGCCTGAAATCACGATCGGACGACCAGATACCCTGCCGGCGGTCGCTCCAGGCCTCTCGGGAGAGCGTGTTTCGCCCACAGCGGACAACCTGGCAGGTCGCTTTTTCCTATAATTGCCCGTTTTGCCGCCCGCCCCGGACAACGACACACGCATGGACAAGCATTACAACCCATCAGACATCGAAGCGCGCTGGTACGCCCAGTGGGAAAAGGACGGCGCCTTCCGCATGGGGATGGACGGTGAGTCCTACTGCATCATGATCCCGCCACCCAACGTGACCGGCTCCCTGCACATGGGCCACGCCTTCCAGGACACGATCATGGATGCGCTGACCCGCTACCACCGCATGCAGGGCCACGCCAGCCTGTGGCAGCCGGGCACCGACCATGCCGGCATCGCCACCCAGATGGTGGTCGAGCGGCAGCTGGCCGCGGCCGGCCAGAGCCGCCACGAACTGGGCCGCGAGGCCTTTCTCGACAAGGTCTGGGAATGGAAGGCCGAGTCCGGCGGCAACATCACCCGCCAGTTGCGCCGCATGGGCGCCTCGGTGGACTGGGAACGCGAGCGCTTCACCATGGACGAGGGCCTGTCGGCTGCGGTGACCGAGGTCTTCGTCAAGCTGCACGAAGAGGGGCTGATCTACCGCGGCAAGCGCCTGGTCAACTGGGACCCGATCCTGAAGACCGCGGTGTCCGACCTGGAGGTGGAATCGCAGGAGGAGAACGGTCATCTGTGGCATTTCCGCTACCCGCTGGCGGACGGTTCCGGCCATCTGGTGGTGGCCACCACCCGGCCGGAAACCATGCTGGGCGACACCGCCGTGGCGGTCCACCCCGAGGATGAACGCTACGCGGGCCTGATCGGCAAGATGGTGCGCCTGCCGCTGGCCGACCGGGAGATTCCGGTCATCGCCGACGACTACGTGGATCGCGAATTCGGCACCGGGGTGGTCAAGATCACCCCGGCGCATGATTTCAACGACTATGCGATGGGCCAGCGCCACGGCCTGGACCTGATCAATATCCTCAACGATGACGCCAGTCTCAACGACGAAGTTCCGGCGCCCTATCGTGGCCTGGACCGCTTCGAGGCGCGCCAGCGGGTGGTGGCCGACCTGGACGCGGCTGGACTGCTGGAGAAGGTGCAGGACCACCGCCTGATGGTGCCGCGCGGCGACCGCACCCACCAGGTGCTGGAGCCCTACCTGACCGACCAGTGGTTCGTGAAGGCGGCGCCGCTAGCCGAACCGGCCATCGCGGCGGTGGAATCCGGCCGCATTCGCTTCGTGCCGGAAAACTGGTCCAAGACCTACTTCGAGTGGATGCGCAACATCCAGGACTGGTGCATCTCGCGGCAGATCTGGTGGGGCCACCGCATTCCCGCCTGGTATGACGAGGCCGGCAACATCTACGTGGGCCGCAACGAGGCCGAAGTGCGCGCGCAGCATGGCCTGAACGAGGATCTGCCCCTGCGCCAGGACGAGGACGTGCTGGACACCTGGTTCTCCTCCGCGCTGTGGCCCTTCTCCACCCTGGGCTGGCCGGCCGACACGGCCGAACTGAAGAAGCATTACCCGACCAGCGTGCTGGTCACCGGCTTCGACATCATCTTCTTCTGGGTCGCCCGCATGATCATGATGGGCCTGAAGTTCATGGATGATGTGCCGTTCCGCGAGGTCTACGTGCACGGCCTGGTGCGCGACGCCTCCGGCGCCAAGATGTCCAAGTCCAAGGGCAACGTGATCGACCCGCTGGACATCGTCGACGGCATCACCCTGGAGGCCCTGCTGGCCAAGCGCACCACCGGCCTGATGCAGCCGCAGCTGGCGCAGAAGATCGCCTCACAGACCCGCAAGGATTTCCCCGAGGGTATCCCGGCCCACGGCACGGACGCGCTGCGCTTCTACTTCGCGGCGCTCGCCTCCACCGGCCGCGACATCCGCTTCGACACCCAGCGTCTGGCCGGCTACAAGAATTTCTGCAACAAGCTGTGGAATGCGGCCCGCTACGTGAACATGGTGGTCGCGGACCTGGACCTTGAGAGCGAAGGCACGCCCGGCCTGCCCGACCGCTGGATTGTCTCCAGGCTGCAGCAGACCGAAGCCACGGTGAATCGCCACTATGCGAACTACCGTTTCGATCTGATCGCGGCGGAACTGCACGAATTCGTCTGGCACCACTTCTGCGACTGGTATCTGGAGCTGACCAAGCCGATCCTGAACGGCGAGGACGAAGCGGCCCGGCGAGGCACCGGGCGCACCCTGGTGCGGGTGCTGGAAACCGTGCTGCGCCTGCTGCACCCGATCATGCCCTTCATCACCGAGGAGATCTGGCAGGGCATCGGTCCGCTGGCCGGCCGCAGCGGCGACACCATCATGCATCAGCCCTACCCGGTGGCGGACCCGGGCCGGCAGGACGAGCAGGCCGAAGCCGAAATCGCCTGGCTGCAGCAGTGCCTGCTCGGCATCCGCCAGATTCGCGGCGAAATGGACATCTCCCCCGGCAAGCCGCTGGACATCCTGGTGCAGGGCGCGAGCCAGGAGGATCAGCGCCGGCTGGACAGCATGCGCCCCTGGCTGAATTTCCTCGGACGCATCGACAGCATCACTGTCGCTGGCGAGGATGCGCCGGAGTCGGCGGTGGCCGTGGTGGGGACCATGAAGCTGCTGGTCCCCATGGCCGGGCTGATCGACAAGGACGCCGAGCTGGCCCGCCTGGACAAGCAGATCGCCAAGCTGGAGAAGGAGCTCGCCTCGGCTCAGGCGCGGCTGGGCAACCCCAGCTTCGTCGACAAGGCGCCGGAAGCGGTGGTCGCCAAGGCCCGTGAGCAGGCCGAACAACAGCGTCAGACCCTGGCCGAGCTGAGCACGCAACGGGACCGGATCGCCGCCCTCTAGCCCGCGCAAACCAGGCCGATCCGCCGGATGGCGGATCGGTCACGGCGACCGCACTATGCGGCGTTGGCGCCTCGCTGCCCCTGATCCAGTTCGGCCAGGCATTGCGCCAGGGTCCGGCTGATGCAGGTCTGATGACGGATCATGGCCAGCTTCGGCCAGGTGGCCCGCTCACCCTGCAGGATCATGCGTTTGACATCGGATGTCCGCGGATTGCGGATCACCCGCGAGTAACTGCTGATGTCGAACTGCGGCAGGATGGTCACGTCGCCGCGATAATCCTGGCTCAGGATGCCGGTGGCGTAGTCCAGGTGGCGACGCACCTGCTGCAAGGGCTGAGGCAGATTGTTGCGCACGAATCGCAGGGCCACCTTGGCCTGGAATCGCGCCGAATTCAGGGCCATGCGCTGCACCCCGTGGAGCAGGCCCGACTCGTCGGGACCGCGCTGGCTGAGGAAGGGCAGCACATGCGGATTGGTCTGGCTGACGATGAAGTGATTCACGTTGAACAGGCGGCGCAGGCGCATGCGTGGCAGGTCGCTCTGCAGGGAACCATCCGCCCAGCGCAGCGAAGGCATGTAGTGCTCCCGCCGCCCCTGCATGTTACGGGTGGCCAGCTTCACCGGCGGGAACAGCAGCGGCACCGCGCAGGAGGCCAGGATCGCCTCGCGCAGGTACAGATGCGGGAAGGTCAGATGATTCAGCAGCCGCGCGGGCTGGTTCGCCGCCACCGGCGACACGGTGATGTTCATCGCCAGATCGGACGCCTCGTGGGCCTCCTCGAAGGTCACGTCCGGAATGTTCTGGGCCAGTCCGCGGCGCAGCTTGTTCTGATCCATGATGCCGCCGGTGCGGCGCATGTCACGCGGAGGCAGCAGACCCCACAAATCGGTATGGATGTTGTCCGGGTTCATCAGCGCTTCCGCCTCGGCGCGGCTGCGGCTGGTCACCGCCGCGCCAACCAGCGAACCCGCGCTGGAACCGGAGATGACGCCGGGCAGCAGATCATGCACGTAAAGGGCGCGGACCACGCCGACATGGAACAGGCCCATGGTCGCACCCCCGGACAGCATCAGCGCCGACCGGCCATAGCTCTGCGCCAGATCCGAGAAGAAGGCGCGCTTGGTCCGGTAGCCCACATCCTCGTGGCTTTCCCGGGCAATCCAGCGCAGGGATTCGGTCACCGTGTCCAGATAGGATTCGATCAGATACTTGGTGCCCAGCGGCGACACGCCGTACAGCACCGAATTGCCCGAATTGCCGAGGTTCCAGTGCAGGCCCTGACGGAGCTCGTACATCAGATCGGTGAGGCGGTTCTGGTAGCGCAGACGACGCAGGGTGTTGAGACGATCCCGCACCAGGGCGTGATCGTAGTCCGGGGTGTCCTCCTCCTCGCGCCACTCATGACCGCCGCTGTAGTGCTCGTAACTGGTCGCCGACTCCAGCCATTCCGGGTAGCTGGTGGCGTTGGCCATGGCCCGCAGGCTCGCCATCTGGCCGAATTCCCGGGTCAGCAGGCTGGTTTTCATGCGTGTGATCTTGCTCAATCGAGTCTTCCCGCAGTGTCTGCATTAGCGTTTGTGCATAGATCATGCCAAGACCGGCCACTTTGTGCACCTCGCATGGACAAGGTCCGGAGCGCCAAGCACAATCTCTGGCACATCCCCCACGACCCCATCATGACTGACAGCATGAGCGGCCTCTTGCGCCGCGCCGGCGATATCATCCTGGGCAAGCCCGAAGTGCTGAAGCTGACCCTGAGCTGCCTGCTTGCCCGCGGCCATCTGTTGATCGAGGATGTGCCTGGCGTGGGCAAGACCACCCTGGCCCAGACCCTGGCCCGTCTGCTCGGTCTGGACTACCGCCGGGTGCAGTTCACCAGCGACCTGCTGCCGGCGGACATCATCGGCGCCTCGATCTTCGACCGCGACAGCGGTGAATTCCGTTTCCAGCCGGGTCCGGTTTTCTGTCAGCTGCTGCTGGCGGACGAGATCAACCGGGCCAGCCCCAAGACCCAGAGCGCTTTGCTCGAAGCGATGGAGGAAGGCCAGATCACGGCCGACGGCGACACCCGCAGCCTGCCCCGGCCCTTTTTCGTCATCGCCACCCAGAATCCGCTGGATCAGGTGGGCACCTTCCAGCTGCCGGAATCCCAGCTGGACCGCTTCCTGATCAGCACCGCGGTGGGGTATCCCTCCCAGCAAGCCGAAATGGACCTGCTGCAGGGCCGCGACCGGCGTGAATTGCTGGTCGATGCGCAGCCACAGATGGATGCCGAGGAACTGCGCGCCCGCCAGGGTGAGGTGCGCGGGCTGACCACCAGCCAGCCGCTGATCGAGTATGTTCTGGCCCTGATCGCGCGCAGCCGCGTGCATGGCCGGGTGCGTCTGGGCCTGTCGCCGCGCTCGGGCCTCGCGCTCAAACATGCCGCCCAGGCCTGGGCCATGCTGGATGGACGCAAGGCGGTGATTCCGGAGGATGTGCAGGCCGTGTTTCCCGCGGTCGCGCGGCACCGCCTGCAACTGTCCAGTGGCGAGGATGCCGCGGTGGACAGCGTGATCCAGGAACTGCTGGCCGAAGTGCCGATTCCCTGACCGTGAAACCCGCGTCGCGATGCCCATCCGGTGCCCCGGCCTGGCCGGGCCGCCCGGGCAGTGTCGGGGCAGCTGACAGGAACGCCCCCGGCGCCAGCACAGGCGGGCCTGCCGCATGAGCCTCATCGAAGGTCTCAACCGAAGATTCGAAGCCTGGGTCGTTTCGCGCCATCGCCCGGAACCTTCACCGCAGCGTGTCCGCCGCGGCCGCTGTTACATCCTGCCGACCCGACCCGGCTACCTGTTCGCGCTGATGCTGCTGGCAATGCTGCTGGGGGCGATGAACTACAGCAACTCGCTGGCCTTCGCCCTGTGCTTCCTGCTCGCCGGCATGGGCCTGGTCACCATGCACCACACCAACGCCAACCTGCTCGGCCTGAGCGTGGGCGTGCCACCGATCGCCCCGGTTTTCGCCGGCGAGCCGGTGCACGTGCCGATCCAGTTCGGCAATGACAGCGATCGCACCCGCTACAGCATCCTCACCGCCCCCGGCCGCCAGGCCCTGCGCCATGACCGGGCCTGCGACTGCGCCGCCGGCGATCTCGCCCTGTCCGGCTTCGATCTGCCACCGGCCGGGCGCGGCGCCCATCCGCTGCCCCGCTTCGCGGTGGCGACCGAGTTTCCGCTGGGCCTGTTCCAGGCCTGGAGCTGGCAGACCCTGGCTTGCGAATATCTGGTCTACCCCCGCCCGGCCGGCCGCCGGCCACTGCCCGCGGCCCCGGGCCGACACGGCGACCGCAGTGGCCTTCAGGAAGGCCGCGACGAATTCTCCCATCTGCGGGACTACCGCCCCGGCGACGCGCTGCGTTCGATCCACTGGCGCCGTTACCCCGCCACCGGCCGGCTCAGCGTGAAGACCTTCGCCGAGCCGATGGACGAGTCGCTGTGGCTGACCTGGGACAGCCTCGCCGACCTGAAGGATCCGGAGCAGCGTCTCAGCCAGCTCTGCCGCTGGGTGCTGGACAGCGAGGCTGGTCGCAGCCCCTATGGCCTGCGGCTGCCGGGCAAGGAGATTTCCCCCGGCCGCGGCCTGAGTCACCGCAACGCCTGCCTCGAGGCCCTGGCGCGTCACGACGGACCGGCATGAACCAGCCCGCCCCGCCCGCCGATCATCTGCCGCCACAGCATGTCCAGCACATCCTGGCCATGCTGGCCCTGCTGGCGGCGCCACATCTGCTACGCATGCCGCTGTGGCTCGGCGCGCTGGTGCTGTCCCTGGGCGCGTGGCGCAGCCTCGCGGCCCAGCGCACCTGGGCGATGCCACGACCCTGGCTGCGCAACCTGCTCACCGTGCTGTGCTTTGGCGCCATCTACGCCCACTTCCGGACCTTCAACGGCCACCATGCCGGTGTCGCCTTGCTGCTCGGCATGCTGGCCATGAAGCTCACGGAAATGAACCAGCGGCGCGACTACCTGGTCGTGATCTATCTCAGCTATTTCCTGCTGGTCACCCATTTCCTGTTCAGCCAGGAGATGCTGATGCTGCCGCTGCTGCTGCTGGGCGCGCTGGCAGTGACCATGGTGCTGATCGAGGTCAACCATCCCCAGGGCGGCCTGCCCCTGCGCCTGCTGGCCCGCCTGGGCGGCCTGCTGATGCTGCAGTCCCTGCCCCTGATGCTGGTCTTCTTCCTGCTGTTTCCGCGCATTCCGGGACCGCTGTGGGGGCTGCCGTCCGATCCGGGGGATGCGATCAGCGGCCTGGACGAGACCATGGACCCGGGTGGCATCAGCAACCTCAGCCTGTCCGACGAGGTCGCCTTCCGGGTTCGCTTCGACGGCCCGGTCCCGCCGGCCGGCCAGCTGTACTGGCGCGGTCCGGTGCTCGAGGATTTTGACGGCCGCAGCTGGCGGGTCAGCAGGAACGCCGACTTTCCGCGCGCGGTGACCGCCCGCTATCTCTCCGACACCCTGTCCTACGAGATGCAGCTGGAACCCCATGGCAAGAAATGGCTGCTCGCCCTGGACCTGCCACAGGCGCCGCTGCCCGCCAATACCGAGCTGGGTCCGGATCTGGTGCTGCGTCACCGCTACGACATCCGTTCCAAAATGCTGTTCCGGCTCAACGCGGTGACCGATCACCGGGTCGAGGAGGACATCCTGCCCTACGTCATCCGGCGCAATCTGCAGACCCCGCCGGAGATCAACCCCCGGGCCCGCGCGCTGGCGGCCGGCTGGCGGGCACAGGCCGGCGACGACGAGGCCGTGATCCGCGCCGCGCTGGCCCATTTTCGCGAGCGGCCCTTCACCTACACCCTGCAGCCACCCCCGTTGTTCAACGACAACCTGATCGACGAATTCCTGTTCGACAGCCAGCGCGGTTTCTGCGAGCACTATGCCAGCGCCTTCACCTTCCTGATGCGCGTGGCCGGGGTGCCTGCCCGGGTCGTCACCGGCTACCAGGGCGCCGGCCCGAACGGTGACTACTACATCGTGCGCCAGTCCGACGCCCATGCCTGGAGCGAGGTCTGGCTGCATGGGCGCGGCTGGGTCCGGGTGGACCCCACCGCCGCGGTGGCGCCGGATCGCATCGAGTTCGGCCTCGGTCGCAGCCTGCCGCAGGGTGAGCCGGTGCCTGGCCTGGCCCGGCCCGGTCGCGACCTGCTGATCCGGCTGCGCCTGGGCTGGGACCAGGTCAATGAAGCCTGGAATCGCTGGTTTCTCGCCTACGGCCCGGAACTGCAACGCGACTTTCTGCGCAAGCTGGGCCTGCCCAGCCTGCGGGCCATGCTGCTGGCCCTGACCCTGAGCACCATTGCGCTGCTCATCGGTGTGGGCCTGTGGGCGGGACGGCAGTATCGCGACCGTGCCGAATCGGACGCCGTGCTCCGCCTGTGGCGCCGCTATCTGGCCCGCCTGCGGCGCGCGGGCCTGAAACCCCGGGCCAGTGAAGGCCCCCGGGACCTGACCGAGCGGGTCGCCCTGCAGCGGCCGGCCTGGGCGACGGCCGCGCGCGGGGTCGGCGAGCTGTACGTCGAACTGCGCTATGCCGGGACCCACCCGGATCCATTGCGCCTGCGCGAATTCAGGCAGCGGGTGCGCCGCTTTCCGCGCACCCCCTAGCCGGCGGTCCGGAATTCAGCGGATCGCCCACATGGCATCCAGGGGCGCGGCGATGTGGCTGATCTCCAGACCGTTCAGATAACGCATGGTCTGGCGCGGTTTGTAGATGCGTCGATCGAAGAACAGGTCGGACCCCATGCTGATGGGCTGGGACGCCTCCTCAAGCTGCCACTCGCCGGCGTGTTCGCCTTCATTCTTGTAGCCGATGCTGGGATGCGGCAGCGACAGGTCGCGCGCCGCATCACGGTAGTAGCGCGGCTGGAACACCGCCTGCGCCGTCTTCTTGAAATCCATGACCTGGCTGTAATCGCCCCAGCGGATCATCTGACCGAGATACCACACCGCCTGCGAATACCAGGGGAAATTGGCCGCCCCGCTGGCGATGACCAGGTCCTGTGGACCCGCGCTGGCCTGCGCCGGCAGGCCCTCGACCAGCGACATCAGGGCCGCCGGCTCCAGGTCCAGGGCGTGCCGGCTGGCCAGCAGCTCGACCGCTTCCTCCCGATAGGATTCGATCCATTCGGCCGCACTCAGCACCGCCCGCAGCAAGGCTGCGTGACTGCGCGGATGCCGGCGGATGAAGGACTCGTGCACCGCCAGCACCTTGCCCAGGCTGTGATTCCAGAACGCCTGCTTGCTCAGCAGCAGGCTCATCTGCCCCTCCGCCTGCGCCAGCCGGCCGTAGGGCTCGTCCAGCCAGGCCCCGTCGTAGTGGCCTCCCCGCAGGGTGGCCAGCATGCGCATCGGCGTGATCGGCACGATCTCCACATGCAGGCAGGGGTCGATCCCGACGCTGGCGAGACAGTAGCGCAGATCGTAACTGCCCACGCTGTAGGCATCGGTGACGGCGAAGCGCAGGGCCGGCTCTCCGGCCTCGCGCCGCGCCTGAACC
Source organism: Oceanococcus sp. (assembly GCA_041625325.1). Taxonomy (GTDB): domain Bacteria; phylum Pseudomonadota; class Gammaproteobacteria; order Nevskiales; family Oceanococcaceae; genus Oceanococcus. The sequence goes on along the minus strand of JBFJTN010000001.1, from coordinate 22,543 downwards.
ACCTGGGCCAGCGCTTTCATCAGCACCTGAGCGTCGGCGCTGTCGGCGTCCGCAGCGGCAGCATGAATCTGCCGCATCAGCGCTGGCGTGACCGCGAAGCCGCTGCCGCCCAGGGCCAGGACGCAGGCGGTACGCAAAGGCCAGTGCTGCCCATGCATGCCCAGATGGGCCACCAGCGGTTCGGTGCCGGACATCTGGGCCGCGTCCAGTTCCCGCGTGGCCAGCTTTTCCGCCACCTTCTGCCAGGACCCCAGCCGGGACAGCTGGACCTGCAGGTTCTCGTTGGCAAAGAAGCCCTTGGCCTGGGCCACCAGCAGCACGGCGGCATCCAGGGTCGGCACATAGCCGATGCGCAGCCGCGAGCGCTCCGGCCCGCGGCGGTTGAGGAAACCACCGATCTTCAGAATCATTCTGGGGTGCCCCGCTGCGCTGTGTTCCCCGTGCCCGCCGCGCCAGCCCTCCCCGCCGGCGCACGTCACCGCCGCAGTATGCCACGGCAAACCGCCGGCTCAGAAGTCCAGCCGCAGCACCACGGCATCCTCGCGGCCGGAGGCCAGGGGGTAGTAGCCCTTTCGCAGGCCCACCTCCTCGAATCCGTGGGCCCTGTAGAGCGCCCGCGCTGCCGCATTCGACACCCGCACCTCGAGAAACATGCGGATCGCCGACTCGCTGCGGGCATGTTCCAGCATGGCCTGCAGCAGCGCCCGCCCCACGCCCTGCCGGTGATACTGCGGGTGCACGCCCAGATTCAGCACATGCGCCTCGCCCACCGCCATGCTCAGCACCCCATGCCCCAGAATCTGGCCCGCCGCATCCTCCGCCACCCAGGCCGGGTAGCCCATGTTCAGACAATCATCGAATATGCCCGGTGACCAGGGGAACTCGTAAGCGGCATCCTCGTTGTCCAGAACCTGGGGCAGATCGGCCTTGCGCAAGGCTCTGACCCGCGGCGCATCGGAGCGCGACACCGCCCTCAATCCACGGACAGCAGGCTGCGCACCCGCTTCAGATCCTGCCAGGCCTTGGCCTTCTCCCGCGGACTGCGCAGCAGGTAGGCCGGATGATAGGTCACCACCACCGGCCGGCCGCTGCCGGCGTCGACGAACTCCTGCCCGCGCATGCGTCCGATCGGATCGCTGCGATCCAGCAGGTTCTGGGCCGCAATGCGGCCCACCGCCAGCAGCACCTTTGGCGCGACCAGCTGGACCTGGCGGCGCAGATAGGGCAGATCCTCGGCGACCTCTTCCGGCGAGGGGTCACGATTGTTGGGTGGGCGGAATTTGCAGATGTTGGCGATGTAGACCGAGTCCTGCCGATTGAGGCCGATGGCGCGCAGCATCTGGTCCAGCAACTGCCCGGCCCGACCGACGAAAGGCTCGCCACGCTCGTCTTCCTCCGCGCCCGGCGCCTCACCGATGACCATCAGCGCTGCGTCACGGGCGCCGACTCCGAACACGGCCTGCCGGGCGGCCCCGCGTGACTGGCTGCGGACCCAGGATTCGAGTTCGGCCCAGTCCATGGCCATGATCCGGGCCACCCGCGCGCTGTCGTCGGGCGCCGGGCTGGCGGCGTGCGCGTCCTCGGCGCCTGCGGGGTGGTCGGATAAGCCGGCGCGGCGGGATGCCGCTTTCGGTTCGGGCCGGGTGGTCATCGATGGCGGCGCCGGCGCAGCCTCCTCGACCGCATCCACCGGTGCATCGGGCGGAGCGGCGCCGGCCCGGGCGCGCGGTCGCCACAGGTTCAGCCCCAACTCAGCCAGATGCGCCCGGCTGTAGCTCACTCAGACCGTCTCGCCGATCTGCGGATGCACCTTGCCCCCGACCTGCTCCAGCCGGTTCAGCGCATGGACATAGGCCTTGGCTGAAGCCACCACGATGTCGGTATCGGCGCCCTGGCCATTGACGATGCGCCCCTTGCGGCTGAGCCGCACGGTGACTTCGCCCTGCGCGTCGGTGCCCTGGGTGATCGCGTTGACCGAGAACAGCTGCAGCTCGGCGCCGCTGCCGATGATCTCCTCGATCGCCCGGAAGGCGGCATCCACCGAACCGTCGCCGCTGGCATGGGCGCGCCGGCTCTCGCCATCGACCAGCAGCTCCAGGTCGACCATCGGCGCCGCTTCGGTGGAAGCGTTGAAGCTCAGCGACTTGAGGCTGATGCGATCATCGGCCTGGACCACGTCGCTGACCAGCGCATGCAGGTCCTCGTCGAAAATCTCGTGCTTCTTGTCGGCCAGCAGCTTGAAGCGCTGAAAGGCGGCATCCAGCTCGGTCTGGTGGGCCAGCCTGATGCCCAGTTCTTCCAGCCGCGTGCGGAAAGCATTGCGCCCGGAATGCTTGCCCAGCACGATATGCTGGTGCGACCAGCCCACGTCCTCTGCACGCATGATCTCGTAGGTTTCGCGGCTCTTGATCACGCCGTCCTGGTGGATGCCGGATTCGTGGGCAAAGGCATTGGCCCCGACCACCGCCTTGTTCGGCTGCACCGGGAAGCCGGTCACGCCGGAAACCAGGCGCGAACAGGTCATGATCTGGCTGGTGTCCAGGCCATGGTCGCAGTCGAAGACATCCTGGCGGGTGCGCACCGCCATCGCGATCTCTTCCAGCGCGGCGTTGCCCGCCCGTTCGCCCAGGCCGTTGATGGTGCATTCCACCTGCCGCGCGCCATTCATCACCGCGGCCAGGGAATTGGCCACGGCCAGACCCAGATCATTGTGGCAATGCACGGAGAACACGGCCTTGTCCGCATTGGGCACCCGCTCGCGCAGGTCGCGAATCAGGGCGCCGAACATGTGCGGCAGGGTGTAGCCCACGGTGTCCGGCACATTGATCGTGGTCGCGCCGGCATCGATCACCGCCTCGATGACCTGGCACAGGAAATCCGGCTCGGAGCGGCCGGCGTCCTCGGGCGAGAATTCGATGTCATCGGTGAACTGGCGGGCCAGCTTCACCGCGCCGACGGCGGCCTCGATCACCGCCTCCGGCTGCATGCGCAGCTTGTCACGCATGTGTATCGGCGAGGTGGCAATGAAAGTGTGGATGCGCCGGCGCCGTGCCGGCTTCAGCGCCTCGGCGGCCCGTTCGATGTCGCCCGGGCTGGTGCGGGCCAGCGAGCAGACGGTGCTCTCGCGCACCGCTTCGGCCACCGCGCGAACGGACTCGAAGTCACCAGGACTGGCGATGGCGAAGCCGGCCTCGATCACGTCAACCCGCATCCGCTCGAGGGCCTTGGCGATGCGCACCTTTTCATCGCGGGTCATGGACGCGCCCGGGCTCTGCTCGCCGTCGCGCAAGGTGGTATCGAAAATGATCAGACGCCCGGCGTCTGCACTGCTGGAAGAAACTGGCTGATTCATGGCCTCATCCTGCTGATCATGAGGTAAAGACGAAAAGACGGTCAGGTGGTTGCGGCGCCCCACCCAGGCGCGAGTTCATATCTGCCCTCAGGGCAGAAGTCGTTCCGCGAGCAGCAGGAGGCCGCGACCCGAGCGGGCGGGCCGAGACAGAATCGGATTGGCGGACTGCGTCTTCATTGGCCGAAAGTATCGCCCATGCTCCTCAGGATTCCAAGTCCGCGGCGCGGCGGCGCCGTGAGCGCAGCATCAGCAGGGGTCCGGACAGGGTGTAGATCAGAGCGAAGCCGAACAGGACCCGCGGCGGATCGATGGCGATCAGCACGAACAGGCTGACCATGCCCAGCACATAGGCGAATGGCACCCGCTCGGACAGCTTGAGGTCCTTGAAACTGCGATAACGCACATTGCTGACCATCAGCAGGGCGGCAGACAGGGTCACCACCAGGGCCACCAGAGCCAGGTCCTCGCCGGCCAGGCCGAAGTCGTGGGCGGCCCAGACGAAACCGACCGTCAGCGCGGCAGCGGTCGGACTGGGCAGGCCGAAGAAGTAGCCCTTGTCACCATCGGCCGCCACATAGACGTTGAAACGCGCCAGTCGCAGGGCGGTCGCGGCCACGTAGATGAAGGCCACCAGCCAGGCGATCTTGCCGCCCAGCCAGATCTGACCGGCCAGATGCTCCAGCGACCAGGTGTAGATCACCAGGGAGGCCGCAAGACCAAAGGTGACCAGGTCGGCCAGCGAGTCGTACTCCTTGCCGAAATCGCTTTGCGTATTGGTCAGCCGGGCAACCCGGCCATCCAGCGCATCGGCGAACATCGCCGCGAACACGGCGATCGCCGCGGCGGAAAAATTGTCCCGAATGGCGGCGACGATCGCGTAGAAGCCCCCGAACAGGGTGGCCGTGGTGAACAGGTTGGGCAGCAGGTAGATGCCCTTGCGGCGCCGGTGGGTTTCCCCGGCTGACCTGGTGCTGTCTTCTTCTCCACTCATGCTGCGGCGGCGGCCTCGATCTTGCTGACGTTGTGCACCATTGTAGCGACCACGTCCGTGCCCGCACGGACTTTCTGCCCCAGTTCCACCTCGACCCGGCAGTTGGCGGGAATGTACATGTCCATCGTGCGCGCGAATCGGCGCGGCCCGCAGCGACGCCCCTGCCCCACCCGCTGGCCGAATCCGGCATTGCAGGGGCGCTGCCCCAGCAGGCTTCCCTCCCCCACCACGAGCAGCACATCGTCGCCCTCGTCGGTCTGGATCCAGCTCGCCTGATGCGCGTGGCGGCACTGGCGCCGCGCCTTGACTTCCATCAGGGTGCCTTCGGTGGGCGCCCGCAAGTAGTAGACGCCGAAGCGATTGACCCGGATCGTCAGCCGGATGGCCGCACGATCCAGGTACGGGTCATGGCATTCGCGACGATGCACGATGACGCCATCCACCGGTGCCACCAGCCCCATGGGCAGTGGCGGCACCCGCCGGTCCGCGTCACGCGCCAGGGCTCCGAGACCGAGGCACAGCAGGCCGGCAAGCAGCCAGGGCAAGGCGGAGCCCCAATACACCGACAGGGACAGGCCGATCAGCAGCAGCGGCGCGAGCAGCCACCAGGCATCTCGCGCCACATGCAGGAAGGTCGTCGTTTTCATGGCCGGCGCGCGCCGCTGTCAGCACCGGGCCTCGCCATGGGCAGGCGGGGATCGGTCATTGGCCAACACGGGGACATGGACTTGCGCCTGCGGGGCCGGCTCGCGGCGACTAGTTGCGGCTCTTGTCGACCAGCTTGTTCTGCGAAATCCAGGGCATCATGGCCCGCAGACGCGAGCCCACCTGCTCGATCGGGTGCTGTTCGGCATGCCGGCGGGCGGCCTTGAGCACCGGCTGGCCGGCCTGGTTCTCGGCGATGAACTCGCGCGCGAACTTGCCCTGCTGGATGTCGGTGAGCACCCGCTTCATCTCGGCCTTGGTCTCTTCCGTGATGATCCGCGGGCCGGTGCTGATATCGCCGTACTCGGCCGTGTTGGAGATGGAATAGCGCATGTTGGCGATACCGCCTTCATACATCAGATCGACAATCAGCTTGAGCTCGTGAAGACATTCGAAATAGGCCATTTCGGGCGCGTAACCCGCTTCGGTCAGGGTTTCGAAGCCGGCCTGGACCAGCGCGCTGGCACCGCCGCAGAGGACCGCCTGTTCGCCGAACAGGTCGGTTTCCGTTTCCTCGCGGAAATTGGTTTCGATCACGCCGGCCCGGCCGCCGCCATTGGCGCTGGCATAGGACAGTGCGATATCACGGGCCTGGCCGCTGGCATCCTGATGCACCGCGATCAGGCTCGGCACGCCGCCACCCTGGGTGTAGGTCGAGCGGACCAGATGGCCGGGCCCCTTGGGCGCCACCATGATCACGTCCAGGTCGGCCCGCGGCTGGATCAGTTCGAAGTGGATGTTGAAGCCGTGGGCAAAGGCCAGCGCGGCGCCCTGCTTGATGTTGGGCTCGATCTCGCTCTTGTACAGGGCCAGCTGATGCTCGTCGGGCACCAGCACCATGACGAGGTCGCCGCCGCGCACGGCTTCGGCCACCGGCTTGACCGTCAGGCCGGCCTTTTCCGCCTTGGCCCAGGAACCGGAACCCTCGCGCAGGCCTACCGTGACGGAGACGCCGGAGTCCTTCAGGTTCAGCGCATGGGCGTGGCCCTGCGAGCCGTAGCCCAGGATGACGACCTGGCGGCCCTGGATCAGGGAGAGGTCTGCGTCCTTGTCATAGTAGATGTTCAAGCTCATGAGTTCTGTCCGTGCAGTTTCAGGGATTGATCGGCGCATCCGATCGCACAGGCGCCACTGCGCACCAGTTCGATCAGACGGCCGTGGGAGGCCATCTCGTTGCTGAAGTCATCCAGTTCCGAACCGGTGCCGGTGAACTCCAGGGTCAGGCTGGACGGAGAATCGTCCAGCAGGCGGGCGCCGAAAGCGGTGGCCCGTCGGGTGATGTCCTCGACGTCTTCGGCGGCGACCGCGAGCTTGAGCAGAAGAATCTCGCGCTCGATGTGCTCGCCTTCCGTGAGATCGGCCAGGTCGACCACGTCGACCAGTTTCTTCAGCTGTTTGTTGATCTGCTCGATGACCTCGTCCGAGCCGTGGGTGACCACGGTCAGGCGCGACACGCTGTTGAGCTGGGTCGGCGCGACGGTCAGGGACTCGATGTTGTAGCCCCGGGCCGAAAACAGGCCGGCCACCCGGGACAGGGCCCCGGCTTCGTTGGCAAGCAGAATGGAGATGATGTGACGCATCGCAACAAACGGCCAAAAAGGTGCGCGAACATACTGCCCATGACCGGGAAAATCAAGCCGGGCCTGCGCCGGGCTGCCCCCGGAAACAGGAACGGGCAGCCTGGGCTGCCCGTTCCGTTCAGCTGATGCCGGCTTCAGCCGCGGCGGCGGCGGGCCAGTCCGAGCAGGCCCAGCAGCAGCATGGCACCACCAAAGCTGCCCGAGGCGCTACGGCGCTCGACATAGCTGTCGCTGCGGGAATCGGCTTCTTCACCGTTGACCGTCTCGTTCAACTCCTGCGTGGCAGGATTCTGCAGCGCGTGGCCCAGCACGCTGTTCTGCATGAAGAACTCGTCGGTGTCCACGCCTTCGGCCGGCTCGCCCAGGTCCAGCTCCACCTTGCCCGTGTAGGTCGAACCCAGGGTCAGGAAGTAGACGATGTCGATCTGGAACTCTTCCACCCCGCCATTGGCCAGCTGGGTCATCACTTCCGGCATGCTGCCGGTGGCGGCGCTGTTGGCTTCGTTGCCAGCGGCGTCATACAGATAGATGTCGTAGTCCTCGGCGCCGGCACCGGCCGGATCATCCCAGGTGAAGATCATCTTGACCAGCGCGGCCGGGAAGTACTCGACCAGGTTGTCCGGCAGATCGACAGTCAGCGCGAAGTGATCGCAGGGCAGCAGCGGATCCATGCAGGTCGCGCCGACCTGCGGCGTGACGTTCCAGCCGACGTTCGGGCCGCCGCTGAATTCGATCGGACCCGAATCCAGGGTCAGGGTGCCGCTTTCCGGCGTGGCCGCCTGGGCCGAAACCGCCAGGCCAAGGCCCAGAGCGGCGAGCGCTGCCTTGGCGGCGCGATGATTAACAAAGGTCATACAGGATCTCCACAATCTGATTAAGCTGGTTCTGCCATGGGCAGAATCCCCCTCAAGGCTCCTGCCCACAGGGCGGGATACAGGCAGACACGCACATCCCCCCGGGAAGGTTCCCTCTGCCGAGCGCAGGACACGCCGCTTCCTATGGCGCGGTGAATGGACTTAGAATGTGCGGTTCTGTGCACTGCAACAAAACCCTGAGCACCATGACCGAAGATTACGGCTGTCAGGCCCAACCGACGCATCCCCTGTCCGGCGCCACCATGACCGGCGCGGACATTGTCGTACAGGTGCTGGCCGACGAAGGCGTCGACACCGTCTTCGGCTACAGCGGTGGCGCCATCCTGCCCACCTACGACGCCATCTTCCGTTACAACAACGAACACGCGGGCGCGGACGGCGTGGCGCCGATGCCGCTGATCGTGCCGGCCAACGAGCAGGGCGCGGCCTTCATGGCGGCCGGTTACGCGCGGGCCAGTGGCAAGGTCGGCGTGGCCCTGGTCACCTCTGGTCCGGGCGCCACCAACACCGTGACCCCGGTGCGCGACTGCATGGCCGATTCGATCCCCATCGTGGTGATCTGCGGCCAGGTGCCCACCGCGGCGATCGGCACCGACGGCTTCCAGGAGGCGCCGGTGGCCAACATCATGGGCGCCGCGGCCAAGCACGTGTTCCTGGTCACCGATCCGGCGCGCCTGGAAGAAACCATGCGCACCGCCTTCGAGATCGCCCGCACCGGCCGGCCGGGCCCGGTGGTGGTGGACATCCCCAAGGATGTGCAGAACTGGGAAGGTGCTTTCCAGGGCGCCGGCAAGCTGCCCGTGCCGGGTTACCGCCAGCGCATGAACGCGGTGGCGGGCAATCGCCTGAGCCAGCTGGAGTGCGTGCGCTTCTTCGACCTGCTGCGCCAGTCGCACAAGCCGCTGATCTACGCGGGTGGCGGCGTGATCCACGGCGAGGCCGCCGCGCAGCTGAGCGCCCTGGCGCGCCATTTCGAGATCCCGGTGGTCAGCACCCTGATGGGTCTGGGCGCCTATGACACCACCGACCCGCTGAGCCTGCACATGCTGGGCATGCACGGCACGGCCTATGCCAACTATGCGGTGGATGACTGCGATTTCCTGATCGCGGTGGGCGCCCGCTTCGACGACCGGGTGGCCGGCAAACCGGGCGAGTTCGCGCCCAACGCCAAATTCATCGCCCACTTCGACATCGATGCCTCGGAAATCCACAAGGTCAAACCGGCCGACTGGTACCACGTGGGCATCCTCAGCGATGCGCTGGACACCCTGCTGGCCTACGGCCGTGAGCACCCGCTGCCCCACGACTTCAAGCCCTGGGGCGAGCACGTGCGGGCGCTGAAGGCGGCGCATCCCATGGGCTACAAGACCGACGGCGAGGAGATCCAGCCGCAGCAGGTGATCGAGGAGATCAACCGCATCACCAAGGGCCAGGCGGTGATCTCGACCGGGGTGGGCCAGCACCAGATGTGGGCGGCGCAGTTCTTCGACTTCTGCGAGCCCCGCCTGTGGATGACCTCCGGCAGCATGGGCACCATGGGCTTCGGCCTGCCGGCCGCCATCGGCGCGCAGTTCGCCCGGCGTGACCGCCTGGTCATCGACATCGACGGCGACGCCTCGATCCGGATGAATCTTGGCGAGCTGGAAACCGCCACCACCTACGAGCTGCCGGTGAAGGTCGTGGTGCTGAACAATTCCGGCGACGGCATGGTGCGCCAGTGGCAGAAGCTGTTCTTCAAGAGCCGCTTTTCCGCCACCGACAAGTCGCTGCACAAGAAGGACTTCATCAAGGCGGCCCAGGCCGATGGCTTCGAGTTCGCCGAGCGGGTCAGCGAAAAATCGAAGCTGCCGGGCGTGATTGCCGAATTCCTGGCCTTCCCCGGCCCCGCCTTCCTCGAGGTCGTGATCGATCGCGACGCCGGGGTCTATCCGATGGTCGGCCCGGGCATGAGCTATCGCGAGATGATCACCGGTGACTGGATTCCCAATCGCTACCACAAGAACGAGGACAGCGAGACGGACGCCTCGGAAATGTTCTGATGCGCGGGCTGGCCGCGTTCTGCCTGTGGCTGCTGGCTGCGTCGACACTGGCCGCGCAGGAGCCGGCCGGGGCCGCGCCTGACCGCGCCGCGGACGAGTCGTCCGCGACCGCCGAGGAGCAGCCGCCGCCCTTGCAGCGCCGGCATTACGAGGATCTCGCCCACGAGAACCCCTACGCGATCACGCCGCACCGGCCCAATTTCCTGCTGCCGATCTCCTATACCCACCGCCCGGACGGGCGCGGGCTGGACGCCCAGCCGGAGGATCTGGACCAGATCGAGGTGAAGTTCCAGCTCAGCTTCAAGGTCGCGGTCTGGCGCGACCCGCTGTCCCTGCCGGCCGATCTCTACTTCGCCTATACCGGACGCTCCTTCTGGCAGGCCTACAACAGCCAGCTGTCCTCACCCTTTCGCGACACCAACCATGAGCCCGAGGTGTTCCTGGTCAGTCGCGGTGACTGGACCCTCGGGGCCTGGCGCGATCTCAACCTGCGTGTGGGGCTCAATCACCAGTCGAACGGCCAGAGCCTGTCGCGCTCGCGCAGCTGGAACCGGGTCTACCTGGGCCTGAGCGGGCGCTGGGGGCGCTTCTTCGTCGATGCGCTGCTGTGGCAGCGCATCCAGGAACAGGCCAAGACCGGCCCGGACGACCCCGAAGGCGACGACAACCCCGACATCGAACGGACCGTCGGCCAGGGCCGGCTGTCACTGGCCTGGGTGATCGGCAACAAGACCATCAACCTGGACTGGCGCAACAACCTGCGTCGGGACAACCGGGGTGCGCTCACCGCGGCATTCACCTATCCGCTCACCCCCAAGCTGCGCGGCTACGTGGAGGCCTTCACCGGCTACGGCGAAACCCTGATCGACTACAACCACAGCAACGAGCGCCTGAGCCTGGGCATCGCCCTGAGCGGCTGGCCCTGAGCGAGCGGCCCCGCGCGCGGATCCCGGCGGCGCCGAGTTCAGGGCGTGTCTTGCAGCCGGCCCCGCCAGGACTTGCGCCGGGCCCGAAAGAAGCGCTGCAACTGCTGCGCACATTCCTCGGCCAGCACCCCGCCGGCAAGGGTCACCGCGTGGTTCAGGCGCGGCTGGCTGAGGACATCGTAGACCGAGCCGGCCGCACCGGCTTTCGGGTCGCTGGCGCCGAAGACCACCCGGGCCACCCGGGCATGAATGATGGCGCCCGCGCACATGACGCAAGGCTCCAGGGTCACATACAGGGTGGTGCCGGTCAGCCGGTAATTGCCCAGCGCCTCGCCAGCCTGGCGCAGACAGAGCATCTCGGCGTGCGCCGAACAGTCATGCCGGGCGATCGGTGCATTGTGCGCCTCAGCCAGCTGTGCGCCCGACTCGGCCACCAGCACCGCACCCACCGGCACTTCGCCGGATTCCGCCGCGCGGTCCGCCAGCGCCATCGCATGGCGCATCCAGAATTGGTCAGGATCATCGTTCACGCCGCGCACCATGCCGAAATTTGTCGCGTCAGGCCAGCCTCATCATGACCTCGCCGTCCCGGGGAGGTCGGCCAACACGACAGCCGGTGCAGGATCATGCGGCGATCCGGGCCGCAAGGCCCGCCATGCCTTGCATGCCAGCGACCAGCGCGGGGCCATCCGCGAAGGCTGGCCGCCGTTTCAGCTTCAGGCTCACGGGCTTGGGCAGCGTTCCCGCAAGCCCGGCCCTGCCGCGGATGCCGCCGCACATCTTGCGCAGCCCGCTGGATCGCCTGGTCGGCTGCGAGAGCTGGGCGGCGCAGGCGTGCCTGCGCTATATCCACGCCAGCACGCCGCCACCCCTGCCGGGAGCACCGGATCCGCAGCGGCTGGAATCGCTGCTCGAACTCGCCGGCGGGTCGCCCGCACCTGGCGCCGGCGACCCGCCCGGCCGAGATCCGGGATGGTTCAGTCGCTGTCCTCCTCGCGACGCCAGGAGATGGGGCGGCGGATCGATGCAATGGCGGGCTGCAGGGCCTGAACGCTGAGAATGCCGCTGGGGCTGCCGTCCTTCTGCGCGGCACCGACCACCACCGTACGAATCACGGTCTGACCGTCCACTTCGACCGGAACGGTGGCGACCACCGGTGACGGGGGCAGGCCCTCGCTGACAAACTCGGTCTGGCGGGTTCCGCCGCAAGTCCCGGCCACGCCGATCGCTCCCGCGCCACTGAGCAGGTCGACGATATAGCCGGTGGCCTTGCCCAGGGCATTGGAACAGGCGCTGGTGTCGGCGCTGGGCCGATGGGTATTGAAGAAGATCTGGCCGCCGGCGATGACCGGCGCCGTCACAACCTGCTCGCCGCGACCTTGGCTGACCAGGTCAAGGAACCAGCCGCGCGCCGCCGAGCGCGGCAGCACTCTGGCCCCCGGGTCACAGCCAGGATCTTCGGTCGCATCCCGCATCTGCTCCTCGTCATCCAGATTCAGGGGCAAGCCGCCCTGGCCGCTGCGCAGATCGTCCTTGAAGACATAGAAGCGATTGATCACCCCTGCCGAAGGATAGTGCCCGGCCAGCGGATGTTCCCTGTCCCCCGAGCCCAGGGCCAGATACACGGCGCCTTCATGCAGGATCACGGCGGGCGCGTTCAGGAACTTGCGCCCGGCGCCGCTGGTGTAGGCAATCCGGGACAGCTCCCACTTTTCCGGCGTCAGTGCCTGGCCGGCACTCAGGCTGCTGACAAAGTCCATGCGGTAGACATTGCCTCCAGCGTCCACGGCGTAGGCCCGTTCAATCACGCCATCCCCGTTGCTGTCGATAAAATTCAGGTCGGCCGCGACAGCGCGGGCCCCGGAATGCACCGATTTGAGGTCGAATCGACGCAGCAGGGCGCCGGTTTCGGCATTGAGCACGAACACGCCGCTGCCCTTGCTGTTGCCGCAGGCGGGAGTGGGGGTATCCGCATCCTCGCAGCGGTCATAGCCGCCCCCGAACAGCAAGGCGGGAACGCTGCTGGAAAAGCCGCCGATCAGCGCGGCTGTCGGGCGCGACCAGGTCTGGCCGATGCTGGCAAAACCCGCATCGCACCCGCTGTCATCGCTCTGGGTCGGGCAACCGCGACTCCACAGGAATGTGGGGTTCTGCAAGGGCTGGGACACGTCGAAGGCGTAAACCTTCCGGCCGCCACGGCGCTGGCTGGGGTAGATCATCACGCGGGAACCATCGCGGTTGCGGTACAGGCCGGTGGCCCCGTCGAAGTGATAGTCCTTGCCGGCGCTGCCGCCGGCCAGCTGAACCGCGGGGCTGTTGTTGCGCAGGCGTGCCAGGGAGTCCAGGTGCTCCGGCGCGACGAAAGACCAGATTTCCTCCCCGGTCGCGCCCGCCACGGCCCGATAGGCCCCGTCATTGGCGCCGTAGTAGATCACCGAGCCCACGCCGCCGCCGAAGTTCACCGGCTGTGGCCTGGAATGGATGACGTCGCCGTGGATCGACGCGCGCGTCTCCGCGGTCACCCCGTCGAGGTCCTCGTCGGTGGGATTCAGACCGGAGTCCTCTCCCCGCAGGTAATTGCGCAGTGCCGGACTCAGGCCCGAGTTGGCCAGATCGACCAGGGCATTTCCGGACAGGGTCTTCATGTTGCGCACAACGGGATAGTTGCCGGCGCTGTCGGGCCGCGCCGCTGACCCATTCCCCTGCCGCAGCATCTGGGCCGCGCCGCCCTTCTCCACGAAGGGGCCGTCCGGGATGTCCGAGTGCGGGCTGAGGGTTGCGGAACAGCTCCCGGCCACATCCGGATCATCGCTGATGACCCGGCGCCAGTAGTCTCCCGAATCCACCGACCAGTAGCTGGTCGCGCAGTCCGACAGGAAGCCGGTCAGCGGATTGATCGCCGGCCGGCCATTGACGTCACCCAGCACGATGCGGGCGGCTTCATCACTGACGAGCTGGAAGCGCTTCAGATTGCCGAACCAGCGGGGCGCCCGTGTTCTGCTCGGCTTGAACAGTCCGATATAGAGCTCGTTGCCACTCTGCGCCCGATTGCCGGTATCCACCGGCAGACTGGGAGACGCGAAGGTCGAATTGACCGCCAGCGCCTCGGCGAAGATCTCCGTCAGCGCCCGGCCGAGGTCATCCTCTGACCTGGCCTGGTAATACTTGCCACCGCCCGCCCGGGCCATGTTGAACAGCAGCGAGGAAAAGGCCGCGCTCTGCTGGGCGTTGAAGACATCGATCGTGTAGGTCGCGACCTGAAGCCGCGAAGCCGAGCCGCCCGCACCGACCGGCACGCCCGTCTGGCGCAGGAAGCGCGCCCATTCATCGGCCATCCAGGGTCCACCGGGCGGCGGGGAGAAGCTGCCGGTGGCCGTCGCCACCGTGGACGTCGAGCGGCCGATGACCTGATAGCTGCTGCTGGCCCCCGCCGCACAGCCAGAACTGTCCGCCGGCGCGGCACAGCTGCAGCTCGCGTAGGTCCCGTTGCCACAGCCGACATAGTTGGCGGTGCTGCATGTCGCCGGGCTCGACGAGCAGGCCGCCGCCGGGCCCAGCGTGTCGGTGGTGCTGAAGGACCTGGTCACGACGTTGCGCACCGTCCGGATACCCCGCGGCTCGTACTCGTTGCGCGGCCCGTTGCAGTTGCCGCCGATGTTCACGTAGCCACAGGCCGACCAGCTGGTGGTGGTGGTGGTCTGCTGACCAGGAATGGGCGTATTCGCCGAGGTCAGCGTGCTGGCCGCCGGGCAACTGTACTGCGGCAGGGCCTGCGCAGTGGTGCAGCCCAGGCGATTCTCACCGGTGTAAACCTTCTCCGGCGCGCTGCTGCTCGTGGTATCCGACAGGGTCTGATACTGCAGCCGGCTGCCGTACACCGTGTACCTGGACTGCGAGCAGGCGACCCGGTCGCTGCTCTCGCAATAGCAGCTGTCAAAGCCCTGTGCCTGGCACTCGGCATTGTTCTCGGCCGCCGTGCACTCGGTGGCGGAGGCATAGCAGGCGGCGGAATAGCCACGCGGCACCGTGCTGGTCGAACTGGTCACGCTGTAGTTCGCGAAGGGAATCTGGCTGGCGTCTCCGCCCGCCGCGCTGAGCGCGCTGGCCACCGCCGGGGCGTCCTTGGATGGCCCGCTGCTGACATTGTTGCCGATGAAGATGACGATGGCCCTGCTGCAGTCGTCGGTGCCCGTCAGAGGCGAGCGGAATCGGGAGAACTGCGTCGCGTAGCCTGCCGGATCAGCCAGACTGGCCGGGGTGCCAAGGCCATTTTGCGACTGCTCCAGACCGCCCAGATAGTTGTACACATCCCACATCAGGGTCCCGAAGCCGTTGCCGCTGCTGCGCTTCTCCAGCGGTGCGTTGATGTTGGCGTGGATCGTGTCCAGCCGGGCGCGCAAGCTGGCCAGGTTGCTGGCGGTCAAGGGTCGGACGTGGTGCCGGACGTAGCCCCCTTCATTGCTGGCGGCATTGCCGGCCGTGGAATACTCCAGCAGGCCGACATTGATCGCACCGGCCGGCAGGCTGCCCAGCACTTTGCGAATGGCCATGGCCTCGGACTGGCCCTGCGTCACGCCGCCGGGCCACTTCTGCGCCTGCCGTGACCAGTTGGCGCTGTTGTCCAGAACGATCAGCACATTGGGATTGCCCAGGGTCCCGGATTCGTTCACCCCAAATATTTCGATGTCTTCGCCAGCGGCGATGCCGCTGAGCAGGACGGGCAAGGTCGAAAGCAGCACCAGGCAGAACCGGCGCAAGGGTCGGAAAGTTGGACGAGGCGACATGCAGGACTCCTTCGCAGGGCGCTACGGGCAGGACGTCGCGATGCTGTCGGTGGCCACCCTGACCGCATAATGGCCAACAACGGTTTGACGGGCGCCGGTGACCGCATCGGTGGCCACGGCGGTGACTTCCCACATGCTCATGGCGCACAGGGAATCATTGCTGACGCCGAGCTGGATCCCCGGATCGACCGGCAGGGCGAACAGACAGGCGGCCTCCTCCGGATCATCCAGGTTCAACTGGGAATTCTGAATGGTCTGGGCCTGGATGCAGAACGGCTGAGGCTGCAAGGCGACGCTCACATCCATCACCCCGTCGGCGTCCAGATCGAAACAGCGCGTATTGACCACGCCATTGCAGCCGGGCACGAAAATGGCCGCTGGCGCATTGACCAGGCGCGGGCTGCTGATCGCCTCCTCCAGGGTGCTGTTGGCCAGATCAAGGGCGATGATCTGGTTCTGCAGGTTCTGCACGATCATCAGGCTGGTGCGGCCGGCGGTCTGGCTGGCGACCACCATCAGGCTGAGCAGCAGCAGCATGATCAGGCCGATGACCAGCACCGCGCCCTGCTCACGGAGCGGCAGACGAATCACCGGCGCCTCCCGGCCACATTGCGCAGGGTGACCGTGGCGTGGAACACCCGGCGCCGATATCGATCGGAATACGGCCCCAGCACGACGGGTGTGCCACTGAAATCCCGTCCGAGCTGGAAGGTCTTGGCCGCGCCTGTCTCGCCCCCCCGGGTCTGCGAGCGCGCCAGCAGGCTCAGGCGAACCGATACGGCATTGCGCCAGTTGAGCATCCGGCAGGCCGGGGCATTGCAGGCCTGAAATCGGGCGGGGTCGGCGGTATAGGCGTCCGCTGCGCCGTCGCCATTGGTATCGATGCCGTATTCGAGCTGCAGGTTTTCGATACCGGAGGCCACACTGGCGACGACGAAACGCCCGTCGAGCAATTCGGCGCGCTTCAGGGTCGGCACGCCGTCGCCCGCCCGCCCATTGTTGGCGATGAAGTAGATGTGGGTGCGAAAGCGCCGGATCGGCGCACGGCTGAGACAGTCCCGTCGCGTCTTGGTCAATGCGGCGATGTTCGTGTGCAGCACGAACCAGTCATCGGAATCGGGGGACAGCAATTCGTCATCATTGCGGCAGCGTGACGCCTGAAAGTACGGCGCTCCGGCGACCATCGGGCATTCCGGTTGCCCACCGAAGCAGGTACTCAGGCGGCGGACCACCACCACATCGGAGCCCGGCCGGGCATCGGGCACGCAATCCAGGGCACCGCTCCCGGCATCGTCAAGACCCTGGATCGGGAAAGGCAGCTGCAGGTCCAGTTCGGCCAGGCTGGTGCTGCAGGGATTCGGCAGGTCGGCGGGATAGTCCAGGGTCGCGGCGGCCAGGGCGTGATCGAAGCCTCCGTAGAAGCCGGCCAGCTGCAGGTCGATGATCAGCTGCTGCAGCGCGTAGCGCCCGTTTTCCGTCAGCCGGTCGGCCCGCTCCAGTTCATCACGCGCCCGACTGCTGTTCACGTACAGGGAAATGAGGGCGGCCAGCACGATCAGGGAGATGGTCAGCGCGATCATCAGTTCGATGAGGCTGAATCCCGACTGCCGGGATGCGGCCCGGATGTCATTCAGTTGCATCGAGGCAGCCCTGCAATCAGCGTGGTCGTGACGATGCGCCGCAAGGCGGGCTCGCCGTATAGCCCGAGCCCGCAGGCGTATTCATCGGGTGGCGCCGCGGTGCTGCTCATGCCCTGCCAGACCACCGAAAGCCGGTAGACACCCGGACGGCAGACGCCCGCGCTGACATCCGGCGCCTCCAGCTGTTCCACGCAGCCCCGGGCACCGATCATCGCACCCAGCTGCTGCAAGGCCAGCGACTCATGCACACCCTGCAGCGCCTGGCTCCACTCGCAGCGATCGGCCTGCGCCCGGGCCAGGCCCGGCTCCCGGCAATCTCCCGGCGCCCCCGCGCCCACGCCCAGGGGCGACCCCGTCCCCGTGACGTAGGCTTGAGCATTGGCCAGATTCCCGGCCATGCGCCCGCCCATGTCCTGGAGCAGGGCGATGGCCTGGGCGCGCTGATAGGTTTCCAGATGATCGGTCTGCTGCCGGATCTGCAGGCTGGCGATGGCCAGAACGCCGAAGGACAGCAGCACGAGGGCGATCAGCACCTCCAGCAGGGTGAAGCCCGACCACGCGGTCCCGGGACGGTAGCGAATCATGAGCAGGCCGCCTTGAGAATCGATGCGTGGCCGCTGACTTCGGCGCTGACGCAGCGCACCTGACCCAGGCCGGTGCTGCCCGCCAGCTGAAAGGACGGCGCGGGACCCAGCACGCGTCCCGATGGCAGGTAGGTCATCACCGGCGGACCGCCCCGGACGCTCACCTGCGTCTGGGGCTTGCCGCTGAACAGCACCGTGCCCTGCGCATTGCGCACCGTCCAGCCCCCTTCCCATCCGCTTTCCGCCGCCACGACCAGCACCCTCGCATTGGTCTTGGCCGCCTCGCTGCGCGCCAGCAGCAGGCTGGCATGCAGCTCGGACGCGACACTTCTGATCCGCGCATCCGCCAGCAGGCCGCGAAACGACGGCATGGCCATGGCCGCGAGCACGCCAACGACGGCCAGCACCGTCACGATCTCGACCAGCGAGAATCCACGCTGTCCGGGCGTCACCATCTGTCTGCCGGCGTGCGCCGTCCGCTCTGATCGATACTGATCGGGCCATCGGCCATCTGGGGACTTGTGCCGCGCGGACGCGCCGTAATGACGAAAGCGGCAGGGGGACCGCGACTGATCTGCATCTCCAGCTGGTAGTGGCGCGCGACCTCCGCGGGAATGCCAAGACCCAGACCCGCCAGATCGGGGGCATAGGCCCTTCGGTCGCTGAGGTACTGCTGCTGCCGCTGGGCCACCTGCAGCAGGAACTCCTGCGCACTCGCCCGACGCCCCTTGCGGATGGCCGACTCGTAGCTGGGGATGGCAATGCTGGCCAGGATCGCCACAATGGCCACGGCGACCAGGATCTCGATCAGGGTGAACCCGTGACCTGCCCGGACACATCGTCCTTCGGCAACGCGACTGATACGCGCCGCACTGACTTCGGCTGCCATGTCCTCGCACCAATGGTGGCTGCAATTCCTGCCGCCTGAACCGGCGACATCACATCATCATAGCGCGCGAGAAATCCGCCATACGCGGTCGCGAAATAAATTTTTCCGCCCGGAACTATCCTGGCGAATTCAAGTCACGGCGGCCCCGCCTATTCCCACTCGATGGTGGCCGGCGGCTTGCCCGACACGTCATACACCACCCGGCTGACCCCGGGTATCTCGTTGACGATGCGGCGGGACACGGTATCCAGGAAATCATAGGGCAGGTGCGCCCAGCGCGCGGTCATGAAGTCGATGGTCTCGACCGCCCGCAGGGCGATGACCGGGGCGTAGCGGCGACCGTCCCCGGTCACCCCCACCGAATTCACCGGCAGCCAGACGGCGAAGGCCTGACTGACCTTGTCGTACAGCCCGGCGGCGCGCAGCTCGCCGATGAAGATCGCATCGGCCCGGCGCAGGGTTTCGGCCGCCGCGCCGCTGACCTCGCCCAGGATGCGCACGCCCAGACCCGGCCCCGGAAAGGGATGCCGGAACACCGACTCGCGTGGCAGCCCGAGCTCCAGGCCGAGCTTGCGCACCTCGTCCTTGAACAGCTCGCGCAGCGGCTCGACCAGCTTCAGGGTCATGGTCTCCGGCAGGCCGCCGACGTTGTGGTGCGACTTGATCACATGCGCCTTGCCGGTGGCGGCGCCGGCGGATTCGATCACGTCCGGATAGATCGTGCCCTGGGCCAGCCAGCGCACATCGGAGAGCTTTGCCGCCTCTTCGTCAAAGACCTCGATGAACAGACGACCGATGATCTTGCGCTTGGCCTCGGGGTCGCTCTCCCCGGCCAGCGCGTCCAGGAAGCGGTCCTGGGCATTGACCCGGATCACGTTCACCCCCAGGTGCTCGGCGAAGGTCTTCATCACCTCGTCGCCTTCGTTCAGGCGCAGCAGGCCGTTGTCGACGAAGACGCAGATCAGCTGATCGCCG
The DNA here is from genome assembly GCA_041625325.1 of Oceanococcus sp. GTDB lineage: Bacteria > Pseudomonadota > Gammaproteobacteria > Nevskiales > Oceanococcaceae > Oceanococcus. Next base: position 3,203 of record JBFJTN010000001.1, on the reverse strand, counting down.
ATGGCCTTGTGCAGCAGGGCCGCCACCACCGAGGAGTCGACCCCGCCGGACAGGCCCAGCAGCACCGTGTCACCGCCCACCTGCTCGCGCACCCGCGCGATCGCGTCGTGGATGATGTTGCCCGCGGTCCAGGCCGTGCCGCAGCCGCAGATGTCATGCAGGAAGCGGGCGAGGATGCGCTGCCCCTGGCTGGTATGGGTCACCTCGGGATGGAATTGCACGCCGTAATAGCGTCGCGCCTCGTCGGCCATGCCGGCGATGGGCACATCCGCGGTGCTGGCCATCAGCTTGAAGCCCTCGGGCAGCGCGGTGACCCGGTCGCCGTGACTCATCCACACGTCGAGCAGGCCGTGACCCTCGTCGCTGACCCGGTCCTCGATATCGCGCAACAGCGCGGTGTGACCGCGCGCCCGGATCTCGGCGTAGCCGAATTCCTGGGTATGTCCGCCCTCCACGGCGCCGCCCAGCTTGTGCGCCATGGCCTGCATGCCGTAGCAGATGCCCAGCACCGGCACCTGCGCGGCGAACACCGCGTCGGGAATCTGCGGGGCATTGTCCGCGGTAACCGACTCCGGGCCGCCGGACAGGATGATGCCGCGCGCGCCGAAAGCCGCCAGCGCGGTGGTATCCATGTCGCAGGGATGAATCTCGCAGTAGACCCCGGCCTCGCGGACCCGGCGAGCGATCAGCTGGGTGTACTGCGAACCGTAATCAAGGATCAGGATGCGGTCGGAATGGATGTCGAGCATGGGGATTGGGCTCTCAGCGGCTGATGATCCACGCCTTGCACTGACCAGCCGACCCATTTGCGGCCGTCGGCTGGTTCCAGCTGAGCAATCTGCGTGTTCTGCGTAATCTGCGGATAAAAATAGCGGCACCCAGCGACGGCTTCGCCCCGAACACCTGAAACCTGAAAAATGGCCTGCGGCTCAGGAATCCACCCGGTAATTCGGGGCTTCCTTGACGATCGACACGTCGTGCACATGGCTCTCCCGCACCCCGGCATTGGTGATGCGGACGAAATGGGCCTTCTCGCGCATCTCGTCGATGCTGCGGCAGCCGGTATAGCCCATGCTGGCGCGCAGCCCGCCCACCATCTGATGCACGATGGCCGACAGCGGCCCCTTGTAGGGCACCCGACCCTCGATGCCCTCCGGCACCAGCTTCTCCACTTCCTCGGTGGTGTCCTGGAAGTAGCGATCCTTGGACCCCTCGCTGCCGCCCATGGCGCCGATGGAACCCATGCCGCGATAGGACTTGTAGGAGCGCCCCTGGTACAGCTCGACATCACCCGGCGCTTCCTTGGTCCCGGCCAGCAGGCTACCGACCATCACCGCATAGGCGCCGGCTGCGATCGCCTTGGACAGGTCGCCCGAGTAACGCACCCCGCCATCGGCGATCAGCGGGACGCCACTGCTCTTGAGCGCCTCGGCCACATTGGCGATGGCGCTGATCTGGGGGACGCCGACCCCGGCCACGATGCGGGTGGTGCAGATGGAGCCCGGGCCGATCCCGACCTTGACCGCGTCGGCACCCGCCTCGGTCAGCGCCAGGGCGGCCTCTCCGGTGGCAATGTTGCCGCCGATGACCTGGATATCGGGGTAGTTGCGCTTGACCCAGCGCACCCGGTCGATCACGCCCTTGGAGTGCCCGTGGGCGGTGTCGACGACAATCACGTCCACCCCCGCCTCGGACAGGGCCTGCACCCGCTCCTCGGTGCCGGCGCCGGTACCCACCGCGGCGCCGACCAGCAGGCGCTCGCGATTGTCCTTGCTGGCGTTCGGGAAGTCAGTGGACTTCTGGATGTCCTTGACCGTGATCATGCCGCGCAGCTTGAAATCGTCATTCACCACCAGCACCTTCTCGATCCGGTGCTTGTGCAGCAGGTCCTGCACCTCGGCCTTGCTCGCACCCTCCTTGACCGTGACCAGGCGCTCCTTCGGGGTCATCGCGCTGGACACCGGGTTGGAATAGCCGGTTTCGAAGCGCAGATCACGACTGGTCACGATGCCGACCAGTTCATCGCCATCGACCACCGGCACGCCGGAGATGTTGTTGGCCCGGGTCAGCTCCAGGACCTCCCGGATGGTCGCCTCGGGGCGGACCGTGATCGGGTCGGTAATCACCCCGGCCTCGAACTTCTTGACCATGCGCACTTCCGCGGCATGGCGCTCGATCGACATGTTCTTGTGAATGATGCCGATGCCGCCCTCCTGCGCCAGCGCAATGGCCAGACGACCTTCGGTCACGGTATCCATGGCGGCCGACAGCAGCGGCAGGTTGAGGCGCAGGTCGCGGGTCAGCTGCGTGCTCAGCTCGACCTGGCGGGGCAGCACTTCGGAATAGGCGGGCACCAACAGGACATCGTCGAACGTCAAGGCTTCCTGTTGCAATCGCATCCGCTGCTCCTGAAATCTGATAAAGCCCGATAGTATACGCCGCATGAGTGTCGAGATGCCGAGCCAAGCCCCTCCGCAACGCAGCGTGTTTCAGGTCTTTGAACTGGTCAGCACGCTCAAGCACGCGGTGGAGATGAATTTTCCGGGTCTGTGGGTGGACGGCGAGGTCTCCAATTTCGTCGCCGCCCGCTCCGGTCACTGGTATTTCAGCCTCAAGGACGAACGTGCGCAGATTCGCTGCGCCTTCTTCCGCAACCGCAATCTGCGCTGCCAGCCGCCCACCAACGGCCAGCGCGTGCTGCTGCACGGCCAGCCCAGCATCTTCACCGGCCGCGGCGAGCTGCAGCTGATCGTCGACCAGATGGAAGATGCCGGCGCCGGCGCCCTGCACCTGGCCTTCGAGCGCCTGAAGCGGCAGCTGGCCGAAGAGGGCCTGTTCGATGCCGCCCGCAAGCAGCCGCTGCCCGAAGCGCCACGCTGCATCGGCGTGCTGAGTTCGCCGCAGGGCGCCGCCATTCATGACGTGCTCACCACCCTGGCCCGCCGCAATCCGCTGGCCCGGGTGATCCTTTACCCGATTCCGGTCCAGGGCGCGGACGCGCCGGCCCGCATCATCGAGGCCCTGCACACCGCACAGCGCCGTGACGAATGCGACGTGCTGCTGCTCACCCGCGGCGGCGGCTCGCTGGAGGATCTGCAGGCTTTCAATAACGAGGCCGTGGCCCGGGCCCTCGCCGCATCGAACATCCCGACCCTGAGCGCGGTCGGTCACGAAATCGACTTCAGCATCACCGACTTCATCGC